>JAISPH010000138.1 GCA_031275035.1 Treponema sp.
CGGGGTGGAGGGGCCGGGGCGATATAGACGCAATACATCTAAAACGGGCGGGGTTTCCTCTGTCTTTCTAGGGCCGGCTCCACACTTCCGCAACGCCGGCGCAGCGCCGCAGGGTATCGAGGTTCTCGGTATCGGCGGGGAGGCTGATCCGGGGGGCGGCGCGGATCACCGTTTCTCCCCTAAAATCGGGGACATGGATAAAGACCGGGCAAAAGCCGGCGGCGCCTTCCATGGCGGCGCCCATGAGCAGATCCCGCAGGGGGTAGAGGGTTTCTTCCCGTTCCGCCGCTCCGGCGTTGAGCCCAATGTGGATCTCCCGGCAGGGCGCCGCGGAAGATGTCCGGGACGGCGTGTCCTGCCGCGGCGATGCGGCGCCATCCATGACGGCGCCTTCCGGCGGGGCTTCGCCGTCATTCACGGCGGCGCCCTCCCTGGCGGCGCCCGGCCCCTTGTTTTCATAACTGCTTTTTAACCTGTCAAGATTCAGCATGGTCTCCGCATAGAAGGCGAACCTGTTTTTGAAGGAATCATTCTTGATTTTACCCCGCAGGGCGGTAACGGCGCCGTTCTTCAGTTTGTCCCTCAACTCGCTCCAGGGTTTGGGGAAGATGGTAACCCCGATTTCGCCGTTATAGTCCGCCAGGGAGGCGTAGGCCATGTCGCTGCCCTTTTGGGTATGAAAGGGGCGCAGATCCTTCAAAATGCCGATAAGGGTATACTCCTCTTTTGGATCGGCCTCTTCCGGCCTGGTCAGATTGACCCGCACCTCTCCCTCCCAGACATTCCGGTAAACATCCATCAGCTTAAAGAAGGCCGCCTCCCTTTCCAGGACCGCCTCCGCCTCTTCCGGAGAAAAACATTCATCCGCCAGAAAGCTGTGGCGGTCCTTGTCCGGCTGATACTCAAGCTTTCCCTGAAGTATGGCGACCCGGCCGGCGGTAATCTTATCCTGGCATTTTTCCCAGGGACCGGAAAAAAAGGTTACGTCAATTTCGCCCCGGTGATCCGCCAGGGAAACAAAGGCCATCTTTCCGCCCCGGCCGGTTACATGGGGCCTAATGGTCTTGATGATCCCCATCAGCATATAGCGGCCGGGGACAAAAGTTTCGGGCCGGCCCAGATCAAGCTTTACCAGCCGCTGCCAGAGTTCTTTATAATCATCCATGGGATGACCGGAGAAATAAAAGCCGATCAGTTCCTTTTCGATGGTAAGCCGTTCTTCCCGGCTCTTTTCGGGGAACGGTTCAAATTCAAAGGCCGAATATTCCTTTTCTTCCGCATCCCCGAAGAGGCTGGCCTGCCCGTACTTGGCTTCGTCCTTGATGTTCTGGGCATACTCCACCGCCCGTTCCAGACTGCCCTGCAAAACCGCCCTGGAAACGCCGAACCGGTCAAAGGATCCGGTGAGGATGAGGAGCTCTATCACCTTTTTTCCCACGGTCTTAATATCCACCCGGTTAAGGAAATCCATAAAATCTTTGTAGGGACCCGCCGCCCGGCATCTGATGATCTCCTCCGCCGAAGCCTCCCCCAGACCCTTGATCCCCAGAAAGCCGTAAACAATGCGGCCGTCCACGACGGAAAAAACTTTTTCCGAATGGTTAATATCCGGCGGATCGATGGCCAGGCCCATTTTACGGGACTCGTCGATACAGGCGGAAAGCTTGTCCTTGTCGGTACTGTTGATCTCGTTGGTAAGGTTGGCGGCCATAAATTCCGCGGGAAAATTGGCCTTGAGGTAGGCGGTCTTGTAGGCCACCACCGCATAGACTGCGGCATGGCTCTTGTTAAAACCGTAGCCCGCAAAGGGAACCAGGGTTTCAAAGATCTTGTCCGCCAGTTCCCGCTTAAACCCCCGTTCCACGGCGCCGGAGATAAATTGCTCCTTCTCCTTGACCATCTTTTCCATGTTTTTCTTTCCCATGGCCCGGCGCAGTTCGTCCGCATGACCAAGGGTAAACCCCGCGATACGCTGGGCCACCTGCATGACCTGTTCCTGATAGGTAATAACCCCGTAGGTTTCCTTCAGGATATCCTCAAGGCAGGGATCGGGATATTCGATTTTCCGGCGGCCGTGCTTTGATTCGATGTACTGGGGGATATTGTCCATGGGGCCCGGCCGGTACAAAGCGTTCAAGGCGATAAGATCCTTGATGCTTCCCGGTTCGGCCTGTTTCAGGATATTCTGCATCCCCTCGGATTCAAACTGGAAGACCTCAAAGCTCTTTCCCTCGCCCAGCATCTTAAAAGCCGCCTCTGCTTCGGGGGTTCCGCTTTCGCTGATGTTCCCGGTGCTGAAGCCGGCGTATTCGCCGCCCCGGCGGCGGATCAGTTCTTCGGTGCGCTTGATCACGTCCAAGGTTTTAAGGCCCAGAAAGTCCATCTTGACCAGGCCGCACTGTTCCAGGTGATCCTTGGTATACTGAGTAGCCACCCCTCCGGTTTTGGGGTCCCGGTAGAGGGGCACGTAGTTGTCCAGGGCGGATTTGCCGATGACCACCCCCGCGGCATGTATGCTGGCGTGCCGGTGCAGGCCCTCAAGCTTCCGGGCCAGGGAGAAAAGTTCCGTATACCGGGAGTTCTGTTCCAGTTCCCTCAGTTTGGGCTCCCCCTCAAAGGCCTTTGCCAGGGTTATTTTGGGGTCCCCGGGGATGAGCTTGGTGATCATTTCCGACTCGGGGATGCTGAAGCCCAGAACCCGGGCCACGTCCTTTATTACCGCCTTGGATTTTAGGGTTCCGAAGGTGATGATCTGACCCACCCGTTCCTTGCCGTACCTGCCGGTAACATAGCGTATCACCTCTTCACGGCGTTCATTGCAGAAGTCCACGTCAAAGTCGGGCATGCTGATGCGTTCAGGATTGAGGAAGCGCTCAAAGAGCAGATCGTACTTGAGGGGATCGATATCGGTGATTTTAAGGGCATAGGCTACAATGGACCCCGCGCCGGAACCCCGGCCTGGTCCTACGGAGATGCCCTGGGCCTTGGCCCAGTTGATAAAGTCCTCGACGATGAGGAAGTAGCCGGTAAAGCCCATCTGGATAATCACATCCAGCTCGTATTCCGCCCGCTTTACCGCCGTTTCGTTCATGCCGGGATAGCGTTCTTTAAGACCCTCCATGGTAAGATGCCTGAGGTATGCGTCGGCGCCGGCAAAGTCCGGGGGAATTTCAAATTCCGGCAGGAATTTGGGCAGATCCTTAACGTCGATACGGGGTATATCCGTAATGCAGCGTTCCGCAATTTTTACCGTATTGGCGATGGCTTCGGGGTATTTGGAGAAGAGAGCGGCCATCTCGTCTCCGCTTTTAAGATAAAACTGATCGCCAAAGTACTTTTTTTTCCGGTTTTCTTCGTTTCTGAGCTGGGCGGTGCCTATGCAGAGGAGTATGTCGTGGGCGACGGCGTCTTCCTGTTTAAGGTAGTGTACATCGTTGGTGGCGACCAGGGGGATGCCGGTACGCCGGGAAATGCCGGCTATGACCTCGTTTATTTCCCGCTGGGAAAGGGAGCCCTTCAGTATGTTTGCGGGGATGCCGTGATCCTGAATCTCCAGGTAAAAATTGCCCTCCCCAAAGAGATCCCGGTAGAACCGGGCCTTATCCTCCGCCTCCGCCGTTTTACCCTCTCCTATAAGCCGGGGAATTTCCCCGGCGACGCAGGCGGAAAGGGCTATCAGGCCTTCGTGGTACTGCTGCAGCAGCTCGTCATCGACCCTGGGCCGGGTATAGAAACCTTCGGTATAGGCGCAGGAACAGAGTTTGACCAGGTTGAAGTAGCCCTGCCTGTTGGAGGCCAGAAGGACAAGGTGGAAGTATTTGGCCCTGTCCTGGGTGTACTTTCTGTTAAACCGCGACCCGGAGGCCACGTAAACCTCGCAGCCGATAATAGGATGGATGGGATTGCTGCGTTTTACGGACTTTCCGCCTTTCCCGGCGGTTTCCCTGCAGGCCGCCAGGAAGTCCATGGCCCCGAACATATTGCCGTGGTCCGTCAGGGCCAGGTGCCGCATCCCCAGTTCCTCCGCCCGGTCGGCCAGGCTCTGGACGGTAACGGCGGCGTCCTGGAGGGAAAAGTCGGAATGGACATGGAGGTGGACAAATTCGTTCATGCTATAGTCATATCCCAAAACCGCCGGGAAATACTAGTAAAAAACATTGATATGGGATAAAATGAATACAAATTTTTGGAGGTTAACATGGCAGAAGATCGGCGTAAGTATAAATTTTCCTGGGAAAACACTACTGGGGCGGATATGCAGATTGCCCGCCCAAGTCTTGGTCCTAATACCAGGATAGAGACCTACCGGCTCTTTCAGTTTACCCTGCGGGATATTCTGGAACAAAGGTACGGTACCGATGCGACGGATACGATTTTCCGGGAGGCCGGGGTTTTGGCGGGAAAATCCTTCTTTGACAAATTCCTCTCCGACGCCTCCGACGTGGCTTCCCTGGCCAATAAGATACAGGAAACCTTTAACCGTTTCGGCATCGGTATTTTCAGGGTGGAAGACGCCGCCGCCGACGGGGGACACTTTATCTTTACCGTTGACGAAGATCTGGATTGTTCCGGCCTTCCCGACACATCCGACGTGATCTGTGTCTACGACGAGGGTTTTATCCAGGGGATTCTGGAATCCTTCAGCGGCAAAGGTTTTGATGTGCGGGAAATTGACTGCTGGTGCACCGGCTCGCGGACATGCAGGTTTGAGGCAAAAGGAAAAGCCTCCTAAATCACAAAACAATGGATGGGCGGGAACAGCAGGCCTTAGATCATATAAAAAAGCTTCTTAAAGACAATGCTATTCCGGAGCTTGAAGGACCTTTGGCGGAGGACCCTGTAATGCAGGAGATTCATACCGATCTCAAGGCTATCCGGGAGGTGGTTTATGCTTTTTCTGTGGGGGATCTCTCCCCGGATATCAGGATCCGGGGTATTATTCCCGGCTGCCTGAAGTCCCTGCAGGCCCATCTGCGGCATATGATCTGGCAGGTAAAGATGGTGGAACAAGGGGATTTCAGTCAGCGGGTCCAGTTTATGGGGGAATTTTCCACCGCCTTTAACAACATGGTATGTCAGCTCGACACGACCCTGAATATGCTGAAGAGAAAGGAGGAAGCCCTTACCGCCCTGACCAACAACCTCAGAAATGAGGTGGATCTGCGAAATTCGGCGGTGGAGGCCCTTCAGGCAAGCGAATCCCGGTTTAAGTTCCTTGCCAGCCACGATCCCCTTACGGGGGCGCTGAACCGCCGTTCCTTTATTGACCGGGCCATGGCGGAGCTCAGCGTTGCCATGGAACGCCGCATCCCCTGCTGTATGGTTATTATGGACATTGATCATTTCAAACATTTTAACGATACCTACGGTCATTTGGCGGGGGATGAGGCCCTGCGCCATACCGTCAGCATCATGGCCGCTTCCCTGCGGAAACCCGATTTTATGGGCCGTTATGGGGGGGAGGAATTCATTTTCCTCTTTAATAATGCGGATAAATCCACGGGGATAGCCATTGCTGAACGGATCAGGGAGGCCCTGGCGGTCAATCCGGTCAAAATCGACGGCAGCCTGATCCCCCTGACGGCAAGTTTCGGCGTTGCCGAGACGGCGTTCGATGACGGCCCCCTGGAGGAAAGCTATATACAGCAGCTTATCAGCAACGCCGATAAAGCGCTCTACGAAGCAAAAAAGGCGGGCAGAAACAGGGTTGTGTTTTTTGAACCGGCAGTAAGCCCTTCAACGTAATCTGCCGGGAACCATGCTGTAATTTGACCTATAAACCATGAAAAGGAGAAAAATATGAAAACGGTGCTTGTGGTTGACGATTCCCGAATCATGCGGAATATTGTGAAAAATACCTTTTCTCAAATGCATATTCCCTGTCAATTTGTGGAAGCCGGCAATGGTAATGAGGCGTTGCGCCAAATAGAGGGCCAGAAAATCGATTTGGTACTTCTGGACTGGAATATGCCGGAGCTGTCGGGACTTGATTTTCTCAAGAAAGTCAGAGCCATGGAGGTGTACAAGGAACTGCCCATCATTATGGTTACCAGTGAGGCGGCAAAGTATAATGTTATTGAAGCTTTAAAAAACGGAGCTACCGATTATATTATCAAGCCGGTGAATGAAAAAATATTCGCCGAAAAACTGTCAAAAGTTACGCTTTAGGTGAGGTAAAAGATGGAACAGTATATTCAACCCTTTGTGGACGTATGCGTCAATGTTTTTAAGGAATTTATCGGCGTCGATCTTACCGCCGATCGGCCCCACTTTGCGGAAAAGGAAGCGGTTTACGACTGGGATATTTCTGCGGTAATCGGACTTACCGGCGAAGCCCGGGGGGCGGTGGTTATCTCTATGAAGAAGGATCTGGCGGTAAAACTTACGGGACTGCTCACCGGCAGCGAACACAAGGATCTGGACGACGAGGTCGTGGATGCCGTGGGAGAAATCGTCAACATCATCGCGGGGAACGCCAAAAAGGGCCTGGAGGAGAGCTTCCGGCTGGTCATTTCCCTGCCGACCATTGTCAAGGGGAAGGATCATTCCATTAAGTGGCCCAATAATCAGGCCCGGATCATCTGCATACCCTTCAGGGTTTTTGAAAACAGTACCTTTGTTCTTTCGGTGGCGATAGAGTCGGTCAAGGGAGCCTAAAATGGCAGAAAGAAGCGACAGGCTGTTACGGTTTCTGTCAAGTAATAAATTTGAAAACCCCCGGGATGATGCGGTAATGGACGAGATGGTCCGTTACGTTATTTTCAACATTGCCCTGATGCTGGGCTCCGCCTTTCTGATCATTTTCGGAAGCACCGTCATACTCAGCGGAAATCCCGTGCGGGGAATCATCGATCTGCTGGTAGGATTAATGTGCGCCCTTGATGTTCTGGTGCTCAGGACCAGGGCGCCCTTCGTTGCCGCCGCCGCGATCCCCATCGGGATCTTTGGCGCGCTCTGCGCCATGCTTGTTTTAAGCGGCGGGGAGCAGGGCTTTGCCGGATTGTGGATCTATTCCTACCCCCTCATCGCTATTTTTATTCTGGGTTTGTATTTAGGTTCCATTTTTTCGGGACTGCTCCTCACCTCGGTGATGATCTTTACCATCATTCCCGGCCTGGCGGGTTTCAGCTATGTGCTTCCCGTGGCCTTCCGGCTTATCGCCGTGTATGTCCTGGTGGTGGTGCTGACCATTGTGTACGAGCAGATCCGTATCTTGAAAGACCGGTGGGGCAAACAGCTCATGGCGGCGCTGAAGACTGAACGGGATGAAATAACCGCCATGAAGGACAATCTGAAGGTAGGCATTTTCCTCATGGACAAGGACTATGTTATTCAGCCCGCCTATTCAAAGGCCATGGAGAGCGTGCTTGAGCTGGATGAACTGAGGGGTAAAAAGTTTACCAGTCTGTTGTCCGCCTCGATCAAGGCAAAGGAGCGGGATACCCTGGAGGATTATTTCGGCATGGTTATCGGCCGTTCCTTCGACGCCAAGATGCTGGAAGAGATAAATCCCATTTCCGAGTTTACCTATATTAACGAATTCTCCAGGGAGGAGAAGATCCTCCGTACCAGTTTTACCACCGTGGACCGGGGCCAGGGTAAATTCTTTATCCTGGGATCCCTGGAGGATATTACCACTGCAAAACTGCTCCAGCAGCAGCTTGCGGCGGAGGAGGGCAAGCGGGAAGAGGAAATGCGGTCCCTGTTCCAGGTTATTCAGGTGGAACCCCGGGTCTTCGGCGATTTTATCGAAGATACGGAGTATGAATTTAACCGGATCAACGCCATTCTGAAAAACAAGGATCTCTCCGCCAGAGACGCCATGGTGGAGATGTATCAGTCCGTTCATGCCATCAAATCAAACGCCCTTATTCTGGGGCTGGAAAATTTCAGCGGCAAACTCCATGAGCTGGAAACCAAGATAAAGAACATCCGGGAACAGGAAGAGATTCTCTTTGAAAATGTACTGCACGTTACGGTGGAACTTGAGAAGATTATGCAGGAAAAGGACAAGTTCAAAGAAACCATCGCCAAGATCCAGTCCTTTAAGGTGGCGTCCGGGGACAGCCGGCGGCAGGACCGGCATGTTTTGATAGAAACCCTGACCAAGGCCTGCGAAAAGGCCGCCGCCGCCATGAACAAGAAGGTCCGCTTTATACTTGATGAACTTGACGGAATGGTGCTTGAATACGGCCCCCGGCGGGTGATCAAGGAAGTGCTGACCCAGCTGGTCCGCAATTCCGTATACCACGGCATTGAAATGCCGGAAGACCGGGAGGCTGCCGGCAAGGACAAGGAAGGTTTTATTAAGCTTTCCATCAAATACCTTGATAACAAGGTCTGCATCAAGTTTTCCGACGACGGCCGGGGCCTTGATTTTGACAAGATCCGCAGAAAGGCCGAGAGCCTTAACATGATCCGAAGCCCGGAAGAAGCCCAGGATAAGAATCAGCTGCTCAAGGTTATCTTTTTACCCGGATTCAGCACCGCCGAAGAGGCGGATGTCCATGCGGGCCGCGGTATAGGGCTTAACCTGGTACGGGAGCGGATACGTGATCTGCACGGCACCATAAAACTGCAGAGCGAACCGGGAAAGGGTACGGTGTTCACCATTGCTATTCCCCTGGAAACAGCTCCGGCGGTAAACAAAGCGTCCTAGACGGGCGGGGAGAACGGTATGGCGGTTGATGAAACTGAAGTCAGAGCCCGGGATCTGGCTTCCCTCAGATTCCAGTTGACCCTTTTTTTCATATTTTTCTTTACCGCCGTCTTCGGCGTGTTTATTCTCACTTCGCTGTTGCAGGTTAATACGGTAATCCGGTTTATATGTTCCCGTATCGCCCTTCCTGCGGTGAACCAGACGGCAGAAATTATTGACGGCGATAAATTTGAAGCCCTGGCCAAATCCTTGAATCCGCAGGATCCGTTTTATGAAGAAACCAGGCTTAAAATGCTGGAGATCAAGGAGCGCACGGACTGTCTTTACCTGTACACCATGGCCCCGGCGGAGGGCAGCGTTTTCCGGTACATCATTGACGGCAGTGCGCCGCCGGAAGATACCGAAAATTTTTCGCCCCTGGGAACGGAGGAAGATGTCAGTTCCTATGACGCCGCATTTATGGCAACGATACGGACAAAGGAAACCAGACTGGGCACCATCGATCAAGATGAAATCTGGGGAACCATTGTCTCCGTCTATACCCCGATTCTCAATTCCTCGGATCAGCTGGTGGGGATTATCGGCTGCGATCTGGAAGCGGACAGCATTGTCGCATGGATACGGACCCAGGTAATATGGCAGACGGCGGTAGCTCTGGGATTTGTCCTGCTGGGGGTCGTGGTGTACATTGCCCTGCTCAAGAAACTTTATCATGTTTTTAATCTAAAGGACACGGCTTAGGGGGGCTTTTCAAGATTAGTCTGCGCCGTGCAGAAAATATGCAATGGACCACGAAATTTCGAAATGAATTCATGACTTAATCGTGATGGTCAGTGAAATTCGCGGTATTTTTTAATTTTGAATCCCCTGCATAGCGTGTGTATTTTTGATCTCAAAAACCTGTAAATCCCGCTGTTCGCTGCTGGGTGTTTGGCAATGTCTCCAGTTTCTAAAAATTTCTTAAAATCATCAAAATGATTGTGTTTTACTATATCATTTAACATACTTGCGCTGCCTGTTTCATGCCCCTGATACTCCCGATTGTCTAATTGCCGGAAAAACAGCATATTGTCAACAAAAGAAATAAGCTTATTAAACAAAATGGTTTCGTTCACAGTGGGGTCTACATTCAAGAACCCGCTTGTGCGAGGAGGGCCTTGCGGCGGGGAGGTTCATTCGTAGTGGAGTCTAACCCAGGGAACTGCGGCGTTCGCCTAAAGCGCCGGACCATACCCGTTGCGGACCGCAGAAAAGGTACGCCTTGAGCATAGCCGCGGACTGTACTACACTTAAAATGAGGCGATGGAGATGCTTTGGGGCGGTGTCCTGGGGATAGCCGGGATTCTGACTGCGGCGGTTTTATACGGTCCGGTTCTTCTTCTCAATTTGATCATAGGGCGGCGGCCCTTTCTGTTCTGCGGCGGTTCCTGGCTTGCGTCCCAGGAACCCGAAACGGTTTCTCTGCGTTCCAGAGACGGCTTAATGCTGAAGGCTTTCTATGTTTCCGCCCCCGGTTCGCCGTTTACGGCGATTCTGGCCCACGGCTACCGGGGCGGGCACCAGGAAGTGGACGCTTATGCCCGGTTTTTTCACGATACTTTGGGGTATAATGTGCTGCTCCCCGACGCCAGGGCTCACGGAGCTTCGGAGGGAACGTATATTGGTTTCGGCTGGCTGGAACGGCTCGACTATCTGGACTGGATAGGGCTGGTCAAGCAGCGCGGCGGGGGAAGCGGCATTGTCCTCTTCGGCGTGTCCATGGGGGCTGCGACGGTAATGATGACCGCCGGGGAAGCGGACCTGCCCCCGGAAGTAAAGGCCGTGGTGGCGGACTGCGGCTATACCTCGGCGGCGGAGGAAATACTCCATGTGCTGAACCGCCGCCGCAGACCCCTGGCCCGGAAGCTGACGGCCCTTGCCGGCAGCCTGGCAAAGCGGCGGGCGGGTTACTCTTTTGAGGAGGCATCAAGCCTCAATCAGGTAAAAAAGGCCAGGGTTCCTATCCTTTTTATCCATGGGGCGGAGGATACCTTTGTTCCTACCCGCATGGTCTATTCCCTCTACGAGGCATGTCCCGCGGAGAAGGATATACTGGTTGTGCAGGGGGCCGGTCATGTGCAATCTTACAGTATGGATCCCGAAACCTATGAACGGCGGGTAGCCGCATTTCTTGAAAAATATACAGGCGCGCCGTGCCGGTTCAGGGACGGCCTGCGGGCCCAGGAGTTGCCATGAAAGCTGAGTTATTTACCTTCTGCGATTTTGCCCAGGAAAACGGCGGTAAACTTACCATTGTGGGAACCTTCGACACGATTATCGCCCGGAATTTCCCCTGCGTACATCCCCAGCTTTCGGTGGTGATCCGGATCCGCTTTGATCTGTGGGAATTTTCCAACCATATCTTTAGAATTGAAACCCGCGACCTTGACGGAGAGATGAACATGGAAACAGTAACGGGCCAGGTCGAAGTTAAGGGGGTGGGCAACGCCACGGCAGTGTCCCATCTGGTTTTTACCGTTTCCAATCTGCAGTTTAAGAGCAGCGGGATAGTGAATTTTGTTCTCTATATTGACGATAAGGAGCTGACTTCGATCCCCCTGTATATCCGAAAGGGGTAGATCCTGGGTATCCCGGCGGCCTATAGCCGGGCGCAACGCTGAAGCAGCAGCAGATCCGCCAGGACCAGGGCGGCCATGGCTTCTACCGCCGGAACCGCCCGGGGGGCGGCGCAGATATCGTGGCGGCCTTCTATGCAGAGTTCCCGGATCTTCCCGCCTCGGTCCAGGGTCCGCTGCTTTCCGGAGATCGAGGAAATGGGCTTAAAGGCGATGGTAAAGTTGAGGGGCATGCCTGTGGAGATGCCCCCCAGGGTTCCCCCCGCATGGTTGGTCTGCCAGGCAAGGGCGGGAACATCCGGGGGCAGATCCTTTGCCCATGCCGTTTCCGCCGGGGCGGAAACGGGCCGGTCGTTCAGCGCCGCGCCGCCGCCTGAAGGGGCGGCAAAACCAAGGCCGAACTCGATCCCCTTGGCGGCTCCCAGGGAAAGCATGGCGGCGGCGATCCGGGCGTTAAGCTTGCCAAAGACCGGCTCCCCCAAACCCGGCGGCAGGCCCAGAACGGAACAGCTGACAGTACAGCCCGCGCTGTCCCCCTGCCGCCGCAGCTCTTCCAGTTTTGCCAGGGCCTTTCCGGCGCTTTCCCGGTGGGGCATGCCCAGGGGATTCCGCTCCGCCTCTTCCCAGTCGATGTTTTCGTAGGCGGGACCGGGCACGGCAATCCCCGCCGCCGAGGAAGTCCAGGCCCGCAGGACGATGCCCTGCCCGGCCAGGAAGACCCTGGCCACAGCCCCGGCGGCAACCCGGCCCGCCGTCTCCCGGCCGGAACTGCGGCCCCCTCCCCGGTGGTCCCGGAAACCATACTTGGCCTCCCAGGTCCAGTCCGCGTGGCCCGGACGGTACAGATCCTTCAGATTGTCATAATCCGAAGAACGGTGACCGGTATTACGGATAAGTACGGCAATGGGCGTACCCAGGGTTCTGCCTTCAAAGATCCCGGAAAGGATCTCAGGCTCGTCCGCCTCGGCCCTGGCCGTGGCAGGTCCCCCGGCTCCGGGCCGCCGGCGCCGCAGATCCCGGGCAATGTCCTCCGCCTCCAGGCGCAGCCCCGCGGGACAGCCGTCAATGACGCAGCCCAGGGCGGGTCCGTGGGATTCCCCAAAGGTTACCACCCGGAAGATTTCACCAAAGCTGCTGCCGCTCATTGCTTCAGGGCTTCCATCTCCGCCATGGTGGGAGGCTCCGCCCCCTGTTTGGAACAGACCAGGGAGGCCGCCTTATTGGCAAAGAACAGCGCATCGTAGAGTTCCCCCTCCGAAAGGGAACCCAGGGCGGACCGGGACATTTTACCGTGCAGTTCCAGCCAGGAGAGGAAGGCGGCATGGAAGGTATCTCCGGCGCCTATGGTATCCGCCACGGGTATATCGATGACCGGGGCGCTTACCCGGAGTATATCGCCGCCGGGCTTCTTCAGCAAAGCCATGGCGCCCTGTTTTCCCAGGGTGGTTGCCGCCAGCCGGGGGCCCGAGTCGAGGGTCTTCAGCAGGGACTTTTCCAGCCCCAGGCCGGGGTAGATAAAATCATAATCCGCCTCGGAAATTTTTGCGATGACGGCCTCCCGAATCCAGCCTTCAAAACGCGTTACATAGGCACCGTGGTCGCGGATCATCATGGGTCTTACATTGGGGTCCACCGAAATAACCGGAGCATCCTCCCCCCGGCCCCCCTCCCGGCGTATAAGGGATTCGATGGTGGAAGCCACGGGCTCCATGGTCATGGCGATGGAACCGAAGAGGATGCAGCGGATCTCCGCGGGCAGTCTGGCCGGCAGATCCTCCGGCAGCAGGGACCGGTCGGCGCTTCCTTCGGTATAAAAAATATACTGGGGCTCTTGGCCCGGTTCAAGCTTAACAAAGGCCACGGTGGAGGTTTGGTTTGAACGGATAAGGAAATCGGTGCGGACATTGTTTTTTTCCAGCCGGTCCGCCAGCATGGTTCCGAAAAAGTCATTGGAGAGGCGGCCCAGAAAACTTACGGGCACCCCCAGCCTGCCCACCGCCACCGCAGTATTGTAAGGGCTGCCGCCGGGACAGGGTACATAGGCCGGAGAACCGTCAGGCAGAACCGCCGGCACCATATCGATTAACGCTTCGCCGCAGCTTAGGATCATAACTGACCTCCAAAAGATGACCTCTAAAAACCAAAATCCTGGGTTTTTAGGTTCCCTTATAGTAATAAACCGAAGCCGGTCTTTCCGCAAGGTATGGACAAACGGGACCCCTTTAATAGATAATGAATTTGTGGAGAACTGTGTTCTTTGCCGAATTTAAATTGAGCAGCGGAAATTACATAGTAAAAAATGAAGATACAAATTGACACCCACACCCATTCGACAGCATCGGGTCATGCTTATTCAACGATTGACGATCTTGCCCGGGGCGCCCGCCGCCGCCGGCTCAAGGGTTTTGTCCTGACGGATCACGGCCCCGCCCTTCCCGGCGGGACCCATCCCTATCACTTCAGCAATCTGCGAATTCTGCCCAATACCATAGGCGGGGTCCTGTTCTTCCGCGGGGTGGAGGCTAATATCATCAATATCGAAGGGCATCTCGATCTGACGCCGGTATACCTGCGGAAACTGGATTTTGTCATGGCCGGACTGCACGAAGCCTGTTTTAAGTCGCTGGACCGGGAGGGGAATACCCGGCTCCTTGTAACGGTTCTGTCCAATCCCTTTGTGGACGGCCTGTCCCATCCGGGGAATCCTTCCTTTCCCATCGACATTGAGGAAGTGGTTAAGGCGGCGGTCCAATACGGAAAAACCCTGGAGATAAACAACAGCTCCTTCAGGGTAAGGCCCGGAAGCGAGAAAAATTGCCTTGAGACGGCCCGGCTCTGTAAAAAACATGGCGCCCTGATGAGCTGCGGCAGCGACGCCCATTACTGGGAGGATGTGGGGAATTTTACCAAGGCCCTGGCTCTGCTTGACGAGGCGAAGGTTCCGCCGGAACTGGTAATCAACAGCTCCCTTGAGCGCTTCCGGGCATTTTCCGGGGGGCGGCGGGCCGTAAGAAACGCCGAAGAAGAGAAACTGCGTATTCTGTAAAAACCGGGCCGGCGGCGGAATTCCGGCTGCCTGTAGGAGCATGTATGAGAACCTGTACGGTGGAAAAAAACAAGCAAAGCTGTAACTGTTCCTTCGGCTGCGGAAAGTGCGGCGTCTGCTGCGAATGTCTAAGCTATCACCGCCGCCGGGGCGAGCTGCCGGGATGTTACTTTCCCGCGGATATTGAAAGCGGAGGAAACCGGTCTATCGCCAACTTTGTAAGCGTCATTCAGCAGCGGGGTGCCGGCTATCTCAAGTAACGCCGCTGTTTTTAAAAACCGGCCTTGGCGGAAAAGCGCGCTCTTTTCCCTTGCGCAAATAACTAAACTAACGTATAGTATCCTTATGGACATGGGGGAAAAGCTGTCCGTCCTGGCGGCGGCGGCAAAGTATGACGCTTCCTGCGCCTCTTCGGGAAGCGCCGGTTTTGTCCCGCCGGGGGGATCTTCCCTAAGGGGCGGAGGAACCTTTGGCCGCAGCCTGCCCGCCGGGGTCTGTCACAGCTGGACCGGGGACGGCCGCTGTGTCAGTCTCCTCAAGGTACTCTACTCCAATGCCTGCCGCTTTGACTGCGCCTACTGCGTAAACCGGGCCTCGGCGGATACCCGGCGCATGTCCTTTACCGATGACGAGCTGGTGGAACTGACCTGTGGTTTTTACCGGCGCAACTATATCGAAGGACTTTTTCTCTCGTCGGGGATCTTTTCCGACCCGGACCTGGTGATGGAGCGGCTTATCGCCGTGGCAAAGAAACTGAGGACCGCCGCGGGATACGGCGGCTATATTCACCTGAAGATCATCCCCGGAACGGGGGAAAAGCTGATCCGGGAGGCGGGGCTTTGGGCGGACCGGCTCAGCGCCAATATCGAGCTTCCCACGGATAAGAGTCTTAGGATTCTGGCTCCCCAGAAATCGGGGAAAGTGATTTTCGGGGCCATGGAGGATGTGTCCAGGACGGCGGCTCAGTTTGAGGAAGACCGGCGGCGGATAAAATCAACGCCGGCCTTTGCCCCGGCGGGGCAGAGTACCCAGCTTATCGTCGGGGCCAGCGCGGAGGACGACCGGACCATCATTGCCCTTTCGGGGGCGCTCTACCGGAAATTTTCCCTCCGCCGGGTGTACTATTCCGCCTTTACCCCGGTGGGCGTTCCCGGCGGCGGGGGTATTCCGGACCCGCGGCTCCCGGCATACGCCGGGGAAGGTGTTGACGGCGGCGCTTCCTCCCCGTTCGCGGATCAGCCCTCCCGGCGTCTTCTGGTCCGGGAACACCGGCTCTATCAGGCGGATTGGCTTATACGGTTTTATCATTTTGCCCCCGGTGAAATTTTGGAGGAAAGTCCCTATTTGGATACGCATCTGGACCCTAAAACAGCCTGGGCCCTGAAACACCTGGATCGTTTCCCCGTCGAGTTAAGCCGGGCCTGCCAGGAGGAATTGCTGCGGGTTCCCGGCATCGGGGCGGTTTCCGCCCGGCGGATTATTGAGGGCCGCCGGGGAACAGGAAATTTTGCCGGAGCTTCCCGTTCCCTGTCGTTTGACCGGCTTCGCCGGCTGGGGGTAATACTTAAACGGGCCCGGTACTTTATCACGCTGAACGGCGCCTTTCTGGATCGCCCCGATGATCCCGGGCGTATACGCCGGCTCATTGCCGGTGAAGACGGATCCGGGCTTCAGCTTCCCCTCTTTGAATTTTAGCGGCAGGGGCGGTTTCGGGATGGTGTATTACGACGGCAGTTTGGAGGGGCTCTTTGCGCTGCTGGGCCGCTGCCTTATGCTGAAGGCGGATGAGGAGCCCTCCGTGTCAAAGCTGTCTCCGGCCGGGGACCCGCAGGGGGAACTCTTCGGGCTTGAGACGGTCCGGGGCGGAAATGCCGGCGGGGCAGAGGGGAAGCTGCGCAGGGATGCCGGATCGGGCCGTCCCGCAGTCAAATTTGACCGCCGGGGGAGGAACCGATCTCTTATTGATCTATGGGAGGGACGTTTCCCTGCGGCGGAGCCTTCGCCTGCCGGGCTGTTTCCGGCGGCGCCCCCGGCGGATGGATGCGGCCTTTCTACGGCGGCGGAATTTTTTGAGCTTGCCGCCGGGGCCTATTGCCGTTTTATTGCCTGCTGGATGAGCGGCCTCCCGGTGGAGACGGAACTTATCCGTTTTGCCCGGAAGGTGATGGCCGCCGCGGAGGGGAAAGGCAAGACCGGAGAAGCCCGGGCTGCGGCGGACCGGATCTGCCGGGACCGGAGCGATCCTGCCGTGGAAAGGGTCCTTGCCGTTTCGGCCAGGGTATACCGGGAGATATGCCGCCTCACGGGCCTCCTCCGTTTTACTCCGGCGGAACAGAATCATGCTCCCGGCCTTTACGCCGCCCGCTGCGCGCCGGATTACTTTATCCTGCCCGCGCTGGCGGAACACTTCCGGCTCCGTTTCGGCGCGGTTTCCTGGCTTATCGTTGATGAAAAACGCAGCGTTGCCCTGGTCTGTAACGGAGAAAGGGCAGAACTGGTCTCCTTTGGAGCGGCGTCTGAATTAAGCGGCAAAAAAGCCGGCGCTCCGCCGACCCCGGCGTTTCCGTTTTCCGCCTGCGGCGATGTCTCCGGCGTCTGGGAGGAACTCTGGCGGAACTATCACCATTCAATCAACAATGAAGCCAGAAAGAATCCCCGTTTGCAGCGCCGGTTTATGCCGTTCCGGTACTGGAAATATTTACCCGAATGTAATGAGTAAGAATTGCCCGGTTTTATAAACAAGGGCCCCCTTCGCCCTGCTTTCCTTTGACGGGGAACCATGGGGTAGTCCGAAGATCCGGGCTTGTACGGAAAAAAGGTTGTTTTTAAGCGGTTGTTGGCGAACCTTGGTTCGGCGGCAATTGAAGTTTTGAACAACGCTATTGTACCGGCGGGATCCATACCCCAATCCGAAGATTGGTTTTACAATTTTTTCGGCGGCAGTAAATTTAACCGGGGCAAACCTGAAGCAAGCGCGGACCAAAGGTTCGATGCTTGCCGGTGTGGACCCCCGCCCTCCAATGAACCTCCCCGGAGCAGAGCGCGAACCTCTGGTTCGACGGGGTATGGACCCAGCCCTCCAATCAAAACGCCCGCCGATTTAATGATGCTCTGTTTGTTTCATCTGCTCAACGGCGTGTCGCTTATTGCGGTCAGCG
>JAISPH010000141.1 GCA_031275035.1 Treponema sp.
AAGGGATCTATAAAATTTTTGAAAGACTGGAGGTGTATTATGAAGATGAAAAAACTTGAAATGTTCTTTTTCTGTATGATGACGAGTGGTTTGATGCTTTTCGCCGCAGGCGGCAGGGATACAAACAGCGCTGGCCCAAGTACGGGGCGTCAAGCCGGGATGACGGCTTCGGGCTATCCCATCGTTACTGACGGTTCGGTAACCCTACGTTACTGGACTCCCATGAACACCGGCGCCGCAAAATTTATTAAATCCTATGCGGAAAACACGGCATACCAGGAAATGGAAAAACGTACAGGAATAAAAATTGAGTTTATTCATCCTGCTTCCGGAATGGAACGGGAGCAGTTTAATCTGCTTATGGCTTCGGGGGAGCTTCCCGATATTCTTACCTGCGGCAATTATTATAAGGGTGGAGAATTTCAGGGCTTGTATGACGGTGTGTTTCTGGATTTGACCGATTTGATCCCAAAATACGCCCCGGATTATCAAAAAATCATGCGGGAAGTTCCGGAATTTGGCCGGGAAATAAGTGATGATGCGGGCCGGATATGCGCCTTTTATGCTTATAAACCCTATGGGGATCCGCCCGCTGATCGGATTCTCCTGAGAAAAGATGTGCTCGCGGAATTAGGAAAGGATATTCCCCATACTATTGATGATTATAATGTTTTATTTGCGGCAATGCAGGAAAAAGGGATCGTTCCCTTTATGCCGGCAAAAAACGGGTATGTCAGGCAGTTTATCGGGGCTTTCGGTATACTTCCGGAATTCTACAAAGATGAAAATGGACAAATTTGTTATGGGCCGGTACAACCCGAATTTAAGCATTACCTTGAACTAATGAACTGGTGGTATACCAGAGGATACATATCCAAGGATTTTACCAGTGTTGACAACAATCAAATCACCGCCCTTTTTGATACCAAAAAGATTGGCATGTTTATCGGTTCAATTGACGCTAATTGCAGCAGAGGCCTTAGCCTGGGTTTTGAAATTACCTCGGCACCCTATCCTCGTGTAAAAGCCGGAGATCAACTCCATCACGAAATGTTCAATGTTTTCCCCTTGGACGGAAAGGACAACAGAATGGCGGTGGTTTCCGCCAAGGCTAAAAACCAGGAAGCGGTTATACGCTGGCTCAATTACGGCTATTCCCCGGAAGGGGCAGATCTGATGAATTGGGGCGTGGAAGGGTTTAACTACAATGTGGTAAACGGTCAGAAAGTTTATAACGATCTCATGCTTAACAACCCGAAATTCAGTACTGAAGATACTAATTATATTTACAAGATACATTTTGCTCCAAAACGCCAGGAATTCGGGGTAATATGTAATCCGAATATTCTAAGAAGTCCCATAGTCCTGGCCGCCCGTAAACTGTGGGCTGATGATCCCAATGTTGATTCCAGTCTCAATCTGCCTCCTTATCAGCGTACTACGGCGGAGCAAAATCTGCGCACCCGGATTATGATGGAGATATCCACCTATGCGGACGAGATGGTCCTCAAATTTATTACCGGGGCGGAACGGTTGGACGGATTCGATGCCTATACCGCCACGATTGAATCTATGGGTTTAGCGGAGGTGATTAAATCGGAACAAGGCGCTTACGAACGCCACATGAGAAAACAGATAAAATAAAAAACAGAAATTTAGAACAGTGTTTGTAAAATTTGATGTTCGGGGTAGTTTCAAAATCAGATATTTTGAAATATTACCCCGTTTTATAGACACCGGAGGTATCTATTATGAAAAAACCCAACTTAATCTATATATTTGCGGACCAGCTCCGATATCAAAGCGTGGGATATGCGGGAGATTCAAAAGCGCAGACTCCGAATATCGACCGGCTGCGAAATGAAGGCCTTAATTTGATTAACGCCGTTTCCGGCCATCCTGTATGCGCTCCCTATCGGGCCTCTTTATTTACCGGCAAATATACAACCGGTACCGGCATGGTAATAAATGAAATCCGCTTGAATCCCAATCATCATCCCCGATGTTTTGCCCATGTGCTTAATGAAAACGGTTATGATTCCGCTTATATTGGAAAATGGCACCTCTATGCCGCCCGGTTTGGCAATCACTTGGACCCCGAAAATTCTTTTATTCCGCCGGGACCGCACCGGCTTGGCTTTAACGGTTATTTTGCCGCTTATAATTTTCATCACAACTACTACGGTTCCGCCGCTTATTATCATCTTGACAGTCCGGATAAAATTTATTGCGAGGCTTATGAACCCGATGTTCAAACAAATATAGCCATAGAACAACTGGAAAGGCTTGGGAAGGGGGATAAGCCCTTTGCCCTCTTTTTGTCTCTGGGAACCCCTCATCTTCCCTGGACACCGGAAAATGTTCCCGGCAAATATATGGAACGCTTTAAGGACACGGAATTCACCCTCCCGGAAAATTATCTTCCCGAAAACGATCCCTATGCGGATCGTTGGGCGCGGCTTAATGAAAAAGAACGGGCCGAACTGACCTTGTGGATAAATATTTATTATGCCATGACGGCCAATCTTGATGACAATATCGGACGGCTTATGGGGGCTGTCAAAAATCTGGCTCTTGAGGATAATTCCGTTATAATATTCACTTCGGATCACGGCGAACTTTTCGGGGCCCATGGCCGGCACGCAAAAAATATCTTTTATGAGGAGGCGGTTCGGGTTCCCTTTGTCGTAAAATGGAAAGGACGGCTTGCGGCAAACAGTACCTGCGATGTATGTCTTAATACGGTGGATATCATGCCCACCTTGCTTTCCATGATGGAACTTCCGGTTCCGGAAGCCGTGGAAGGGAAGGATCTTAAGGACGCGCTTTTCGGAAAACCCGGCGCCTTTGAGCCCGATGGCGCCTTGATGATGGGTACCGGGGCGACCGCTATATTTGAAGACGGTCATGAATGGCGTGCCTACCGTACCGGGAGGTATACATACGCCGTTTATCGTGTGGATAACCGGGAACTGCTTTTCGATAACCAAACCGATCCCTTGCAGATGAAAGATCTTGCCGGAGACCCTGCCTATGCGGATATTAAAGCTTCACTGCGGGATAAAATGCGTTTTAAAATGGCTGAAATAAACGATACTTTTGAATGTTGTACTTGGTATGATAAAAATTGGGTAACGGATCGCCTGATTAAACACACCGCGAAGAACGGAACCGTGTAGAAAACCGAACCCCCGACTGAGATTAAACGGACTTGCTCGCCAACCCGGTTGGTTCTCCGCCAATCCGCGTTTTGCTTTTCAACTGGCGCTTCGCTTCGGAGGCCGGGCGGCCCCTCGGCACGGGGCTTCCCGGTGTGGTAAAGTGGCGGGGAAGGGGAGGGGAAGAAGGGAATGGATCATGGAAATAAAAGCTCTTGAAACTTCGGTGAAATTTGAGACATCCGACAGCTTTCTGGGCGCTCTCTATGGCGCGGCGGATACCGTGCTTAAGGGCAATGTAAAAGACTTCGGCGGCCGGCCGGTTCTGATTGAGGGGGGCGGCTACAATTCAATCTGGATAGAAACCCAGCCCATGGGCGGGGAGATGTACGCCAAGAGGAACATGGAAGCGGCGGTCAACAACGTAAGCCTCTTCATGGATTACCAGCACGAAAACGGCCGCTACCCCTACCGGATCAGTGTTGTGGAGGGGAAGCCGGAACCCGCCTTCTCCCAGTTCCAGGGCTTCTGTTTCCCCTACCACGCCCTTAATCTCTACTACTGGGGGAAAAAGCGGAGCGCCGGGTACCTTGATAAACTCTACCGTTCCCTGGAAGCCTTCGACGCCTACCTCTGGAAGTACCGGGATTCGGACGGCGACGGCTGCCTGGAGATCTGGTGCCCCCTCGATACAGGGGAGGATCACTCAAACCGCTTCGCCGGCGCGACCGAGGCCCGCTGGAGCTGGCCCGGCGAGACGCCGCCCGCGGACGATCCGGTCTTTCCCATCGAGTCCATGGACGTGATGGGCTATTCCCACGATGCCCGGCTGACCCTGGCGAAACTGTCCCGGCTCCTGGGTAACGGGAAAGAGGCCGGGTGGAACGGGAAAGCCGCCGAAGTGCGCTGGAAGATCCGATCCTACCTCTGGGATGAAAGCCGGGACGCCTGTTACGACCGGGGCAAGGACAACCGGTTCATGCCGGCTTTGCAGCACAACAACCTCAGGGTCATGTACCACCACGCTTTTTCGGCGGATATGGCCCGCCGTTTCCTGACGCGGCACCTCCTCAACCCGGACGAATTCTTCACCCCCATGCCCCTTCCCTCCATAGCGGTGAACAACCCTGTCTTCAGGAACATCAGCGAGAACAACTGGAGCGGACAGTGCGAGGGCCTCAGCTACCAGCGGGCGATCCGCGCCCTGGAGAACTACGGTTTCTACTCCGAAATGGCCCTCCTGGGCGGTAAACTTATCGACTGCGTGGGGAAACGCAACACCTTCCCCCAGCAGTTCGACCCCTTTACCGGCGAATTTTCAGAGGCGGATAAACGGACCACCTACGGCCCCACCGCCTTGAGCGTTCTGGAGTACATTTCCCGCTTCTACGGCGTCCACCTTCAGTTTGACGAGATCTGGTGGGGCGCTTTAGGCAGGAAGGATCAGGAGATCTCCTATACCCAGACGTGGGACGGCGACGAGTACACCGTGGAAACCGGGAAGAACGGCGTTACCGGCCTTCTCAACGGCAGGGAGATCTTCAGGGGGCCGGCGGGCCTCCGGGTGCTGAGCGATTGGGAAGGCAGGGTAAAAAGCGCCGCCAACATGAGCGCCGAAGCTCTGGAAGGCGAATTCTCCGCCAACGGCGAAAAGCGGCGCTTCAGGCTTGGGCCGGACGAGGTTTTGGGCTTCCCTTCGGGAGGTTTTGAGGAATGAACGGCGCCGGCGGGGGAAAGCTCATAGCGGCCGAGAGGGTTTCCCTTGGCTATGAGGGGCGTATCGTCCTCAAGGATCTGAGTTTTTCCCTGGATTGGGGGGATTACCTCTGCGTTGTCGGGGAGAACGGCTCCGGCAAGACTACCCTGGTTAAGGGAATCCTGGGGCTCCTGAACCCGGCCCAGGGGAGCCTCCGGGTGGGCCTCCGGGCCCGGGAAATCGGTTACCTTTCCCAGGAAGCGGCGGCGAAGGATGATTTTCCCGCCGGGGTTCTGGAAATCGTACTCTCCGCCTTCCTGGGCGGCATGGGACTGCGCCCCTTTTACAGCCCCGGGGAGAAACGGGAGGCGGAGGAAAGGCTCCGGCAGATGGGGGCGGCGGATCTGAAGAACCGCTGTTACCGGGAGCTTTCCGGCGGGCAGCGGCGGCGGGTGCTGCTGGCCCGCGCCCTCTGCGGGGGAAAAAAACTGCTGGTTCTGGACGAACCCGCGTCGGGGCTCGATCCCCTGGTACGGGAGGATCTCTACGCCCTGCTGCAAAAAATAAACCGGGAAGGCATAAGTATCGTTATGGTAACCCACGATACCGAAGCGGCCCGGAAATACGCGAACCGTATCCTCAGCCTTAGGAGGGATGATGTTTACTATTTTAGCTGAGATGTTCAGTTACACGTTTCTGGTCCGGGCGGTAGTCGTCGGCGCCCTGGTGTCCCTCTGCGCCGCCCTGCTGGGGGTCAGCCTGGTTTTGAAACGCTACTCCATGATAGGGGACGGGCTTTCCCATGTGGGCTTCGGCGCCCTGGCCCTGGCCACCGGGATGAACCTTGCGCCCCTGGCGGTTTCCATACCGGTGGTGGTGTCCGCCGCGTTCCTGCTTTTAAGGCTGAGCGAAAACAGTAAAATTAAGGGGGATGCGGCTATCGCCATTATTTCAACCGGCTCCCTGGCGGTGGGGGTGTTTATCATATCCCGGACCACGGGAATGAATACCGATGTGTGCAACTACCTTTTCGGCAGCATCCTTGCCATGAGTAAAAGCGACGTATACTTAAGCGTGATCCTTTCGGTACTGGTCCTGGGCCTCTTTATCGTTTTTTACAACAAACTCTTTGCCATTAGTTTTGATGAAACCTTCGCACGGGCCACGGGGGTAAAGGCGGGAAGGTACAACATGGTTATCGCCCTGCTCACCGCCGTTACCATCGTGCTGGGCATGCGGATGATGGGGGCCATGCTCATCTCCAGCCTTATCGTGTTCCCCGCCCTCAGTTCCATGCGGATCTTCAAAACCTGGCGGAGCGTTACGCTCTGCTCCGCCCTGGTGTCCCTGGTCTGTTTTTTTGCCGGGCTGATCGTCTCTTACCTTTACGCCACCCCCACCGGGGCAAGCGTGGTGATCATGAACATAGGGACCTTTCTGCTGTTCTGGTTTTTTCAGGCCGGGGCAAGGAAACTGCGGCAGATGAAAAGCGCCGGCAGGGCCGCGGGCGTGTTGGGCCTTGTGGTCTTTGTTTTCGCCTCCGCCGGCCTGTTTTCCTCCTGCGCCAGGCCCTGGGACAAGGTGGGCAAAAAAAACCTGGCCGGAACCCAGCCGGTAAATCTCTCCGGCGGCTTTCCCCTGGAGGCCAACCCCTTTACCGCCCCCAAATCCCTCCCCCCGGATCCCTCCTCCGGATC
>JAISPH010000159.1 GCA_031275035.1 Treponema sp.
GCCACCAGGGTTGTCCGGGGCGCGTAGTAATAAAAGGCCAGGCCCTCCCCCTGGGCGCGCAGCTTTCCCTTTTTGTACTTAAATACATAGGTGGTGGGATCAAATTTCGCGAATCGTATCCCGAACATTCTTTCCTCCGTTGGCTCGATAATTGAAGCGGCTGCAAAACAGGCGGTTTCAAAACCGCCCTAATCTGACTGAAGTTTCTGAACAACTCCAGTATATCGAGGCGTACAAAAAGTGTATATATTTCCCATTTGTTTCGGACAGGACACTGGTACTGTATAAACACTAAGGATGCTGATATATAACCACGAACCCGGACCTCAGGTCCGCAGCCACGCGAACGTTTTATGCGTAGCGGGGAGATTCATTTGGAACTCTTGTGTTTGTTCGTGCCGTTAGCGTGGTTTATGGTTGTTTTCGTGGTTATTCAAACTGAGAATTGATGGGAACGCGGGGGTCTTCATTCAGCTTGACGAAGCCTGCCGGCCGTGTTAATACGGAGTCATCTTGTTGAGGGGGAAACATGAAGACCAGGCTACAGCCCTTGTTTTTTACCGAAGCCAATGAACGGGAAAACGAAGAACGGCGGCGGCAGCTTGCCGCGCTCGGGGAGCTTTACGGGGATACGGCTGAATTCTTTGGGGAACTGCCTTTGGGTTCCCCCGTTCCGGCGGAAGCGGAGGCGCTCCTCTTTCCCCAGCTGACCGGCGCTATTTTTTCGCACAAGGCGGAACTGGCCCGCATCAGCCTGCCCATCATCATCCTAACCTCTTCCTTCGGCACCGTTGAAATGTGGGACTGGGAGATTGTCAGCTATCTCCGGGTCCAGATGAAGCTTACGGTTTTCGCCCCCTATACCGTTGAATTGGCAAACAACATACTCCGTTCCATTGCGGCAAAGACCCTTATGCGGAGCGGCGTCAACTTTCTTATGTTTCAGGATGATCCCGGCGAGGGGATGCAGGCTTCTATCTTCAAGCGTTTCTACTGGTGGGAAGCGGAAAGCGCCGGGGCGATTGAGAATGCCTTTGGAGTGCGCCTTGTTTACCGCAGCTGGAAAGAAGTAAACGAACGGGCCCGGCAGATTTCCGACGGCGCCGCGGCGGCCCTTTGGAAGGAACGGGCCGTTCCCGCAGAGGGGCTTGAGGAAGGAGCCATCCTCAAAGCGGTCAAGCTCTACATGGCCCTCAAGGAGGCGATAGACCGGACCGGCAATGTGTACGGGATCGGCGGCAACTGCCTTAACGAATCTTTCCATTCGGACACCACCCCCTGTCTGGCCTGGAATTGGATCTTCGAATACGATCATATCATCTGGGCATGTGAGGGAGACACGGTAACGCTGATCAGCAAATTCATCCTCCACTCCGGCCTGCGGAAGCCCATGATGATGACCAATATCTATCCCTTCCTGGTGGGTATGGCGGCGCTCAAGCATGAAAAAATCGATAAATTCCCCGACATCCCCGATCCCGGAAACCACGCCCTGGGGGTACACTGCGGTTATTTTGGTTTGGCCCCCCAGAGCTTCTGCACCCACTGGATAATGCGGCCCAAAGCCCTGGCGATTGTAAACGATGACGCCATTGCCGTTGACTGCCGCATGAGGACCGGTCCCGTAACCATGGCAAAATTGCAGTCCGACATGAAGGGGCTCACCATCATTGAGGCGGAAATCGAAGACTATGTCCAATACCCCGGCTCGGACTGCCGGAACGGCGCCCTCATATCCTACAGAAACAGGAACGGCCACAAGGTGATGGAGGCCCTGTCATCCCACCACGCCATTATCATTCAAGACGACGTAACGGCGGGGCTGCTGCAGATGGCAAAGGTCTACGGCTTTGACGCCGTGGTGATCTAGGCGACCCTGCAGGGGCACTCCTTCCCGGAGAGAATGTCGATAAGGTTCTGCACCGACATGGCCGCCATATTGGCGGCGGCCTCCGCAGTATGGGAAGCGGTATGGGGGGTTACCACCACATTTTCCAGATCAAACAGGGGGGATCGGCCGGGGGGTTCCGTTTCATAGGCGTCAAGCCCAAGCCCGCCCAAATGACCGGATTTGAGCAGGCCGCAGGCGGCTTCCTCGTCGATAAGGCCGCCCCGGGCGGTATTGATGATGATGGTCCCCCGCTTCATGCGGCTCATTACACCGGCGTCGATAATGCGCCGGGTTTCTTCGGTCAGGGGCAGGTGGAGGGAGATAACATCGGAACCGGCTATGAGGGCGTCAAAACCGGAGACGATGATATGATGCTCTTCCGCATACCGGGTATCGATGAAAGGATCGCAGGCCAGTACTTCCATGGAAAAGCCCCGGGCCCGTTTGGCAACGCCCCTGCCCACCGCTCCCAGGCCCAGAATGCCTATCCGCTTGCCATAGAGTTCAATGCCGGTGGAACGGGGCCACTGGCCTTCCCGGGTTTTGCGGTCCAGCATGGGGATCCTGCGGGCCGCCGCCAGGATCAGGGCAAAGGTCAGATCCGCCACCGCCTGGGCGTTGGCGCCGGGGGTATTACAGACGGCGATATTCCGGGCCTTTGCCGCGGCCAAATCCACCCGGTCCACCCCGGCGCCGTAGCGGGAAATGACCCTGAGAGAAGCGGCGGCGTCAATTGCCTTTTTGGTAACAAAATCAAGGCCCGCAATATAGCCGTCGGCGTCCGCTAAAAGGGGAATAAGTTCATCTTCCGAAAGGGGCCTGCCGCAGGGATTGTAGAGAATTTCGCCCCCATGTTCCGATACAAAACGGCGAAGCTGTTCCGCCGCCGGTCCGGAACTGTCCGCCTTAAAAGAGGTGGCGGTTACCAGTACTTTCATTTTTTAACCTCGTTATTTGCGCTGAGAGTCCAATACCCCGCCGAACCGGAGGTCCGGGCTCCGCTCCGGAACCGGCCGGTTCCGGGGATTTTTTCCGGTTTGTGGAATATATCATAATGTTATTACATTTTAGCATGGGTTCGCTTTTTTTACAATACCCTTTGACTTTTTAATATCCCTGGGATATTATTTTTTAATGTCAGTATATATTGACATCTCCAGGAGGATTCAAGATGTCGAGCTTTCAACCGGCGCAGATTCCCACTTTCTATTTTATCGGGGTAACCACCGGCCAGTCATCCATAATGCGGGTATTTCCCAAATGGGGAAAAGCCCTGGGGCTTAACGCCATTATCTCGGGCATAGATCTGCCCCTCCACGCCCCGGCGGAACAGTACCGGACGGCGGTGGATTTTTTGAAACATGATCCTCTTTCCCTGGGGGCGCTGGTTACCACTCACAAGCTGGATCTGTTCAGGGCCTGCAGGGATATGTTTGATTATATCGATCCCTATGCGGAACAGCTTGAGGAAGTTTCTTCCCTTTCAAAATACAGGGGGAAATTCGCCGCCCATGCAAAAGATCCTATCTCCAGCGGCCTGGCCCTGGAAACCTTTGTCCCCCCCAATTTCTGGGCCGATCACGGTGGAGAGGTTCTTCTTTTGGGGGCCGGGGGCAGCTCCCTGGCAATGTCTCTCTATTTTTCCCAGGAAAAATTCAGGGACAATGCTCCCAAGCGGATCACCATTGCCAACCGCAGCCAGCCCAGGCTTGATTCGGCAAAGGCGGTTCTGGGCGGCCTCAATGCCAATATTGAATTCCGTTTTGTTCACGGACCTTCCCCTGCGGATAATGACGCGCTGGTAGCCGCCCTGCCCCCCTACTCCCTGGTGGTCAACGCCACGGGACTTGGCAAAGACGCTCCGGGTTCTCCCACCACTGGCGCCGTATCCTATCCTCAAAACAGCCTGGTCTGGGAAATCAACTACCGGGGGAATTTGATCTTTATGTACCAGGCCCAGGCCCAGGCGAAAGAAAAAAATCTCCACGTCGAGGATGGCTGGAATTACTTTATCCACGGCTGGACCCAGGTAATCGCGGAAGTGTTTCACACCTCCATTACCAGGGAACGGCTTGAAGAACTGAGCAGGATAGCAAAGGAAACCTGACGTGCAGCGCCGGTTCCTCCATTAATTTACATTGATGGAAAAATACACATTACGGGCGGAGGCCCGGTTCGGAGAAAAAGAATGTCGAATGTTTCTAAGTTGAATTGGCCCGGAGGATTTGTGATTGATTTCTCCCTGGTTGATGGAATCTCCAAAAGCGTACCCTCTACCAAACGGAGGCTTTCCCAAATGGCGGATATGTACGCCGACACCGGGGCGGCTCAGAAGATGATAGCCGGCGGAGATCCGCTGGTGTATGAATTTTATGAGCTGGGGGTTCCCGAAGAGGCGGGCGAGATAGCCTTTGGCACCTCCATTACCTATCCCGGCAAGGTGGGGAACGAATACTTTATGACCAAGGGGCACTTCCATACGGTCCTTGATACGGCGGAAGTATACTATACCCTTTCCGGTACAGGCTTTATGCTTACCGAAAATCCCGAGGGGGATGTGGTTCTTCATGCCCTGGAACCGGGAAAGGCGGTCTACGTACCCAAACGTTACGCCCACCGGAGTATCAATGCCGGGACGACGCCGCTGATCAGCTTCTTCGCCTTCCGGGGAGATGCGGGACATAACTACGGTACCATCGAAACCAAGGGATACCGAAAGCTGGTGGTTGAAGGCGGCGACGGCAGGCCTTGTATGATAGATAATCCTAAATGGGGAAAATAACGATGAACGAGGTTCAGAAACGGATTGGCGCAGTCCGCCTGGTGCCGGTGGTGGTGATGGATGATGCGGCCCGGGCGGCGGATGCCGCCAGGGCCATGCTGGCCGGAGGGGTGGACATTATGGAGATCACCCTCAGGACCGACGCGGGGCTTGCCTCCATCGAGGCGGTGGCGAAGAGCTGTCCCGGCGTGCTGGTGGGGGGCGGAACCGTGTTGACCCTGGACCACTGCAAAGAGGCGATACGCCGGGGCGCCCGGTTTATCGTTTCCCCCGGCTACGATCCTGTAATTGTTGAGCATTGTCTTTCCGCCGGCATTGATGTTTTTCCCGGCTGCGTTACCCCCACGGAGATTACCGCGGCGCTGAAAGCGGGGCTGCGGGTGCTTAAATTTTTCCCCGCCTCCGTATACGGCGGAATTAAGGCGATCAAGGCCCTGGCGGGCCCCTTCCCCCAGGTTTCCTTTATCCCCACCGGCGGAGTAGATCTGAGCAATTTGGGGGATTATATTACTCCTGCGGTTTTTGCCGTGGGCGGCGGCTGGCTTTGCGACCGCAAGGCGGTAAACGCCGGAGACTACGGGGCAATTACCGCAATATGCGAGCAGTCGGTGAAACTGGTAAAGGAACGCCGGTAAACGGCGGGCCGCGGCGCGGGCTCTGCGGAAAGGCCTGCGCCCCGGATTAAGCGGCGGCAAGAACCGGCCCATTGCGGGGCCCGGCGGGACACCGGAACCGCCTGCAAACCGGCGGCCCCGTTCTTTGGACAGGGTATGACCCCGCTGCAAACAAGGAGAGCGCCATGGGTTTAGAGGCTATCAAGCTGGATAAGAATGTACCCATCCCCCTCTACTATCAGCTGAAAAAGCAGGTGCTTGCCCTGGTAGACAAGGGATCTCTGAAAGAAGGAGACATGCTGCCCCCGGAAAACGAGCTCTGCAGCCTGCTCCAGGTTTCACGGCCCACTATTCGTCAAGCCTTCAGTGAACTGGTGGCGGAGGGATTTCTGAACAGGTACAAGGGGAAGGGAACCTTCGTATCCAAACATAAGGTGGAGGAACGTTTTTTAAGCAAGCTGGAAACCTTCGACAAAGAAATGATCTCCAAGGGGCTTACCCCCCAGACCAAGGTGATTGCATTAAGAAAATTAACCGGCCCCCACGAGGCCAATACAAGGCTGGATATTCCCCTGGACGCTCCCCTTATCTACCTGAGCAGGGTCCGGCTGGCGGATAAGGTGCCCCTGGTATATGTAGAAACATTTCTCCCCTACGATCCCTACGCCAAGCTGATGGAGGTAGATTTCAGCTCCAAATCCCTGTACCGGTCCCTGGAGAAACTGTTCCACGTGCGGGTAAACCGGGTGCGCCGGGAAATCGAGGCGGTTAACGCCCACCAAAAAGAGGCGGAGCTGCTGCAGATTGCCAAGAACAAGGCCCTCATCCTCGTCAAGACCGTGGCCTACTCCGACGAATCCCCTTCGCCGGTGGAATTTTCCGTCGCCCGCTACCGGGGGGACCGGAACAAATTCAGCGTGGACATCCTGGGCTACTACTACTCCTAGGAGCCTGCTGCACAAAGCGCCACAAACTGCCAGGCGGCAAGTTTCCGCCGAAGGCTATGCCCTAATCGTACCGACCTGGAGGAAGCCCGCATTGAGGCCTCCGCAGCGGACGCCCTCGGCTACGGCTTCCCGCAGGCTCCGCCCGTCTCCCAGGGCCGCGGCAAGGCCCGCGGTAAAGGCGTCCCCGGAACCGGTGGTGTTGACCGTTTCCGCTGCGGGGGTAAAGGGATATTCGGCAAAGGTCTCCCCCTCCGCATACCAGACCGCTTCGGTCCCCCTGGTAAGAACCACGGCGCAGCGGTATTCCCTGCAGAGCTTGAGGCAAAGCTCCCGGACCTGTTCTTTTCCGGGAAGCCCGGCGGCGCCGGGGAAAAAGGTGGCGGCAAATTCCGCCAGATTCGGTTTTATCACATTGGGACCATGGGGAAGGCTTTTGAGGAGATCCTCTCCCCAGAGATCCAGCATCACCCTCCGCCCCGCTTCCCTGGCCCGGCGTACCATGAATGGTACCAGTCCGCCGGAAAAGCCCCCGGCCTTGGTACCGGCGATCACCACTGTATCGCATCCGGGAAACAGTTCCTCATAGGCTTCCCGGAGCCGTTCTTCGGTTCCCGCCGCTACGGACGGGGTATTTTCAATCAGTTCGGTAACGCTGCCATCCCCTTCGTCGATGAGGGTATAGCAGAAGCGGATGGGGATTCCGCTTTCCACCCATTGCAGGGCTATCCCCTCCCGGCGGCTCATCTCCAAAAAAAGGGACTTGGTTTCTCCCCCAAGGACAGTGAGGTGCACGGCTTCCCTGCCAAGCTGAGAGAGCACCCGGCATACATTAAGGCCCTTGCCGGCAACGTCAAAGCGGTGCCGCCGGCTCCGGTTTACCGCATCTTTTGTTATAGAAGAAAAACAAATGATCTTTTGCAAAGTCGGGTTCATTGAAACAGTAAGGTACATGGATCATACTGTACTAGGGAGGGTATCGGTGATACAATACGGCAGTCTCTGGTGCAGGCTGAAGAGGTGTGATGGCTGAAACGGCATACCGGCGTCCAAGCTGGGACGAATATTTTATGGAAGTCTGCGATGCTATTTCAAAGCGGGCCACCTGCGACCGGGGGCGCTCAGGATGCGTCATTGCCAAGGATAATCAGCTTCTGGTAACGGGTTATGTAGGGGCCCCTGCGGGGCTGCCCCACTGCGATGAGGCGGGACACCAGTTAAAGCAAATGGTCCACGAAGACGGCTCCGTTACCACCCACTGCGTCAGAACGGTTCATGCGGAACAGAACGCCATCTGTCAGGCCGCAAAGCGGGGCATCGCCATAGCGGGGGCGACCCTCTACTGCCGCATGACGCCCTGCAGAACCTGCGCCATGCTCATCATAAACTGCGGCATAGTCAGGGTGGTCTGCCAGCGGCGCTATCATGACGCCGCCGATTCGGAAGCCATGTTTCAAAAAGCCGGTATAGCGCTGGAATATATTTACCAAGAGATCCAGCGCTACGAAAAACAGTAGAGTTGTTAAGAAACTTCAGTTTCTGCCGGACCAAAGGTTCGCCAACAACCGCTTAAAAACAACAAAAAACATGGATTTTTTAATGAAATCCATGTTTTTGGGGAGACCTGTGCGGGACTTTAGTCCGAAAGAATCAACCGGGTTCTTGAATAAGTCCAGTGAAGCTCCGGCTCCCGGAAGCGCAGGTCCCTATTTTTTTATCCTTCCGCTGAGCGCCGCCCTGATCCTGGCGTTAAGCCTTATCCAGCTTCCCCTGGCCGGCGGCGGCGATCCGGCCCGGCTCCGCCTTGTCATTCTGGGGTTCGGGCTGATCAAGGTCCTGGCCGCCCTTCTGGGCATGGGCATACTTTTCCGGGGACTGGGCCGTTTCTCCCGTAAAGCGGATCTGCTCAGGCGCATGGTCCGCCCCCTGGAGGAAAAGAATTTCCGGGCCCTCGCCGCAATGCCGGAGGCGGACCCCAAAACGGGACTTTCGGAATTACGGGATTCCCTGGCCGCCCTGGGAAAGTTATTTGAACGCCTCCGTTCCCAGACTGAAACATGGACCGCAAGGAGAGAAGAGCTCGATTCGGAAAGCGCCGAAAAAAAAGCCGCCATTGAACATCTCGGAAGCGTTATTGAAGATGTAATCCGGCAGTTCTCTGAAATTGAGAAAACCGCCGGCCGGGCCGGAGAAGCCCTGAACGGCATTGAGGATTTTCTCGATTCCCTGAAGAATGAAACCGGAGGCCGGGTTCGTTTTATGGAACAGGCCGGAAGAGATCTCCGCGAAGCCGCCGCCATGACCGGTGCGGCGGCCTCCGGGCTTGACGAAAGTTCCGGCATGGCAAAAGCCCTGAAGAAAAAAATATCCGAAGGAGAAGACCTGGCTCTTGAGGTACGGGGCATCATAAAAAACATTTCCGGGGATGTGGAAAAGATCGCCGGATTTGCCGGACTTATCAACCAGATCTCGGAACAGACCAATCTTCTCTCCATGAACGCCGCCATCGAAAGCGCCCATGCGGGAGCCGCCGGAGCGGGATTCGCCGTAGTGGCGGATGAAATTAAAAAACTTGCCGAATCCGCCAGAGAAAATGCCCGGAGCATACAGGAAGAGCTGGCGGGGATAGCGGAAAAAACCAGGAATGCCCTCAATGCCAGTGAACGTTTTTCCCGCAGTTTTGGTGAAATAACCGGAGAGGCGCATCACTTTACCGGCGGCCTGGAGGATATCGCCGAAACTGCGGAAAAGATCAAAGCCCTGAACGGGAACATCGAAAGGGCAGCCGGGGAACAACTTGAAAACTGCCGGCGGATGGACCAGGACAGCGGAGACATCGCAGACCGCTGCCGGCGTTTTGAAAAAGCCCTGGATCTGATCCGTACCTTGACGGATCAGACCAGAACCGAAATAGGGGGAAATACATTCGGGGATCCGGGAGATCCTGGAAAAGATCAAAATGAACCGGGCTGACTTTTTCGACGGTCTTGTCAATTCCCATGAACTGCGGAGCTTCTTCCCCCAAGCTTTTGCCGGAGAGGAAAGCGGGGAAATTCCCGGAAAAAAGGTCCCGCCCTCTTCCGGCGCAGGTACAACCGCCGCAGACCGCCAGGAGGAAACGGCGGGGGCGCCGTCAAACGCCGCGGAGACAAACGCTTTTAGAGCGTCATCCGGAGCCCCCGCCGCGGAGCCTTCGCCGGAGACGCCGTTTCAGCCGCCGGCGGCCGGGACTGAAGCGGGCCCCTTGAACACACGGGGAGTAGCGGTCAAGCAGGCGCCCCGGATCATCTTTTGATGGACCCGTCCGGGAATCCGGTTGGTTCTCCCGGACTTTAGTCCGGCACAGGTTTCAGACAAGACGCTAATCATGGATGATCCGGTATTTCAGGTAGATCTCTTCCAGGGTCCGCCACGGCCCCGGGGCGGCGATTTTTTTCCTAAAGGCCGCCGCATCCCGGCGATCCACATAAAAATCATAGATGACCCTGGGATCGCTGCTTCTTACAATGTTATAGGCCGGATGACTCCCCAGGTAGCTGTGTACTTCCTCGTATCCCACCGCGGAGATCCCAAAACGTTTCAGCCTGGACCGGACCGACACGATTTCCTCGTAGGAAAGGCCAAAGAGAAATTCCTCCAGAGCCCAGCGGGTATCGTCCTTTGAAGTCATCTGCACCAGAAAGTCATCCCAGTCTTCCCCCATGTCAAGGGAAAGGCGTATCAATTCGCTGGACCCGTCCATGGTTCCGAAACTGGGAGGCGCTCCGTCCCTGGAAGCCCAAAGGGCTTCCAGCGCGGGCAGATGGCGGTGTGAACGGGGATCGGTTCCGCTGTCCCAGAGGGAAATTAAATCATGGGCCAGCCGTACCTTTACCTGTTCCGAAAAGGAGGATTCCCCCAGGCAGGAAAAGTAGACCTCCTCCGCCATGAGGGTACAGACAATGGAAAACAGCACCTCCCGCAGGGGCTTGTAAAAGGCCTCCTCCTGCTGAGTCAGAATGATCAGGAGGGCGAAGGCATGGTACTTGGCTATCAGGAAACTGCGGGCCGCCACAACCCTGGTGGGCACATGGAGCAAATGGGCCGAGGGGGCAAAATTGCAGAGGGACTGAACCAGCCTTGCCTCGTCCAGAATTTCACCCCGCAGAAGCTGGGCGTCCTTGACCGAAGGGTACTGAGAAATAGCCTCCCCCAGGCCGCGGAGACACTGGAAACGCTGATGGGCCAGGGCGCTTTCATCGGGACGGCTGGCGCTAAGATAGGCTTCAACTTCTCCTACCAGATGTTCTTCGTTTTCTTTCAAAACCAGCATGATGACACATTTTCCCCTGCATCCAGTACGCAAAACATACTATAACATTTATCCCCGTAGATCCAATAAATCAAGAGCCGCCGCAGGTTTTTAAAACCCAAAACTTGAAATCCCTTGAACTATCTCCGGTTTTATAGTACTATGTAAATACCAAAGAATATAGAGAGGTATTGGTATGGCTTATAAAATCAGTGACGCATGTATCAACTGCGGTTCCTGTGACAATGAGTGTCCCGTGGAGGCGATATCCGAAAAAGATAACGCCCGGTGGATCGATCCTGCTAAATGCCAGGACTGCGGCGCCTGCGCCGGGGTCTGCCCTACCGAAGCTATTTCGGCCGAGTAAGGCGGAAGGGAGATCTTCAAAAAGGCAAGGGATGGGCCCTTGCCTTTTTTATTCGCAGGCGGGTTTAATACCCGGGAATCCGCCTTTCGGCGGGGGAGCTTCTGGGGCGGGACCGGTTTGTATCAAGGGGGCTGTCATTCCGCAGATTTACGGGTCCGGCGCTTGTTTCGGATCAAGAATACGCCCCCTCTCCCCGGGCGGAAAGAGCCGCATTGAAGGGCGTCCTTGAACAGGACCGGCGCAGCGCTGACGCTGCTGGCGCTTCAAAGCCTTGTCCCTCTCTCCGGGACGGCCCAGGATACGGAGAGCCGGTATCCCCTCATCATCAGACTGGACAGCCGGGATACCGCCTTTAGGCAGTACCAGGCCGATGTGGAACGGGCCCGGCGCCGGCTCTTCAGCCAGGAGCGGAACGGGGAGGAGCCGGAAAATCTGGCCGAAGATCTTACCGTCTACGCCTATACCGCAGAAGCCGGGGACGATATCTTCGGCCTGGCGGCACGGTGCAATATCCCCTACTCGTCCCTGGCCACGGTAAACAGGCTGGCCCATCCCTCCTCCCTTGCCCGGGGGAGCGTCCTGCTCCTCCCTTCGGCGCCGGGGGTTTTTATCCCCGAAACCCCGGAAACGGATCTGGAGCGGATCATGGGCGCCGCCAGGGGAGACCGGGGGATCATCCTGAGCTTTACCCGGAACGGCCGCAGGGAACGGTTCCGCTTTATTCCCGGGGCGGACTTTACCCCTACGGAACGGGCCTTTTTTTTGAACACGGCCTTCCGGTTTCCCCTGCGCAACTACCGGATCACCAGCAATTTCGGGATGCGGATCAGCCCCATCACGGGGACGCCCCGTATGCACGAAGGACTGGATCTGGCCGCCCCGGAGGGAACCGAAGTATACGCCGCCAGGGAGGGCATTGTTACCGACCTGGGGGAAGATCCCATTTATGGAAAGTACGTCGTCATCCGGCACGGGGAAAACTGGGTAAGCCTCTACGGCCACCTTTCGGTTATCAGCGCCAACTTGCGAAGCGCCGTCCGATCGGGTACTCTTATAGGGAAAGTTGGATCCACCGGACAGTCTACAGGACCCCATTTGCATTTTGAACTGCGGCAGAACGGCAGAGCTCAGGACCCGGGGAGATTTCTTTTCAGGGAACGGCCATGAAACGCTGCGGATTTTTCTTGTTATTCCTTTTCAGTTTTCTGTCCCTCTACGGGGAAAACCTCCATTTGAATATTACCGGGGATCTGGAGATCTCCGTGGAAAATACCGGGGGAGCCTCGATTTCCCTTTCCCACAACGATGCGGTGATCATTCGCCTTGACGAGGAGGTACGTTTCTTCCGGGGGGTGGAGCTGGAACTGACCGCCCCCCAGGCCTACCTGGCCCACCGGGGCAGCCTGGCGGTGGCGATCTACGGAGAGCTGGACCGGATTCCCGAAACGGGCGCCGCCGATATCCAGGGCAGGCCCCTCGTCTCGGAACCCATGCCGAATAAAATTCAAACCATCTACCAGTTTCCCCTGCGGGTTAACCACGGCCTCCGTTCAACCCCCTATGTATCGATCCCTGCGGAGCTTATTCCCCCTTCGGCTTTCCCCATCATTTTCAAGCTGAATCCGGCGGTCAACACCCTGAGCGAAGAAGTGGAAACCATGCGCTTCCGCTTAAACGCCAAGCCCATTCTGAGCGACGAAGGAGGGGTCAGGATACATCCCCGGTATCCTGAACAGCTTCCCAACAGACCCCTGGCGGTTTACATTGACAACGAACTGATCGACAAACCCCAGGAGGAACGGCTCCTCCGGGAGGGGGAACATCATTTGATGATACTTTCCAACGATTACCGTACCGAAAGCCGCCGTTTTCTGGTAGAAAGGGGAAAGATCAGCGACTTAACCATTGATCTCCGGGACGCCACCCCCCTGGTGCTCTTTGAGGCCCCCGAAAATTCCCGCATTTACTTTGACGGCGTTCAACTGGAGAATTTCAGGCGGCCCTATCCGGCGGAACCCGGCGTACACGAGGTTAAATTTCAGATAAGCGATTATGCCATCGTTAAGTCCATCAAGCTGCAGAAGGGCCGTACCTACCGGATTGCCCTGACGGTGGATCTTAACTTTGAGGAGAGCGAATAGGCCCGGGGGCCGGCGGAATGGAGCGGCGAGAACCGCCGGCGGGGATTTGTATTATTTTGTTAAAGAAAAATCCGCCGGAGCCGATATTCAAGATGTCGGACCTATAGTTCCCCTCCCAAATCACTATATTTCCGACATGCCTCAAAGGCAGGGCCGGTGCCGAACCTCTGGTTCGCAGCGGCCTTTTTTATTCGAAAGTTTGGTTTAATACCCCATCGAACCTTTGGTTCGAGCTCTGCTCCGGGGAGGCTCATTCGCGGCAGGGTCCGGCAGCCGGGAACCCGCCTTCCGGCGGGGGAGTTTCAGGGCGGGGAGGTTCATTGCCATTGACAAAGAACGTTCCCTCTCTTAGGCTGATGTCATGGCGGGAAGTTCCGGTTTAACAACGTTCATTTTTACCCGGGTTTTTGCAGCCTTTGTGATAATCACTGCGGTGATCATCGGGATCGGCCTGGGCCTGTCCCTGGCGGTAACCTCCAACATACAAAACCAGGAAAATTTTACCGAATTCGCCCCCGCCCTGCCGACCAAGATTGTCGACATCAACGGGACCCTGATTACCGAATTCGCCGCCGATGAAAAGCGGGAACTGGTCTCCCTGAGCGTCCTGCCCAGGCACCTGATCAACGCCGTACTGGCCCGGGAAGACCCTGATTTTTACAACCACAAGGGCTTCAGCATCCGGGGTATAGCCCGGGCCGCCTTCGGGCAGCTTATCCGCCGCCCCCTGGGGGGAGGGTCCACCATTACCCAGCAGGTGGCGGGGACCCTCTATACAAACCGGGCCGAAAAGACCCTTTCCCGCAAAATCCGGGAACTCTGGTGGGCCTTCCAGATGGAGCGGCGTTATACCAAGAATGAGATCCTCGAAATTTACCTCAACTATATGTACATGGGTCCCGGCGTCTTCGGGGTCGAGGCGGCGAGCAAGTACTTTTTCGGCCACAGCGCCAGAGACATAACCCTGGCGGAAGCGGCGATCCTGGTCATCCAGCTTTCAAACCCTTCCCGGTACAATCCCCTGGATAATCCCAATGTGGCCATGGACCGGCAGCAGGCGGTTCTGGATAAGATGATTGAGCTGGGATACGCCTCCAGGGAAGAGGCGGACGCTTCTTTTAACGAATATTGGAACAGCTACGATTATACCCGGGCTTCCACCTCGGCCTACTATAACCGGGAAGACGCCGCCCCCTGGTTCAGCGAGTACGTCCGCCGCGAGCTGGATACCATGATGTACGGCACCATGGACTATTACCGCGACGGCTATACGGTACAGACCACCCTGGACTTGAACTTCCAGCAGGCGGCGGCAAAGTACATGCAGGAGGGGCTGGTCAGGGCCAATAAGGAATACGCCAGTTCCGCGGGAACCCGGCTGGTCCAGGCGGAACGGGTCTATGTACCCGTCGTGGATCTCCTCTCCCTCTACTTTAACCTGGACGCCATCCACGCCGCCTCGGATTCCCAGACCGAATCAAAGGCGGTCTCCCGGTATATCAAAGTCATTAACCCGGCGGTGGATATGGCTGCCCTGGTCTTCGGCCTCCAGGAACTAAAGGACATTACCGGGGCAGCCTTTGCGGAACAGAAGAGAAACGCCGAACAGAATGTGGTTGAGGGCGCCCTCATCGCCATCGAAAACGAGACCGGTCATATCAAGGCCCTTATCGGGGGTTCCAAATACGACGAGTCGAACCAGCTTATCCGGGCGGCCCAGGCCAGGGTTATGCCGGGAAGCTCCTTCAAACCCCTCTACTATTCGGCGGCCATTGATTCCCGGAAATTCACCGCCTCCACCCTTATCTACGATCTTCCCATGGTGTTCCATAACGAAAACGGGACCCCCTATATACCCCTGAATTTCAAGGGCGAATGGAAGGGCTCGGTGCTGCTCTACGACGCCCTGGCCCAGTCCATGAACGTACCTTCCCTCAAGATCCTGGACGGCATCGGCTTTGACGCCGCAATCAACCGGGCCGCGGCCCTGCTGGGTATCACCGACCCCGACGTAAAACGCCAGACCTTTCCCCGGGTGTATCCCATGGGGCTGGGGATTATCTCCGTTTCCCCCCTCCAGATGGCCCGGGCCTTTGCCATTTTCGGCAATCAGGGCCGGGAGGTAACCCCCATTGCCATACGCTCCGTGGAGGACCGGAACGGCCGGGTGGTGCTGGATACGGAACGGGATGTCCGGCTCCAGCAGCGCCGGATGGGGGGGGACATTCAGGTTATCAGCCCCCAGAACGCGTATATTATGACCTCTCTCCTGCGGAAAACCGTGGAGATGGGAACCCTTCAATACGGCTCCGGGTACGGGGCGAAATTTACCTTTGTGGATGAACGGGGAAGCAAGTACCGTATCCCTGCCGCCGGCAAAACCGGCACCACCCAGAACTGGGCCGATGCATGGGCCGTGGGCTTTACCCCCTACTATACCACCGCCATCTGGTTCGGCTTTGATAAGCCCGGCAATTCCCTGGGACTTTCCCTGACCGGAGCCACCCTGGCGGGGCCAATCTGGGGGGATTTTATGCGGGAGATCCACCAGGGGCTTCCCGGAAGGGATTTTGTCCGTCCCTCCTCGGGGATCGTGGACGTAACGGTCTGTTCAAAATCGGGGCTGCTGCCCACCGCCGCCTGTCCGGGAACGGTAACCCTCCCGTTCCTGGCGGGAACCGCCCCCACCGAGGCCTGTAACCTCCACGGAGAAAATGCCCTGGCGAGTACCGCCCTCAGCCTGGAAACGCTGCGGCTGGATACCATAAGATTCAACGATTATGAAATGCTGGACGACCTTACGATGCCCCAGCTGCCCCCGGAGCTGCGGAATATGCCGCCGGCCGAAAATTCAGGAGGGGAGTCTTCGTCTTCCCGGAATTTCGGACTGGAACTGCCAAGTTATAATCCGTTGCTGGATTAACGGTGAGGTAAGCAATGCAGGTCCCCATAGAAGACATCGTTGTAAAAAAGCGGGTCAGGCAGGACAGGGGGGATATCGGGACCCTGGCGGAAAGCATGAAGCGGTTCGGCCTGATATGTCCTATCGTCCTGACCAGCGAAAACAGGCTGATAGCCGGCGGCCGCCGTCTTGAGGCGGCCCGTTCCCTGGGATGGCGGACCATCAATGCGGTTATTATCCGGATACCCGAAGGGATTTCGGAGCTGGAAATTGAGGTTGAAGAAAACCTGCACCGCCTGGACCTCAGTCCCGGGGAACAGGCGGCGGCAAAAAAGAAACTGTACCGGTTAAAACATCCCGGATTTTTCCGCAGAATATGGAACGCCATAGCCGCCTTTTTTAAACGCCTTTGGCGGTAAGGCAGAGCCGGCGGACCCGGGTTTCGGGGATGTAAAAAGCAAGGGCCCGCCGCCCGGGGGATGGAAGTGGGAAAGTACATCGGCCTGTTCCGCTTGTCCATAGAACGTATCCTTTCCAGAACCGGCCTGGGCATGAGGGCCAAACTTATCATTATCTTTGTGGCGATTAAGGTTATTCCCCTGGTGCTGCTGACCTTTCTGGCCTGGCGGCAGTCCAAAGTCCTCGGCGGGGAATTGAACAGCCGTACCATGGAATTGGCCCTCGGCGCCAACGAAGCCCTGGCCAGAACCGGAGCCATTGCGGTGGACAATTCGGTCAAGGCCCTGAACAGCAGCGCCACCGGCAATATCGAGCGGATGTCCACCGATATGGCCCGCAGGGTGGCGGAATTCCTCTACGGCCGGGACCGGGATATACTTGCCGCCGCGGAGCTTACGCCCGGAAATGAAACGTACCGCCGTTTCATCAGGAACAGAACGGCCCCCCTTATAAAGCCGGGGGAATGGAAACTGGCGGAGGACGGCAAATCCTGGGTTCCCGTCAACCCTCCTTCCCGGGGGAAAGAAGTGTCCTCCTCAAACCGGGAGAACGATTCCAGCTTCCATTACCGTCCCCCCGATACCTTTGAGTATGAAGAGCGCCCCCTCTATCTGGAAATGACCTATGTAGATTTAGAGGGAAACGAACTGGTAAAGGCGCTTACTTCCCCCCGAATGGACGGGACCTTAAAGAACATAGCCGACCGGAGAAATACCTACGTCCGGGCGGAAACCTATTGGCCCGAACTGCTGAAGCTTAAACCCGGAGAGATCTATGTTTCCGATGTAACAGGCGCCTACGTTAAATCCCGCCTTATCGGCATGTATACCCCGGAAAACGCCGCCGCCCGGGGGCTGGAATTTGAGCCCCGGGAAGAAGCCTATGCGGGAAAGGAAAACCCCCTGGGAAAGCGTTTCCAGGGGATCATCCGCTGGGCGGCGCCGGTAACGGAAAACGGCGTTATTACCGGCTATGTAACCCTGGCCCTGGATCATGATCACCTGATGGAATTTACCGATCACATCACCCCCATGAACGAGCGCTACACGGAGCTGCCCAGCGCCTACGAGGGAAACTATGCCTTTATCTGGGACTATAAATGCCGCAATATCTGCCATCCCAGACATCACTCCATCGTGGGCTATAACCCCGAAACGGGGGAGCCCGAAGTGCCCTGGCTGGAGGAAAGCGTCTACAACGCCTGGCAGGAAAGCGGCAGGAGCTTTACCGATTTTATAAAGGATCAACCGGTCTTTGCGGAGCAGTCCCGGAACAAGCGGCCCGCGGCGGCCCTGACCGGGGCCGGGCTGGTGGGGCTGGACGGCAGGTATCTTAACCACGCCCCCCAGTGTACGGGCTGGTTCGATCTTACCGGCGAGGGCGGCTCCGGCTCCTTCCTCATCCTCTGGAGCGGCCTCTGGAAACTTACCACCGCGGCGGCCATCCCCTACTATACGGGCCATTACGGCCGGTCAAAACGGGGCTTCGGTTTTGTGGCCATCGGCGCAGGTTTTGAAGACTTTGAACGGCCCGCCCGGGAAACCGGGGCGATACTGAAAACGGAACTCCTCTCCGCCAACGGGAGCCTTGTCAAAAGCGCCGCCGGCACGCAGCGGGCCATTGCAAACAATCTCCGGGATACCGCCGTAAAGCTGGCGGTATCCGCGGGGGTTATGATCATTCTGGTGGTGTTAATCGCCGTCTGGATGGCTTCAACCTTTACCCGGAGCATCACCGGCATGATCGCCGGCATTTCCCGCTTCCGCGCCGGCGAGCGCCACTTCCGTTTTAACTCCTCCGTCAGGGACGAGCTGGGCGTTCTGGCCGATTCCTTCGACGACATGGCGGACAGCCTGGTGGCAAGCGACCGGGGGCCCCTGGTAATTACCGGCATGGACCGCCGGATCGTCTATGTAAACGAGGCCGGCCTTTTAGCCGCCGGCAAAAGCCCGGAAGATCTGCCCGCCGTCCTGGGAAAACCCTATTATGAGGTCAGCATCTATCCCCCCGGTTCGGTTTACGATCCCATCGCCGCCCTCGAGGAGGGCCGGGAAGCGGATATTTTCTACGAGCGGAACATGAACTGCTACTTCAAGGGGAGCGCCAGCTACCTGACCGGTAAGGATGGAAAGAAAACAGGCTATGTGATTACCTCCGCCGACGTAAGCGAAATTATCGAAAATCAGAAGGCCACCGCGGAACAGAAAACCCTGCTGGATACCATCTGCGCCTCCTCGCCGGATCTTATCTGGTATGAAAACGCCCAGGGCCGGCTGCTGGCGGCAAATCCCCGGTACGCCGCCCTCTTCGGCAAAACCCCGGACGAGCTTATCGGTCTTGAGACAAAGCGGCTTATGCCGCCTGAGTATTTCGCCTCGTTTGACGAAAACAACCGGCGGGCCGCGGCGTCCGGGAAACCCTGCTATGTGGAGGA
>JAISPH010000234.1 GCA_031275035.1 Treponema sp.
GAAATAATCGCCGCCGTAAAGGCCAATCCCCTGCTGGCGGGCATCACCCTGTCAGGCGGCGACCCCTTTACCCAGGCCGTCCCCTGCGCGGCCCTGGCCGAACAGGTCCGGGCCCTGGGCCTCAGCGTCATGACCTTCACCGGCTACCGCTGGGAAGACCTGCTGACCTCAGGCAGGCCCGAATGGCGCCGCCTCATCGAAGCCACCGATATTCTGGTGGACGGCCCCTTCATCCAGGCCCAAAAAAACATCGATCTTCGCTTCCGGGGCTCCGCCAACCAACGCCTCATCGATGTACCCCGCAGCCTCGCCGCGGGCCGGATAATAACCCTGCCCGAAGAGCCATAGCCTCTCTTCACTCCTAACTCCTAACTTTTCCCCCATACCGCGCCAGCCGCCCCGCCTTGGCAAAAATGTCCCCCAGGTACCTGCCTTCCCGGACTGTAAGTCCCGCCCGGCCGATAAGGTCCCGGAGAAACCGTTCCTGGATCTCCCGGCCCGGATGCCGGTAAAACCCCAGGGATGCCAAAGTATTGGTAATCGAGCCTGCCAGTTCGGCGGATTCGCTGCGGGTCAGGGGAACCCAGACCCCTTTGACGGCCTCCGCGCCGGTTTTACCGGCCCCGCCCGCGGTTTCCCTGCCTGCGGTTCCGCCGCTCCTGCCGGGCAGGGCCCCGGTTTCCAGGGCCAAAAAAAGCTCGTAGGCATAAATTTGCACGGCGTGGGACAAATTCAGGGAGGGAAAGGCCCTGGAAACCGGGATATGGGAGGCGATATTACACAGATCCAGTTCATCTTCCTCCAAGCCGGTCCGCTCATTGCCGAAAACCAGGGCTGCAGAGCCGGACTTTTCCCGGAGCCAGGCCGCCAGCTCCCGGGGGGGCAGGCTTGCCTGCTTGCGGCGGCGGCCCCGGCGGCGGGTCGTACCGATTGCCAGGGAACAGTCCGCCAGAGCGGCGGCCGGGGCGTCAAAAAAAGCGGCCTCCTCCCAAATATCCGCGGCATGGACGGCCCGGGCCCGGATTGCCCCCTCATCCAAACTTTCCCGGGCGGTCCCGGCGATCCGCAGCCGGGAAAGGCCCATGTTCTTCATGGCCCGGCAGACGGCCCCCACATTCCCCGGTTCCGCCGGCCTGACCAGCACGACAATAATATCCTTCAGCAGCATGCCCCAGTATAACCTGTTTCTGGTTTTTCTCCAAATCTCCGGTTTTGGGCATAAACTTGTTACTTTATTCCGGCTGTGCTATACTTATACCAGGTTCGGTGCTCCGGATAAAACCGGTCCTCATTAAAAAAACAGCGAATTTCACCGGATCAGGTTTGACAAACATTAAGTGAAATTGTAATATATGAGGAAGCATGGACCGCCACTACTATTATAACGTAACCATCTAATAGAATGGTGGTTTTTGGCAAAGGGAGCGTCATGACTAATAACGAAATTGTTCCTGGGTTTGACGATGAAAAAGACGAAAGCCTCAAGATCAAGCTTCAAAAGGTCGGTGAAGTAGAGGGTTGTCTGGTTCTGTATCTGACAGGATATATTGATACATACAATTCCAATTATTTCCAGAAAAGAGTTGCAAAGGCCATAGAAGTTGGTTTTATCCGGCTGGTTTTTCAGTGCGGCGGTCTCAATTATGTTTCATCCACCGGTATCGGTTCTTTTACCGCCTTCCTCAAATCGGTAAAACCCAGGGGCGGGGATCTGGTCCTGCTGGAAATTCAACCCAAGGTATACGAAGTTTTCCAGCTCCTCGGATTCTCCCAGTTCTTCAATATTAAGGATAATCTGGACGATTCCATCAATTTCTTCCGTTCGGGAAACGCCGCGGAGTCCGTTTCCCTGTTTCCTAAAGTTTTTGAATGCCCTATCTGCCAGAAGAAGCTTAAAGCCTTAAAACCGGGCCGGTTCCGCTGTTCCGAGTGTAAAACCATCCTCGCCATTGACAATGCGGGACAGGTTTTCCTGGGATAAGCAGCCCGCCCGATAAACAAAGGATGATCCATGGCGGAAAATAAAATCGACCGCTATCTCATTGATTCTATGTTTTCCTACCGGGAAATAGGTCCCAATATGTGGCTCGTGGATGATAGCGAGCGGGGCCTGGAGGGGCTGGCGATCATATATTCCGAGCCCCTGGTAATTTTCCGGCTGGCTATTATGGACGCTCCCCAGGAAAACCGTCTGGAGCTTTTCACCAAACTGCTTGAATTAAACGCCAATGATGTAATACACGGGGCTTATGCCCTGGAAAACGGCAAAATAATCCTTATCGACACCCTGGAATACGATTTTCTGGATTATTCCGAGTTCCGGGCAACCCTGGATGCCTTCAGCCTGGCCATAACCCAGCATTATCCTGTCCTTTCCGGTTACCGGACCGGTAACAAAGAGCGAGGTTAGCACATGGGGATCTTTTCAAGGTTAAAAACCCTGGTTTCATCCAATGTAAATGACATGATCAGCAAGGCCGAGAAACCGGAAAAGATGCTTAATCAGCTGCTTATTGACATGAGCGAGCAGCTTATTGAATCTAAAAAAGCGGTCGCCCTGGCTATTGCGGACGAAAAGAAACTGGAACGGGAACTGCAGAACCAGGAATCCCAGGCTAAGGAATGGGAACGGAAGGCTATGCTGGCGGTACAAGCCGGCAAGGATGACCTTGCCAAGGAGGCGCTGCTACGAAAACAGGAATACGACAATGCCGCCCTGGAATATCAAAAACAGTGGAAAGCCCAGAAAGCTTCCGTGGACAACCTGAAGGAGTCCCTCCGGGAACTTCAAAATAAAATTGAAGAGGCCCAGCGCAAGAAAAATCTCCTTATTGCCCGGGCCAAACGGGCCGAAGCCCAGCAGAAGATTCAAAGTACCATCTCCAGCGTATCCGGCAACCGCACCGCCTTTGATGCGTTTGACCGCATGGCCGCCAAGGTGGACCAGATGGAAGCCCAGGCCGACGCCGCTAAAGAATTGGAGGATTTTACTTCCAATTCTTCGCTTGAAAAACGTTTCGAAGAGCTGGAAAAATCCGATACTTCCGCGGATATGATGCTGCTGGAGCTGAAAGAGAAGATGAAGTCTCTGCCGGAAAAGTCCGGTTAGCCTGTTAAATTGCTGTGGATAAATTGTTGATACCCGGTTTAGATTTTTGCAGGTGTATAAGCTTGTATACAGGCAGATGGCGGACGTCCGGTCCGGCTGTGTATTGAATAAGCTAATTCTATATCAGATAAGTAATTACATTCCTAATTTTATTAAATTGCCTGCACGATTGCCGTCAACAGGCCCTTCTCCCGGACGGTACGGAGCCTTTTCTCCGAATTGTATCAAAATTTCCCTGTGGATAACCTGTTAATTATTAGGGGAGCTTGCCATTGAAGGTATCCCATAGTAAAGTGAAAAAGTGAGAAATATCGCCCGGATAATACTCTTCTTCAGCGTATCCTTTGTTCTGGTATTCCTAGCGTCGGTGCTTATGGGGAGCCTTCATGCCTGGATTGAGGCGGCCCGGACTGTGCCTGTTCAAAAGAACAGCATCCTTCCCGCTTCCCTGGCCGCCCGGGGCGCTCTTCCCCTGGCGCTTTACCTGTCCCTGCTCTTAACCCTCAGTTACAGCGCCCGCCGGGCCATTCCGGTTCCCCTGACCATAATCTGTCTTGGTCTCTTTGCCGGGGCCTTTGCCCTGGGGGCCTCCCTGGGCATTGCCCGGGCGGGGGCGGTTAACGCCCCGGTCTTACAGCCCCCGTCCGGGGGCCTGGGAAAGCCGGGGCTTATCCTGTCCAGGGGTTCCACAACGATGATCCTCATGGGGGATCCCGGAGACCCCGCCGCGCCCCGGGTGGTTTCCATTCCGGGCCGGACCCTTATTTACCAGGAGGCGCCCCGGACGGCCCTGCCCCCGGCGCCTTTTAGGAACGAAAGCGTTTCCTTCCTGAGAAATATGTTGACCGATATTTCCCTGACTGCCCAGCGTTTTAACCGGCTCCTTGAGGGGGGGATCATTCCCCTGGGTATCTATATGGGTTCCCTGATCTTCCTGCTGGTATCCCTGCGCTTTGTGCTGGATTTCAGCAACTGGCCCCTGGCCAATCTCTTCCTGGGGGCTCTGGTTTTCCGGGGCGTCCTGGCCTTTGAAAGCTTTCTCAACTCTGTGGAGATACAGAACTTTATCACCGTCTTTACAAGCCGCCTAATCCCCCCTTCCCTGATAAGCCCCGGAGTATACTGCGGTCTGGGGGGGCTGATTGTCCTTTATACGGCCCTCGTTTCCCTGGCCAGGGGCAGGAGAAACAGGGATGCTTAAAAAAGAACAGATCTTTTCATCCATGGGAATCTTCATCCTCTACAGCGCCGCCTCCTTTGCGGCGATCCTGGGTTTCAGGTTTATCTTTCCCGGCCAGGCGGCGCCCCTGCGGAATTTTTCCGGTCCCTGGCGTATCGTTCAGGGGGTTCTCAACTATATCAGCCTCTTTCCCGCCCTGGCCCTCTCGGCCCTGGTAATCCCTTTCGGTTTCCAGTACGGAAACAGGGAGAACTATCCCCGGTTTTCCCCCCGTTTTCTGGACCGGGTCAAGGGACCTGTCATCACCGCCATTGCCGCCGCCGCGGTCTACGGACTGCTCTTTTTTCTGGTTCTGCCCCTGGCCCAGCGGCGGGAGGCAAAGCTGCGCTATGAGGGGAATCTCTTCAGGCTGGCCAGGGAACGGGCCGGGGAATTTGCCGAAAGCGGCGACTGGCCCCAGGCGGCTCAGTTTATGGCCCTCTGCGACCGGATATGGCCCAACAGCCCCGAAACGGCCTCCCTCAGGACGGCCGTCTCCATCGGCTATGAAGCGTACCGCATGAATCTGCCGGACCCCACCACCGACGCTTTTTCCGCCGCGGACCGGGAAACAATAGGCATTCCGGGCCGGCAGAATCCGGTGGACGCCTCCCAGGCCCTGGACCTGGCGGAACAGGCCCTCAGGGAGGAGCGGTACTACGACGCTCACTGGCTGGCGAATTTGGGGATGCGCCTGGCCCGGCCCGGCAGCGTGGAATCCACCGAAGCGGCCCGGCTGGCGGGATACGCCTGGAACGCCGTTTCCTCTTTGGAACCTAATTCCCGGGAACGGCAGACCTATGCCCTGTATCACCAAAAACGATCCGGTTATGAGGCCATGGTTTCCGGGGATTGGATCCGGGCCTACTATATTTTCAAAGATCTCAGGGAAAAAACGCCGGGAGATCCCGATGTGGTTCAATTCCTGGCCATGTGCGAACAGGGGGTAGCGGCTGCCGCCTTCTTTACCGATGAAATGAAGCTGGCCATGGGGGATATTCTGACCGGGGCGGTCTTTTCCCTTCCCGGCGCTTCCGGCGGCAGATCGGTACTGCGGACGGCCTCCCTCTCCACCTTTACGGACTTTTCCTTTGCCTCGGGGCTTGAGCTTGCCGTCTACGACAGCGCCGGCCGCTTCCTTTACCGGATGGAAACCCCCTACGGCAAGTTCCTTCCTTTTACGCTGGAGGGTACATCCAAGACTCTCCTTCTGATGCGGGCCCTGGACCGGGAGGATGAGCAGGTCCGCCTGGAACCGGTCTGGACCGGAGGAGAACTCCGGTCTCCCGGCATGGAACCCCTGGGGAATTCCCAGCTGCTTCTGGACATATCCTACGAGGACATGCTGCTCCACGTAAAGGTACTCCAGGGGATAGACAATCTGCTGATCGGGGATCTCTTCGCCGCGGCAAAAAACCTTGAAAACTACGGCTATATCCCCCAGGTTTTTCAGGCGGAGATCCTCTCCCGTATTGCGGAACCGGCGCTCCTCCTCTCCGCGGCGGTATTCAGCATCGCCGCAGGCTGGAGCTTCCGGGCCAAAAAACGGCCCCGCTATATAGGAACGCCCATGCTGGGCATTCTGCCCCTGGTATTTACCGGCCTGGTATACTGTTACCGGAGCGCCGCCGCCGTCCTTGCGGCCTATATGGTTATCGTTTTGAATTTTTCCACGGTTTTGCTCATCTGTACCGCCGCCGCAGTACTGATCTTCACCCTCTCCCTGATAACCCTGGCCGCCCAGCATGGATAACGCCGTACCGCCGCCATCTATGATAACATGGACTGCGTGGCTTAGAAGACATCCCCTTTTTTGGCTGGGCCCCCTGGCGGGGGGAATTGCGGGGATCTTCAACGGCGGAGTTATCGGCGCAGGAACCGGCCTTCTGCTGGGTTACTTTGTCCAGGCAGTGGCAGGCCAGTTTTACATGGATACCGCCGTGGCCCGGTACTTTGAAAATCCCGGCCGTTCGGTCTTTCCCGAAGGGGAGCCGGGGATCGCCGCCTACTGCGGCCTGGGTATCTATATCATGTTCAAGTCGAAGTATAAGGACGATGCGTTCTTCACTGGCCGGGTATCCGAAAGCGCGGTCTCCTCCTTTTCCAAAGGAGCCCGGGTCCTGCCCCTTATCGAACTGTTCTGCCGCATTGCCATTTCCCGGCGGGCCTGTCTGAACCCGGATCTGCTGGCGGAAAGCCTCATGGCCCGGCGCAGGTCCCGGAAGGACAGTCCCCGCCTGGGGGAACAGCTGGAAAGGCTGGCCCTGGGAAAGGAGGCCCGTCAGGAGGCGGCCTATATACGGCAGGTTCTGGACCCCCGGTATCAGCCGCCGGATCTTGAGACCCCCGAGGAGGCGCTCGATCCCTATCTGCTTCTGGGCCTTACCCCGGGGGCTTCCCGGGAGATGGTCAAATCGGCGTTCCGAAAACTGGCGGTACAGTATCACCCGGATGTACTTCAAAATATGGATGAGGAGAAACGGAAAAGCGCGGCCCTGGCCTTTATCGCCGTCAGGGAAGCTTACCGGGAAATAATGCGGACGCCGTCCCGTTAGGGCGCCGGCGTTGAAGCGGCGCTCCGGCTTTACCGGGCGGAACGGATCCGGGCGCCCAGCGAGGAAAGCCGGGGAACCAGTTTTTCATAACCCCGCTCAATTTGATACACATTGCTGATCACGCTGTTCCCTTCGGCGCACATGGCGGCGATAACCATGGCCATTCCCGCCCGTACATCGGGGCTGTGAAGCTCCGACCCCGCCAGCCTGGAGGGCCCGGAAATAACCGCCCGGTGGGGATCGCAGAGTACAATCCGGGCGCCCATGCCGATAAGTTTATCCACAAAAAACATCCGGGACTCGAACATCTTCTCATGGACCAGTACGGTGCCTTCGACTTGGGTAGCCACCACGGTAATGATGCTGGTCAGATCCGGGGGAAAACCCGGCCAGGGGGCGTCGTCTATCTTGGGGATCATCCCGCCCAGATCGCAGTTCACCCGCAGGGTTTGATCCCCGGGCACATGAAGCGAGGTTCCCTCGTGCTCCCAGGCGATCCCCAGCTTGCCGAAAGCTATCCTGGCGGGCCGTATATCCCGGGGCCGTATCCCTTCGATGGTAAGCTCCCCCCCGGTGGCGGCGGCAAGGCCGATAAGGGAACCGGCTTCCATAAAATCGGCGCCTATTTCAAAATCGCAGCCGGAAAGTTTCGGCCTTCCCTGAATGGTGAGGATGTTGGAACCTATTCCGCTGATAACGGCGCCCATGGATACCAGCATACGGCAGAGATCCTGCACATGGGGCTCGCTGGCGGCATTGGTAAGGATGGTTTCGCCCCGGGCCAGGACCGCCGCCATTACCGCATTTTCCGTGGCGGTTACCGAAGCTTCATCCAAAAAAATGTCCGCCCCCTTGAGGGACCCGGCGGTAAAGATAAATTCATCGTTGATCTTCACCGCCGCCCCCAGTTCGGTCAGCGCCAGAAAGTGGGTGTCCAGACGGCGGCGGCCTATAACATCTCCGCCGGGGGGGGGCAGAACCGCCCTGCCGGTCCGGGCCAGGAGGGGGCCTGCAAAGAGAATGGAGGCCCGGACCTTTTTGGCGTATTCCTGGGGAACCCCGGAACTTGTAATATCCGCCAGGATCAGCCGGTATGTATTGGGTCCCAGAACCTCGACCCTGCCGCCGAAGGAACGGTATGCCTTCAGCATCACCTGCACATCTTCTATATCGGGAATGTTCCGGAGTATCACCGGCTCGTCGGTGAGGAGGGCGGCGGCAAGACAGGGCAGGGCGGCGTTTTTATTGCCGCTGGCCCGGATAGTCCCGCTGATAGGGTATCCGCCCTCGATCAAATATTGATCCATAAGCCTGACTGTAATGTCCCCGGTCCTAAAGGTCTAGTAGCCGGGGCTGTTCCAAAACCCGGCTGGTTTTAACAGTCCCGTACGGTTTCTTAATGTCCGCCGGCACGAACAGAGCGAACGTGTTATCCGAAAGTCCCGGGCTTGTTCGTGGGGTTCGTGGTTCTTCCAGAGGCCTGCATCTGCGCTGTCCTTTCCCGGCGACATAGACGCAGTTCGCCTAACTATCCCACGCCCCGGCGTATATATGTATTTCGTATATATCCCTCCTGCCCGGCTATAGACGTACTTCGTATATATCGCCCCTACCCGCTCTATAAACGCATTGCGTATATATCGCCGCAAACCGCCCTATAAACGCATTGCGTATATATCGCCGCGGGTTCCAGCCCTCCTTCCCCAGCCCCCCACCTCCGCACCTATAGACGTACTTCGTATATATCGCCCCGGTAAAAGCCCGCCGCCGCATATAGACGCAGTTCGCCTAACCATCCCACGCCCCCGGCGTATATATGTATTTCGTATATATCACTCCATCCCGCCTATAGACGTACTTCGCCTAACCATCCGCCCGCCCGGCAAATATACGTATTGCGTATATATCACCCCTACCCGCCCTATAAACGCACTTCGTATATATCGCCGCGGGTTCCAGCCCTCCTTCCCCAGCCCCCCACCTCCGCACCGATAGACGTACATCGTATATATCGCCCCGGTAAAAGCCCGCCGCCGCATATAGACGCAGTTCGCCTAACCATCCCACGCCCCCGGCGTATATATGTATTGCGTATATATCGCCCCGTCCCGGCTTATAAACGTACTTCGTATATATCGCCGCAAACCGCCCTATAAACGCATTGCGTATATATCGCCGCAAACCGCCCTATATATGTATTGCGTATATATCGCCGCCCCCCGCCCTATATACGCACTTCGTATATATCGCCGCGGGTTCCAGCCCCCCACCTCCGCACCTATAGACGCACTTCGTATATATCGCCCCGGTAAAAGCCCCACTCCCCCCGGAAATAAAGCGAATACGTGTTACATCCCCCTTTCCGCCCTATATACGCATTGCGTATATATCGCCGCAAACCGCCCTATAAACGTCTTTCGTATATATCGCCGCGGGTTCCAGCCCCGGCAAATGTCTTGACAAACCCCTCCCGGAGGGTTTATCCTGACTATCGCCGCCGCCTGATTCCGCCTGCGGGTCCATACCCCGCCCCTCTGGGGCGATTTGGACCCGGTAACGATTTGTTTGTTGGGGGTATGGACACGCATAATATCCATACCTTGCGGATC
>JAISPH010000049.1 GCA_031275035.1 Treponema sp.
ATAGTACTTTATGCTTCATTGTTCTGTCAAGGGAAATACGCATACAAGCCTCCTTAATATATATATAGATGAATTAGTATACCACGGGGCGGGGGGTTGGTCAAGGCGCCATAATCCGCCCTCCTTGGCGGACAGCATATACCCAGCGGCGTCCGTGCCGCTTTCGGGAGCGGGGAGGGACTGAGGCGGGTTTTGGGGCGATATATACGCAATACGTTTATTGGCGGGGCGGGCGGGATATATACGAATTACGTATATACGCCGGGGAAGGGGCGGGTCTGGCCTTTACCGGGGAAGAGGGGCGATATATACGCAATACGTTTATTGGCTGGGCGGGCGGGATATATACGAACTACATATATACGCGGGTAGGCGGATGTAACACGTATTCGCTTTATTTCCGGGCGGAGGGTGATATATACGCAATGCGTCTATTTGCGGGATGGTGGCGATATAGGCGAACTGCGTATATAGACGGGGCGGGTGGGATATATACGAACTGCGTATATATGCCGGGAAAGGGCCGATTAGACGAACTGCGCTTATATAGCAGACAGGTGGCGATATATACGAATTGCGTATATATGCCGGGGCAGGCGGATGTAACACGCATTCGCTTTATTTCCGAGGCGGGGAGGCTCATTTCCGGGGAAGAGTGGGAAGTGAAGGGACCGGTCAGACGGCCTGCGCTTGCTCCGCGGAGGCTCATTCTGATATAGTACAACCACTTCTAGGAGGGTGCGGCATATAACACGGCGCGCGCCGGAAGAGCGGAAAACAAAAGGAAAAAGAATCCATGAAGACCGTTTATGTGGGGATGACCGCCGACATCATTCATCCGGGGATAGTCAACATTGTCCATCAGGCGTCCCTGCTTGGAGAGGTGCTGGTGGGCCTCCTTACCGATTCCGCCGTTGTTACCTATAAGCGGCTTCCCTACCTGTCCTACGAACAGCGGAAACAGGTGGTGGAGAGCCTGCGGGATGTAAGCCGGGTAGTGCCCCAGGAGGAGTGGAGTTATGTTCCCAACCTCAGAAAGTACAGGCCCGATATCATTATCCACGGGGATGACTGGCGGACCGGTATTCTGGCCAGGGAACGGGAGGCCGTATACAAGGTGATGGCGGAACTGGGGGGCCGGGTGGTCGAAATCCCCTATACCCAGGGCATCAATTCCACCGCCTTTAACGAATCGCTGGTTTCCATCGGAACCACGCCGGATCTTCGGCTCAGGACGCTGCGCCGCCTTATCGACGCCAAGCCGGTGGTGCGCATCATGGAGGTTCATTCGGGGCTTTCCGGGCTCATTGTCGAGAAGCTGGAATATCCCGGCGAGGACGGTATCCGCCGTTTTGACGGTATGTGGTCTTCAAGCCTGACCGACTCCGCCAGCAAGGGGAAGCCCGATATTGAAGCGGTGGACATTACCACCAGGCTTCAGGATTTGACCCAGATTCTGGAATGTACCGTTAAGCCCATCATTTACGACGGCGACACCGGGGGCATACCGGAACATTTTATCTTTACCGTGCGGACCCTGGAGCGGAACGGCATTTCCGCGGTCATTATCGAGGACAAGCGGGGGCTGAAAAAGAATTCCCTCCTCGGCGCCGAGGCGGAACAGCAGCTTGCCCCCATTGAAGAATTCTGCGAAAAGATCCGGGCGGGGAAAAAGGCCCAGATAACCCGGGAATTTATGATCATCGCCCGGCTGGAAAGCCTTATTGCCGGCGGCTCTGTGGACGAGGCCATGGAGCGGGCTCTGGCCTGCGTAGGCGCCGGCGCCGACGGCATCATGATCCACAGCAGGGAAAGGTCCGGCCGGGACATCGAGGAATTCTGCCGCCGCTTCAGGAAGGAGTACTCCAGGATTCCCCTGGTTCTGGTTCCCACCACCTACAACCAGTTTACCGAAACGGAGCTGGCCGGCTGGGGGGCGAATATCATTATCTATGCGAATCATCTGCTGCGGGCCTCCTACCCGGCGATGCTCCGGGCCGCCGGGTCTATCCTTGAGCATGGACGGTCCAAAGAGGCGGATGAATTCTGCATGTCCATCAGGGAAATTCTGGAATTGATTCCGGGAACAAAATAGGGGCGGCCATGATTGATACCTGCTGGTTTGGAGAGCAGCTTAAACAAAGGGGCTTCGGCTTTTACAGCGGCGTTCCCTGTTCCTTTCTCAAGGATCTTATCAACTATGTTATTAATGAATGCGAATATGTGATGGCCGCCAACGAGGGGGACGCCGTGGCGATCTGCGCCGGGGCCTCTTTGGGCGGACGGAAGGCGGCGGCGCTGATGCAAAACTCCGGGCTGGGCAACGCCGTTTCGCCCCTCACCTCCCTGAACGCGGTCTTCCATATTCCGGTACTGGGTTTTGTTTCCCTCCGGGGGGAGCCCGGGCTTGAGGATGAGCCCCAGCATGAACTGATGGGGCCTATCACCGCCGCCATGCTGGAAACCATGCGGATAGATCATGCCCTGCTTTCGGCGGATCAAAAAGAAGCGGAGGCCCAGCTTGCGGCGGCGGCGGAACGGATCGATCAGGGGAAATCCTTCTTCTTTATCGTAAGGAAGGGAACCTTTTCGCCGGTTGAACTTAACCGGGAAAAGATCCCTCCCCCTTCCGGGGGGGCCGCCCGGCTGGAAATGATCAAGGCGGTAAAGGCCGGAGCCCCGGAGGATGTTCTCTTCCTGGCTACCACGGGTTTTACCGGGCGGGAGCTCTACGAACTGGGGGACAGTCCGGCGAATCTCTATATGGTAGGTTCCCTGGGCTGCGTATCCTCTTTGGGGCTTGGATTATCCCTGACCCGCCCGGACCGGAAGGTGATAGTGCTGGACGGGGACGGCTCCGTGCTGATGCGGGCGGGCTCCCTGGGGGTCAACGCATGGTATTTGGGGGGGAACAAGCTTCAAGACGGGGGGCCCCGTCATTCCATGCTGCATATCCTCTTTGACAACCGGGCCCACGAATCCACCGGCGGGCAGTTTACCGTATCCGGCGGAATTGACTATCCGCTTCTGGCCCGGGCCTTCGGATACCCCGGAATCTCCAAGGCCGCAAGCCCCGGCGCCCTTACCAGGGGAACGGAGGCCTGGGTCAAAACCGGGGGACTTCAGTTTATCTATGTCCCCATTGCGGCGGGCGCGCCGGAAAAACTGGGGCGGCCCGGGATTAAGCCCTTTGAAGTGATGGAGCGGTTCAAACAGTTTATCCGCTTCCCCTAAAGGGAAGTTCCGGAAACCCCGGCGGGTTTCCAAAGGCGGGTCCGTACCCAGCCGGACCCGGCGGAATTGAAACGGGGAGGCGTCTCCGGTGGAGTGTGCATGATACGACAGGCGATTATTATGGCCGCGGGAATGGGAACCCGCCTTAAAGATAAGACCGCCGGTAAGCCCAAGGGTTTTCTTGAAATAGGGGGCCTCTCCCTGGCGGAATGGTCGGTGCGGAAACTTATTGCCGCCGGCATTGAGGAGATCATCATCGGGACGGGCTACCAGGCCGGATGGTACCGGAAACTGGCGGAACGGTATTCCTGCATCACCCTGGAACAGAACGATGCCTATGCCTCCACCGGAAGCATGGGAACCCTGGCCCGGTGCGCCGCAAGGGCCAGGGGGCCGGTGCTGGCGCTGGAGTCGGATCTGATATACGACGATATAGGCCTCTTTGTTCTGATCAACGATCCCCGGTCCAACGTGCTGCTGGCTTCGGGGAAGACCAACTCCGGCGATGAGGTGTATCTGGAGGCCGACGGCGAAGGCCGCCTCCTGGGCCATTCCAAGAGGAAGAAAGATCTGGGTTCGGTGTATGCGGAACTGGTGGGGATTACCAAGCTGGACGGGGAAACCCTCGCCGCCATGGGGGCCTACTGTAAAACCCATGAGGGGGACCGGCCCGGGATGGAATATGAGGAAGCCATGTCCGCCGTAAGCCGGCAGGCATTAGAGGGAAAGGCTCCCGCCGGACAGGCCATAGCGATCCGTAAGATTGAATATTATGCCTGGCACGAAATTGATGATGAAAACCACTATGCCGCCGCCGTGCAGGAGGTCTATCCCCGGATAGTGGAGAACGAATCCCTCCGGGCTGTGCGGCGGGAGGTGCTCCTCAATCCGGGGCCGGCCACCACCACCGACTCGGTCAAGTACGCCCAGATTACGGCGGACATCTGTCCCCGGGAAAAGGAATTTGGCCGGGTGATGGCCTGGATCGCCGCGGAACTTTCCGCCATGGCGGGGGGCGGCCCGGCCTCCGGCGGCGGTCCCGTCGAGACGGTGCTCTTTGGCGGTTCGGGAACCGCCGCCGGCGAGGTGATGATATCCTCCTGCATACCTCCTTCGGGGAGGCTGCTGATCCTCGATAACGGAGCCTACGGCGAAAGATTTGCCAGAATCGCCGCCTCCTACTCCATGCCCCACGATGTGGTAAAAAGTTCCAGCCATGCACTTCCCGATACCGAAGCCCTAAAGCGGCGGCTGCTGGACGGCGGGTACACCCATTTTGCCCTGGTGTACCACGAAACCACTACGGGGCTTCTTAACCCTGTGCCGGAACTCTGCCGTTTTTGCAAAGCCCACGGCATTGTTACCATCGTGGATGCGGTGAGCGCCTTTGCCGCCATACCCATCGACATGAACCGGGACGGTATCGACTTTATGGCTTCCACTTCAAACAAGAATATTCAGGGTATGGCGGGGGCGGCCTTTGTATTTTGCCGGAAGGAGGCCCTTGAAAGGATCAGGGACTATCCCATGCGGAGCTACTACCTGAACCTCTGGGATCAGTACGCCTGTTTCAAAAAAAACGGCCAGACCCGCTTTACCCCGCCGGTGCAGATCCTTTACGCCCTGCGGCAGGCCATTATTGAGGCCAAGCTTGAAAGTATCGAAGGGCGTTACCGGCGCTACTCCGCCTGCTGGGAAGAGCTGGTCCGGGGGGTGAAGGAGCTGGGTCTTTCCATGCTGGTTTCCGAGGCGGCCCAGTCCCGGCTGATTACCGCCGTCATCGATCCCCCGTCTTCCCGGTATAACTTTGAGGAGCTTCATGATCTTGCCCGCCGCAGCGGGTTTACCATTTATCCGGGAAAGCTTTCCGATGCCAATACCTTCAGAATTGCCAATATCGGGGATATTCAGGTTGATGAGATGAAGCGTTTTGTGGGGATTTTGGCGGAATACATCAGGGGGCTGTAGCCGCCCGCCGTTTCCGGTTAAGACCTGCTGTTCCACGGCGGGTTTTTTTACCCCCGGCCCGGCGGGTTCTGCGGCGGCGCGGTAAAGCGCGGCGTTTTTCGTTCCGGTTGCAGGCGGGGTCCGGCCCGGTTTTCGGCGGCGGGTTCATTGTAAAAATAATCCAAATTGAGCAGAATGAACCTCCCCGCCCTGAAGGGCGGGATACCAGACTTTACTGCGAACAAAGAACCGGCAAGGAGGGCGTTGTGAAATTAGTGCAGATTGGGGCGGGCAATATAGGCCGTTCCTTTATCGGACAGATCTTTTCCCGGGCTGGCTGGGAGCTGGTTTTTGTTGATGTGGACCCCGGAATTACGGCCCTTCTCAACGAGGCCCGGTTCTATACGGTGGTGATTAAACGGGAAGGACAGGCCGATGAACGGCGCCGTATCGGGCCGGTCCGGGCGGTGGACGGCGGGAACGCCGAAGCGGTCATCGGGGAACTGGTTACGGCGGATCTGGCCGCCACCAGCGTGGGCAAAGGGGCGCTGCCCAAGGTACTGCCGGTACTGGCCGGAGGCATTCTGGAACGGTCCCGGAAGTATCCCGGCCGGCCCCTGGATATCATTATTGCGGAAAATGTCCGGGATGCGGCGGATCTCTTCAGAACCGTCATCGGGGAAACCTTGTCTCCGCCGGCGTTTTCCGGAACCGGCGCCGTCAGGGATGACGCCGTCAAAGATAACGCCGTCAGGGATGACGCCGCCAAGGACGGCGCCGCCGCCTTTGAGCCCTGGAGCGGGCTTGTGGGTCTGGTGGAGACCAGTATCGGAAAGATGGTGCCCATCATGCGGAAAGAGGATCTGGCCCTTGATCCCCTCCAGCTTTTTGCCGAAGCCTATGAAACCCTCATTGTAGACAAGCTGGGATTCCGGGGACCCATGCCGGATATCCCCGCCATTCATCCCGTGGAGGATATTGCCGCCTATGTGGACCGGAAACTCTTCATCCACAACATGGGCCACGCCGCCGCCGCCTATCTGGGTTACCGTTTGGACTCCTCCAAAACGCTGCTGGCCGAGGTCCTTGATCTGCCCGGGGTCGAAGGGGGGGTAAGGCGGGCCATGGAAGAATCGGCGGCGGCCCTGGCGCGGGAGTATCCCAGGGCCTACAGTGAAAAGGATCTGGCGGATCACATTGATGATCTTGTCAGCCGGTTTAAGAACCGGGCCCTGGGAGATACGGTACACCGGGTTGGCCGGGACCTGAAACGCAAACTCAGCCGGGATGACCGAATCGTGGGGGCCATGCTGCTCTGCGCCAAACAGGGCCTTCCCTTTGGGGCGGTTGCGGAAGTGTACCGGGCTGCCCTGGACTTTGCCGCCCCTGACGAGAAGGGCGCCCTCTTCCCCGGAGACGCCCGCTTCAGAGAAGCGGTCCGGTCCCGGGGCGTTGAAACGGCGCTGCAGGAGGTTTCCGGCCTGGACCGGGAACGGGACGCCGCAGTGTACCGGACCCTTTCATCAATTTTGTAAACTTGTTTTACCGGGGCCTCTGCCCGGACGGGCTTGTATTTTTATGGATGTTCCTGCATGACGGCTGAATGTCTGCAATGCCGTTCTTGAGGGCATAGATCGCCACCTGGGTACGGGTGCGGAGCCCGATCTTCTGCAGGATCGAGGAAATATAATTCCGTACCGTTCCTTCCCTTAAATGAAGGATTAGGGCAATTTCCTTGGTGGAAAATCCCTGGCCGATATAGGCGGTTACAAGGAATTCCATTCTGGAGATATGGGACGGGGTTGTTTTGTTTTCTCCGTTAAGCTGGCAGGATTTCTGGCGCTGATCCTTTATCAAGGCCGATAAGATACGAAAGGCCCTGGTGGTTATATGGGGAGCCATGAAGTTATTGCCGGTGTACACCGTTCTAATCCCCTCAATTAAATTGTACTGATCGTCCTTCAGCAGATACCCCGAAACTCCGTTAACAATGGCATTTTTTACATATTCATCGCCATCTACCGTGGTATAAATGATTACTCTGGTGGCGGGGGAATGCTGTTTTAGCAGGGGAATTACCTTGGTTCCGTCGATAAGGGGCAGATCGATGTCCACCAGGGTTATGTCCGGTTTCCGGGAACTCGTAAGGTGAATGGCGTCGTATCCGTCCCGTCCAATTCCCACGACCTTAAAATCGGCCTCCCTGGACAGCAGTAGATTAAGGTCCAGACGGTAATGTTCGTATCCATCAATGATGACTATTCTAATCATAATAATGATATGATTGTAAAGGAGGATTATTCTTTTGGCAAGAAATTGTTTAAAAAAATAGTAAGGAATACCACCGGCGAAGATCCGCCCCGAAGGACACAGGCGTCATTCCACGGACCCTTTGCCTGCGGATAAGCCCTGTAAGACAAAAAAGCCGGTTTTGTTTTTTAGGCGGAATTTCATTGACGGAAAAGCTGACTTGTAGTATAGTAGGAATATCCAGTTTGGAAAAGTCCGATCCCGTTCTTTTGGATTAAAGCATGCAGTATTTTGATACTCACGCCCATATAGGGCTCATTTGTGAGGACCCTATTGAACAGCTCATTGTTATTCAGGAAGCCCGGCAGGCCTCTGTTACCAGGCTTGTATCTATATGCAACAGCCTTCACGATTTTACAACCGTATACGGGAACCTGAAATCCTCGAAAAATGTGTACCATGCAGTAGGGGTCTCTCCTTCGGAGGTCCAGAATCCGGGCAAGGACTGGATCCAGGTCATTGAGCAGAACATACATCTCCCCCAGGTGGTGGCGGTGGGCGAGATAGGCTTGGACTATTACCGGAAATTCGGGGACAAGAATTCCCAGATAGAGCTTTTTATTACCCAGCTCGATTTGGCGGCCAAATTCAATATGCCGGTCATTATCCACAACCGCGATGCAGGACACGATGTGCTGGAAATACTCCGGGACCGGCTTCCGCCCAGGGGGGGGGTGCTCCACTGTTATTCGGAGGATGCGGAGTACGCTAAAAAGGCATTGGAGTTGAATCTCTATTTTTCCTTTGCCGGGAACCTGACCTACCGGAACGCCCGGAACCTTCACGAAACCATTGAGGTGCTTCCCCTGGACAGGATTCTTATCGAGTCCGAGAGTCCCTTTATGATTCCCGCGGATTACCGGGGCAAGCGGAACATGCCGAAGTATCTTCCTATAACCGCCCGGTTTCTGGCGGAAATGCTGGAGATGGAAGAGGAAGAGCTGGCCGCCGTTTTGTGGGAAAACGCCAACCGGTTTTTCGGGCTTCCCGGCGAATGAATCTTTTGTCCTAAGGCGGAGCCGGCCCCCGAATGGTCCGCCGGCCATGACGGGATCAGAGGCAGGTTAGAATGAGGCACATTTTTATCATTAACCCCAAATCGTTTCGTAAAGTTTCGGATATGGAGGCGGTCATTGCCGGTATCCGTGATTTTTTTAAGACCCGGGAGGACTGTTTTATCTACGTGTCCCAGTTCCCCCGGGACGCCATCGGCGTTATTCGGGAACGGGCAAAGGACATCCCCGAAGAGGAAAGGTTCCGGGTCTACGCCGTGGGCGGGGACGGCATACTTTTTGACTGCCTCAACGGCATTGTAGGGCTGCCCAATGCGGAATTGGCTTCGGTTCCCTACGGCAGATCCAATGACTTTATCCGCGCCTTCGGAGAAGACAGGGCGGATCTGTTCAGGGACATTGCCCTCCAGGCCGCCGCTCCGGCGGTGCCCACGGACCTGATCTACTATGGCAATAACTATGCCCTCAATGTGTGCACCATAGGCATGGAGTCGGTGGCGGTTATTAAAATGGCGGAGATTAACAAAAAACACCGGCGTATCTTGGCCTGGTTTCCGGGGCTCTATGATTTTATGTTTTTTTTGGGAGGAGTTGTCGGCCTCTTTGATCAGCAGCTTATCTTTCAGTACTACCGGATAACCATAGACGGCAGGGATTACAGCGGCAATTACGCCGCAATTAATATTTCAAACGGCCCCTGTTATGGCGGGAATAAAAGCGCCGTTCCCACCGCCGTTCCCAACGACGGTCTTTTGGATGTCTGTCTGTTCAAGAGTATGGGCACCCTCAAACTTTTCAGCGTTATATCCGGCTATTTAAAAGGCAAGGTCAAGCCCAAATACCGTACCCTGGTCCGGGCCCGGAAGATCGATATCCGTTCCGAGCTGCCCCTGCTGATAGAAATGGACGGGGAAGTGCTTTTTGATACCAATATTACCGTGGAAGTTGCCGCCGGGGCAATTCGTTTTGCGGCGGTAAAGGATCTGCAATATGAAAAGAGGGCGGAATTCAATGGCTAGGGAAAGGAGACAGGTTCAGAAGTCAGGCCGGTCAAAACGCGGGGCGCTGTTTTATAGCGCCGCCGCCGCCCTGGTCTCCTTTATTCTTTCCTGGAATGTCAATGCCGCCGCCGGCATTGTTGCCGCCCTTGCCGCGGGGACGGGTTGTTTCGCTTTTTTCCTCCTCCTCCTCCTCATCCGCAAGGTAACAATCGAATTGGAAAAAAAGCGAAAGTCCGTCAAGGATCAGGATTCCTTTAGGACCCTTATGGCCACCACCCCGGACTATGTCGCCCTGGTGGACGAGCTTAACTGTGTTACCTATATCAGCAAGCCCCTGGCGAAGTTTGCCCACATTGAAGTTATCGACATGGTGATAGGCCGGCCCATTTTGGATCTCTTCCGAAGCATGGACATGAAGCTCATGTTCAGTGCGATTATCAAATCCCGGGGTTTCTGCGAGAACACCTGGAAGCTGAACCTCAGCGGCGAGGACCGGTATTTCAAGATCGCCGCCGACAAGCTTTTGGGAAGCACCGGCGGGCTCCTCGTCAATATGAGCGACATCACCCCGGTGATGGATGCCAAGAACGAGATCGAGCGGGCCGCCCAGGCATTGAAGGCGGAGCGGGACGAGATGGCCGCCATGAAGGATAACCTGAACGAAGGCATCTTTCTCATGGACCGGAACTGCGCCATTCAGCCCCAGTACTCCAGGGCCCTGGAAGAGATCCTTGCCGGAACGGAACTGCAGGGAAAGAACTTTGCGGATCTGCTTGCCAGTTCTTTTAAGGCCAAGGATCTCCCCATTCTTAAAAATTATTTTAACATGATTCTCAATCAGTCATACGACAAGGCCATGCTGGATGACATCAATCCTCTGCAGGAACTTTCCTATGTCAGCATCCAGACCGGGGCGGAAAAAACCCTGCGCTGTTCCTTTTCCCGGGTGGATCGGGGCGGCGGCGAAGTTTTTGTCCTGGGCAGCATCCAGGACATCACGGTGGAAAAACAACTACAGCGGCAGATTGCGGAAGAGGAAGCCAAGCGCCAGGATGAGATGCGGTCCCTCTTTGAAATTATCCAGGTGGACCCCGTTATATTCAATGATTACCTTGAGGATACCGAATACGAGTTTGACCGGATCAATGTCATTTTGAAGGATAACGTTCTTTCGTCCCGTGAAGCCCTGGTGGAGATCTATCAGGCGGTACACGCCATGAAATCCAATTCGGTTATTCTGGGGCTGAATACTATGGGCAATAAGTACCACCAGCTGGAAGAGATAATAAAGAAGATACGGGACCGGGAAGAGGATGTTTCCTTTAACGATATTCTCCATGTAACGGCGGAACTGGAAAAGGTTATGCAGGAAAAGGACAAATTCCAGGAAATGCTGGATAAGATCCGGTCCTTCAGGAGCGGAAGCGGACAGAAGCAGGGAGACGATATCCTTGTGGAAACCCTCTCCCGGGCCGCTGTCCGGGCCGCCGGGGATCTGCACAAAAAGGTACGTTTTATCCCGGAAGGAATTGATCCCGCCGCCATGACCAGGGGTCCCCGCCGCCTGATGAAGGAGGTCCTCCTGCAGCTGGTGCGGAACGGGGTCTGCCACGGCATAGAGAATCCTGAAGAGCGGCGGGCCGCCGGAAAGAACGAGACCGGTTCCATCAGCCTTTCCATAAAGGTCAAGGGGAACGGGATCCACATGAGCCTTCGGGATGACGGCCGGGGTCTTGATTTTGACCGGATCGGGAAAAAGGCGGAAAAGCTCAAGATGATCGCCGGCGGGGAGGTTCAGGACAAGAACCTGCTCCTCAAGGTTCTCTTTGCGCCGGGATTCAGTACCGCCGAACAGGCGGACATGCACGCCGGCCGCGGCATGGGACTCAATCTGGTTAAGGAACGGATCCAGGAAAAGAAGGGGTCCATTAAGCTGCAGACCGAACCGGGGAAGGGTACGGTTTTCAACATCTATATTCCTCTGGATAGCCCTGACGGGGAAAGCCGGGCCTCCTGATTATGGATTTGTCCGGCAAGGATGGCGCCGGCACGGACGCCGCCGCCTCTTCCCCCGCGGGATCCGGGGGGCTGTACCGCCCCGTTACGATAGGCTCCCTCTCCGTTCCGGGCAATATCTTTCTCGGCCCCGTGGCGGGCTATTCCGGCCGGGCCTTCCGCTCGATCTGCATTGAGCAGGGCGCCTGTTTTACCTATACCGAACTGGTCTCCGCCGAAGCCCTGGCCCGGAATCCCGCCCATTATGGACTGGACGATCCGGGGCGGCCGCCGGCGGAGCTTCCTCCGCCGGCGAATATCCTGCGCCGGGCGAACAACGAAAAGCAGTATGCGGTTCAGCTCTTCGGCGCAAACCCCGAAACGCTGTACCGGGCGGTTCTTCTGCTGGCCCCCCTGCATCCCCAGGCGGTGGACCTTAACTGCGGCTGCCCCGTTCCCAAGGTGGTAAAGACCGGGGCCGGATCCGCCCTGATGAAAAATCCGGGCCTTCTGGGCCGCATGGTGGAATCGGCGGTCCGGGCCTCCCGGGAAGCGCTGGGAGGGGTTCCCGTCACGGTAAAGCTGCGTTCCGGCTGGGATGCGGCGTCGGTAAATTACCGGGAATGCGCCCGGATCGCCTGCGCCGCCGGCGCCGCCCTGGCGGCCCTCCATGCCCGAACCCGGTCCCAGGGCTATGGGGGCAGGGCCGACTGGTCCCATATCGCCGAGCTTGCCGCGCTTTTGCCGGTTCCCGTGGCCGGGTCCGGGGATCTCTTTTCTCCGGAGGATGCGGAACGGATGCTCCGGGAGACCGGCTGCGCCGCGGTGATGTTCGCCCGGGGCGCCATGGGGAATCCCTTTATCTTTTCCGCTGTCCGTTCCCTCCTAACCACAGGCTCCTGGCAGCCCGCGGATCCGGTCCGGCGGCTCAGGACCGGTTTCCGCCACCTGGAGCTTCTGGCGGAAGATCTGGGGGAAACTTCCGCCTGCCTGGAAATGCGGAAGCAGTTCTGCGCCTATACCAAAGCTCTGGGCTCCGGCGGGCCGGGCCTTCCGGGAGCGGCGGCCCTGCGGAACCGCCTGGTCCATGCGGAAACCATTGAACAGTACCGGGAGATCTTTGCCGCCGCGGGGATACTTGGCTTTGACGCGTCCCGGACCAAAGACACCTCTGAAACTGCCGCAGGTCCCACGCCTGACAAATTCGGATTTATGGAGTAAGCTTACGGCATGAACCTTATCAAACGTCCCTTCCGCTACCGTTACGATAATGTGGTCCTCGTGCTTATCGGCGTCAATGTTCTGGTCTTTTTGGCCCAGCGGTTTTTTGCCTCAATGAACATCACCGCATACCTGGCGATGAATCCCATTGCCGTTATGAACGGCTGGGTTTGGCAGTTCCTGACCTATATGTTCGCCCACGGCGGCGTAAGCCATCTGCTTTTCAATATGCTGGCCCTGTTTCTCTTTGGAACCCAGGTTGAACGACGCATGGGGAGCAGGGAATTCCTGCTCTACTATCTCCTTACGGGAATCCTGGCGGGACTGTTTTCCTTTCTGGTGTATTGGTTTACCGGAGCCGTCAGGATACAGCTGGTGGGAGCTTCCGGGGCGATCTTTGCGGTCCAGTTGGCGTATGCGGCCTTTCTGCCCGATTCCATCATCTATATCTGGGGCCTTTTGCCCCTTAGGGCGCCGGTGATGGTCCTGGCCTTTACCGCGCTGGAGCTGTTTTTTTCGGTTACCGGTTTCCGCAGGGGGGTCGCCCACTTTACCCACCTGGCGGGCTTTGCCTTTGGCTGGCTCTATTTCCTTGTCCGTTTCAGCATCAACCCCTGGAAAGCCATGCGGGGCCGCTAGGCCCCCCGCTTTTTTAATGGGGCGCAACTAAAACATACCTCGCCGGACCAAAGGATCGCAGCCTCAAAAGACTTTTTAACAGCGAACGGCAAGGACGCCGGCATCACAAACCACACGAACAGAAGAAGAAAGAGGAGTAGAGGGTCTGGGACAGGTCCGGGGCGATATATACGCAATGCGCCTATATGCCAGGATGGGCCGGTTAGACGAATTGCGTATATAGACGGGGTAGGCGGATGTAACACGTATTCGCTTTACTTCCTGGACAAGGGGGCTGATTCCCTGTCATTCCGGGCCTGGCCCCTGCCATCCGGGCCTTAGCCCCTGCCGTCCGGGCCTTGTATATATGCCGCCGCGCCCCGGCTGGTACGGCCGGTAATTTCATTTTTCGCCGCTTAGGGTTTTACCGTCTATCTTTCCGCCTAGAAAATCGTCGATTTTCCCGCGGGTTTTCGCGTTAATGGGCAGGCCGTTCAG
>JAISPH010000248.1 GCA_031275035.1 Treponema sp.
CCATTTCAAGCGCCGCCATCTGCGCCGCCCTGGGACTCACGGGGCTTGCCGGCGGCGCCGCCGTGGCTGGGTGCTGCGCCCAAATGGTGGGCTTCGCCGTGATGAGCTTCCGGGAGAACCGCCTTGGCGGCCTTTTTGCCCAGGGCCTCGGTACCTCCATGCTCCAGATGGGGAATATCGTGCGGAATCCCCGGATATGGATTCCCCCCACGGTCGTGTCCGCCCTTACCGGTCCCCTGGCAACCTGCCTGTTCCGGCTCCAGATGAACGGTCCGGCGGTAGCCTCCGGTATGGGGACCTGCGGCCTTGTCGGTCAGATTGGGGTTTATACGGGCTGGGTAAACGATGTCGGCCAGGGCCTCAAGACGGGCATAGGCATTTTTGACTGGGCGGGGCTCCTCCTGATCTGCTTTATCCTGCCCGCGGTCCTCACCCCCCTGGCCGCCGTCCCCCTCCGCCGTATGGGCTGGATCAAGGAAAGGGACCTGGCGCTGGATCTGTAAAACCGGAGGGAACCTCCGAAAACCCCGGCCGGGTTTCCCCGGAGCGTACATCCGGTCCGGCGGAAACTTGAATTTCCGCCGGGTTCTATTCTATGGCTTTTTCAAAATGGCAGACATTGAAAAAAGTTCTCTCATATCTGGCGTCTGTCCATAATGTAGAGGCTGTATTGGACAAACACTATCTAATAAGGAAGGAATCATGTCTGATGTATTTATGAATACCTATCACCGGCTGCCGGTGGTTTTTGTGAAAGGTGAGGGGGCCTGGCTTACCGATACGGCGGGGAAGCGGTACTTGGATTTTACCGCCGGCATTGCGGTGAACTGCCTGGGTCACGGTTACCCCCCCCTGGTCAGGGCCCTGTCGGAACAGGCGGCCAGACTTATCCATACCAGCAATTACTATCAGAGCGATGTTTCCGCGGCCTTTGCGGAAAGACTGGCCGCCGCCTGTTCCGGCGCAGGGATGAAGCGGGTATTTCTGGGCAACTCCGGGGCGGAGGCCAACGAGGGGGCGTGCAAAATTGCCCGGAAGTACTCCCTGAAAAAATACGGAAGCGGCCGCCACCGGATTGTAAGCCTCAAGGGAAGTTTCCACGGCAGGACAATCACCACCCTGGCGGCCACGGGGCAGGATCATTTTCACCGGAACTTCGGCCCCTTTACCGAGGGCTTCCTGTATATCCCTCCGGGGGATACGGAGGCCCTGGACCGGGCCCTGGATCCGGCGTCGGTATGCGGCTTCATGTTTGAACCGGTCCAGGGGGAAAGCGGCATCCTGCCCCTGGACGAAGCCTATATGAAGGCCGCGGCCAGGCTCTGCGCCGGGAGGGACATACTTCTCATGGCCGATGAAATTCAAACCGGGATTGGCCGGACCGGAACTTTCCTTGCCTGTGAAGGCTTTGGAATAAAGCCCGACATTGTTACCCTGGCCAAGGGTCTTGCCGGGGGCATTCCCGTAGGGGCGGTTCTGGCGGGGGAGAAGGCCGGAGAAGTCCTTGAAGCCGGAGACCACGGCTCCACCTTCGGCGGCAATCCTATGGCCGCAGCGGCGGGGCTGGTGGTGCTTGAAACGGTAACGGCCCCCGCCTTCCTGGCGGAGATACGCCGGAAGGGTGAAAAGATGCTCAATGTCCTTCGTTCCTGGAATCATCCCGGGATTGGAGATATCCGGGGCCGGGGACTTATGATAGGGCTTGATCTGAACGTTGAAGCCCGGCCGGTTTTGGAAGCCGCCCTGGCGGGGGTTCCCGGGGGGCCGGGACTTCTCGTTCTCTCCGCGGGACCAAAGACCCTGCGCTTCCTTCCGCCCTATATTATCAGCGATGCGGAAATCGATCAGGGTCTGGAACTGCTGCGGAACTGTTTGTAGGCGGCCTCCTGCCATGCCGGGGCCCTCCGATCATTTTTACATTGGAGGCGGGGGATGGAACAGCAGGGGGAAAGCGTGTATTGTAGACCGAGGAGTATATTAGATGAAGAAGAAGATCGTCCTTGCCTATTCCGGCGGACTGGATACCACGGTGATCATCCCCTGGCTTAAAGAAAACTACGACTGTGAAATTGTGGCAGTCTGCGTAGATGTGGGTCAGGAGGCGGATTGGGAAACGATAAAGCAGCGGGCTTTGGATACGGGCGCCCTCTCCTGCTATGTGGCGGATGTTAAGAAGGAGTATGTAGAAAATTATATATGGCCCGCCCTCAAGGCCAACGCTCTCTATGAGGATAAATATTTCCTCGGAACCTCCACCGCCCGGCCTCTTATTGCAAAGGTGCTGGTGGAGTATGCCCGGAAGGAGAAGGCCTTTGCCATAGCCCACGGCGCCACGGGCAAGGGGAACGATCAGGTCCGATTTGATTTGGGAATACTGGCCTTTGCCCCGGATTTGGAGATCATCGTTCCCTGGCGGATCTGGAAATTGAAAAGCCGGGAAGACGAGATCCGGTATCTTAAACGGCGGAAGATCCCCGTTCCCATGAAAAGAAAAGATGCCTACAGCCGGGACGATAATCTCTGGCATATCTCCCACGAGGGACTTGAACTGGAGGACCCCGCCTGCGAGCCCGCCCTTTCCCGGATGCTTAAAATGACGGTCCCCCCCGAGAAGGCCCCCGTCAAGCCGGAATATGTGGAGATCGATTTTGAGAAGGGCATTCCCACCGCGGTGAACGGCAGGAAACTTGACGGGGTCGGCCTTATCAGAACCCTCAACAAGATAGGCGGCGGACACGGAGTGGGCCTGGTGGATCTGGTGGAAAACCGGGTGGTGGGAATGAAAAGCCGGGGGGTCTATGAGACTCCAGGGGGAAGCATACTCTACTACGCCCATCAGGAACTGGAACATATCTGCCTGGATCGCCAGACCTATGCCTTTAAGCAGCAGGTCGGCCAAAAACTGGGGGAGGTGATCTACGGGGGGCTCTGGTTTACCCCCCTCAGGGAAGCTCTCTCCGCCTTTGTGGACGCTACCCAGGAAACGGTTACCGGCAGGGTCAGGCTCAAGCTGTACAAGGGCTCCATCCGGGCAGCGGGGGTTACTTCACCCTATTCCCTCTACAACGCCAGTATCGCCAGTTTTACGACGGGGGAACTCTACAACCACGCCGACGCCAGGGGCTTTATACGGCTCTACGGTCTGCCGGTGCTGGTCCGCTCCCTGATGAAGCAGGGCGCCGGCAGATCCTCAAAGGCCGAAGCCAAGCCCAGGGGAAAGACCCCTCCGGCTAAGGGGACAAAAACCCAGGAAGCAAAAGCCCAGGGCGCAAAAATCCAGGATGCCAAGTCCAAGGGAACTGCGGGCTGAGGCGCGGGCGGGGGAAGCATGAATGTAGAAGGACGGCGGTACAGGACCATCTGGCTTAAAGAAGGGGACCAAACCGTTGTGCAGATTATCAATCAGCTTGCGCTTCCTCACCGTTTTGAGATTATCGATCTATGTTCCGTTGAAGAGGTATGCCGGGCCGTCAGGGATATGTATCTGAGGGGGGCCGGGCTGATAGGGGCGGCGGCGGCCTTCGGCATGTACCTTGCCGTTTTTGAGGCCGGATCCGCCGCCGGTGAGGATTCGGCGGCTTTTGAAGAGGCTCTCCGCAGGGCCGCCGCCCTGCTGAAGGATACCCGGCCTACCGCAAGCAACCTGGCCTGGGCGGCGGACCGCATGTTGGCGCTTATCCTGCAGACGCCCGCCGGGGAAAAGCGGGAACGGGCCCGCCGCGCCGCCCAGGCAATTGCCGACGGGGATGCGGAATGCTGCCGGCGGATTGGCCTTCACGGGGTGGAGCTTATCAGGGCTGCGGCGGAAAAGAAAGGGGGAGAGCCGGTCAACATACTGACCCACTGCAATGCAGGATGGCTTGCCTTTGTGGATTACGGCTCCGCCCTCTCGCCGGTTTACGCCGCCTTTGACCAGGGGATAAAGGTCCATGTCTGGGTGGACGAGACCAGGCCCCGGAACCAGGGGGCGGGTCTTACCGCCTGGGAACTGGCCCGGCACGGGGTAAACCACGACCTTATTGCGGATAACGCCGGGGGCCACCTGATGCAGCACGGCATGGTAGACATGGTGATCACCGGAGCGGACCGGGTAACCCGCCGGGGGGATGCGGCGAACAAGATCGGCACCTACCTCAAGGCCCTGGCGGCGAAGGAAAACGGCGTCCCCTTTTATATAGCCCTCCCCTCATCAACCTTTGATTTTGCCATGGATGACGGCCTTGAGGAGATCCCCATTGAAGAGCGGGACCCCTCGGAACTGCGCTTTGTCAGCGGCAAAACCGCGGCGGGCGGCATCGAAAGGGTGCAGATATGTCCCGATGAAAGCCCCGCCCGCAACTGGGGTTTTGACGTAACCCCGGCGCGGTATATCACGGGACTTATAAGCGAAAGGGGAATCTGTAAAGCCTCCAGGGAGGGGATACGCGGCCTCTACCCCGGAGGGAATCCCGCTCCTTGGGGTTCGGCGGTTTGACGCGCCGGGTTTCGGTACGGCGGGAAGGGGGTAATCATGGCAATTGTCGGCATTATCGGCGGGAGCGGTTTGGACAATCCCGATATTTTTTCCAATCCCCGGGATGAGGCCGCCGCCGTTCCCTATGGGCAGCCCTCGTCTCCGCTGAGGCGGGGAACCATAGGCGGCGCCGAGGTGGTGCTTCTGGCCCGCCATGGCCGGGAACATACCATTCCCCCCACCCAGGTGAATTACCGGGCCAATATCGCCGCTCTCAAAGCTGCGGGCTGTACCCATATCCTGGCCACCACCGCCGTAGGTTCGCTCCGGGAAGAGATACGCCGGGGGGATTTGATCATCATCGATCAGTTTATCGATTTTACCAAACAGCGGAAGATGAGCTTCCATGAATCCTTCAAGCCCGGCAGTCCTGTCCACTGCGCCATGGCGGACCCCTACGACGCCCGTCTCCGGCAGATTCTGGCGGATGAATGCCGGGCCCTGGGATATCCCTTCCACGACAGGGGAACGGTGATCACCATCGAGGGTCCCCGTTTTTCTACCCGGGCCGAATCCCTCATGTTCCGTTCCTGGGGGGCGGACATTATCAATATGTCTATCGCCACCGAAACGGCTCTGGCCAACGAGGCGGGGATCCCCTACGGGGCGGTGGCCATGAGCACCGACTATGATTCCTGGAAAAATGACGAAGAGCCGGTAACCTGGGAGGCCATTGCCAGGGTCTTTGCGGAAAACGCCGCCAGGGTAACGGCCCTGCTCACCAGGGTTATTCCCCGCATATAGCGGAAGGGATCGAAGGAGTTTCCTTGAAAGAACGGGAGAGAAGGCCGGAACAGGGCGGATGCGGCGGAGGAGGGCCCGAAACGCCGCCGGTGCTTTGGACCGGCCGGCTTGCGGAAAAGCCCGAAGCGGAGGCCTTTGCCTTTCAATCGTCCATCGCTGTGGACCGGCGGCTTGCCCTGGAGGATATCCGGGGAAGCCGGGCCCATGCGGCCATGCTGGGAAAACAGGGGATCATCTCTGCGGCGGCGGCCTGCGCCCTGGATGCGGAACTTGCCGTAATTGCCGGAGAACTGGAGTCGGGGGCCCTGACCATCGACGAGTCCGCTGAGGATATTCATTCTTTTATAGAAGGCATTTTAACTGCCCGCCTGGGGGATACGGGCCGCATGGTCCACGCCGGCCGGAGCCGGAATGACCAGACGGCGGTGGATTTAAGGCTCTACCTCAAGCGGGTTGTGCCGGAGCTTCGGGAAGAGCTGGCGGAGACCATGACGGTTCTGCTGGATCAGGCTGAAAAACACGCCGCTTCGGTGATGCCCGGCTATACCCATCTCCAGCGGGCCCAGCCTGTAACTTTGGGCCATCATCTTGCGGCCTGGTGCGCCGGCCTTGACCGGGACCGGGGGCGTTTCGGCGATGCCCTGGCCCGGCTTGACCGCTGTCCCCTGGGCGCCGGCGCCCTGGCGGGATCCGGCCTGCCCCTGGACCGGGAAGCAGTCGCCCGGGATCTGGGTTTTGCCGGACCCGCCCTCAATTCCATGGACGCCGTGGCGGACCGGGACTTTGCCCTGGAATTGGCCGCGGCCTGCGCCGTTACCATGACCCATCTTTCCAGATTCTGTGAGGATGTGATCCTCTGGGCCAGCGAGGAATTTAAATTTATTGATTTGGCCGAATCCTGGAGCACCGGTTCCTCAATCATGCCCCAGAAGAAGAATCCCGATTTTGCCGAACTTATCCGGGGCAAGTCGGGCAGGACCGCAGGAAACCTGGTTTCCCTCCTTACCCTGCTCAAGGGCCTGCCCTATGCCTACGACAAGGATCTGCAGGAAGACAAGGAAGCCCTCTTTGACAGCCTGGACACGGTGCGGTCCTGCCTGCGCATGTTCCGGGGCATGATGGGCAGCGCCGTTTTCAATACGGAGCGCATGGCGGCGGCCTGCACCGGCGGCTTCCTGGAAGCCACCGATGCGGCGGACTATTTAGTCCGCAGGGGCCTTCCCTTCAGGAAGGCCCACGAGGCCGCCGCCCTGGTAGTCCGGGACTGCCTGGAGGCGGGGCAAAAGGCCATGGGAGAGCGGACCCTGGAACAGCTCAAGGCCAGATCGGAACTTTTCGAGGCTGATATTTACGATGCCCTGATTCCGGCTGCCTGCGCCGCCGCCCGGAAGCTCCCCGGCGGTCCCGCCCCGGAGGAAGTCCGGCGGCAGATCGGGGAACTGCGAAGAAGGCTTACCGTTCCTTGATCGGAGGGCCGGATCCATGCCCCGGCGGACCGGAGCATCGATCTTGCCGGAGTATCTTCATTTCGTTATTTTAGAGATACCCAAACTGTTTCGTTTATGATATGCTTACAAAGATGAAGGCCGCCAGGTTGCGCATTCCGGTTTTTCATGATTTGCTCTACGCCCTTGGTTTTTTTGCCAAAATCCTGAAAGGGGTCAAGCATTTTTTTTTCAAGGGGCAGGCTTCCTACAAGATTCTGACCATGCAGATCCTCTTTACCTGCATTGAAGCCCTCAGCATCGCTTCCCTGCTGGCCCTTGGTATCGGAGCGGCGGTTATAGCCATAGGGGTTCCCTTTTTGGCAAAATTCTCCCAGGAACGGCTCATCTACCTGCTGCTTATCACCATCATCACCCGGGAGCTGGGGCCCCTTCTCACGGCCTTTATCATCATAGCCCGGTCGGCCACGGCCATCGCCACCGAGGTGGCGGGGATGGTTGTCTCCCACGAAGTGGAGGCATATATTTCCATAGGGGTGGATCCGGTGGAACATCTGGCGGTTCCCCGTTTTCTGGGGGTAACCGTTTCGGTATTTCTGCTGAATATCTATTTTTCCGTTTTCGGTCTGGTGGGCTCCCTGGCGGTGGTCCAGCTTTTTGTGGCTCTCCATATATTGAACCCCATATCCGCGGGGGATTATTTTTCCCAGCTCCTTCAGATTTTGACTCTGCCGGACATTGTCGTTTCGGTGATAAAAAGCATCGGCTTTGGCGCTATCATATCGGTGGTGGCGGTGTTCCAGGGCTTTTCCGTGGAGCGGGCCAGTACGGAAATTCCCGTGGCGGGGCTCAAGGCGGTTAGTTCCTCCTTTGCCTGGTGTATTATTTTTGATATCCTGCTTTCCGGCTTGTTCTATATTGCCTTAACCTGATGCGGTGGATATATGGCTGAACCGATTATCGAACTGAAAAATGTAAGCTTCTCCGCCCAGAATACGGAAATTGTCCGTGATATTTCTCTGCACTTCGAAGAGGGCAAGACCACCGCCCTGGTGGGGCCCTCCGGGGGGGGAAAAAGTACGGTGCTCAAACTGGCCGCGGGGCTCCTGGTTCCTTCCCGGGGGGCGGTCGCCTTCCGGGGCAGGGACATTTCCCTTATGAGCCGGACCCAGAACCTGGAGTTCCGCCGGGAGGGGGCGGTAGTCTTTCAGGATTCGGCCCTCTGGGCCAATCAGAGCCTCTATCAGATTTTGGAACTTCCCCTCAAGGTTCACTATCCCGATATGACCAAAGACAGCCGGGACGAGCGGATTCGGGAGGTAATATCCCTGGTTGGGTATAAGCGGGATCTGCTGATCCGTCCTACCATGCTCTCCATGGGAGAGCAGAAGCTTATCGCCTTTGCCCGGGCCCTGCTCTGCCGGCCTTCCCTCTTGTACCTGGACGAATGGACCGAATCCCTGGATGACGCCGCCGCCTACCGGCTAGTCATGCTGGTAAAGCAGATGCAGAGCGAGCATAAAACCATCATATTTGTAAGCCATGATTTCAGGATTATCAAGGGTTTAGCCGATACCATTATTATGGTGGTGAAGGGTATACTTTCCCTTGAATTGACAAGGGAGCAGATTTTAGCGGATGATGATATGGCCCGGCTGATAGAAATGGGAATTGAATCATGAAGTTTAAGATCCGTTTTGCCGATCAGATTGTCGGCGTTTGCATTATCCTCGCCCTGCTGGTTTTAACCGTTTCGATCTTTATGCTTGGCCGGAGCAAGCGCTGGTTTGTTAAGGACTATCAGTTCAGGACCTACTTTGAATCCGCCAACGGCCTTGCGGTTAATATGGCGGTTCAGTACAAGGGCTTTACCATCGGTTATGTTAAATCCTTCGGCCTCTCCGACGATGATTCGGTGGAGGTATTCTTCTCTATCAACAAGGAATACGGAAACCGGGTCAAGCTTGGCTCTCTGGTGGAACTTGACGTAAGCCCCATTGGCCTGGGGAATCACTTCTACTTTTATTCCGGTCTGGGTTCAGAAGAGCTTGAAGACGGCGGTTTTGTGCCTACGGTTAATTCCAGCCAGGGCCGGACCTATATCCAGATGGGCCTGGCCAGGGTTCCTCCCAAGAACGACAGTATATCCAACCTTATTGTTCAGACCACCTCTATTATGAATAACCTGAACGGCACCCTGGCTGAGATCCGGTCCGCCGTAATGGGTACCGACGCCACTACCCTGGGCCGTACCCTGGGAGGAGTGGAGACGGCGGTGGATTCCATTAACGGCGGCCTGCAGCCGATTCTGGCGGATGTAAAACGGATCACCTCGGATCTGGAACAGTTTACGGGAAAGCTGGATGAACCGGGGGGCATTGTTTCGGCGGCCTTCGGGCCCGGCGGCGACGTCTATACAAGCCTGGAGACTTCTCTCAGGTCGCTTTCGGGGATACTGCGGAATCTTGAGCAGACCACGGATTATCTGCCCCAGGAGATGCCCCAGGTTGTGGGACTGGTGGCGGAGCTTCGGAGGACCCTGAGTTCCGCCGAGGACGTGCTTGCCGCCCTGCTGAACAATCCCCTCCTTAAAAACGGGGTGCCCGAGCGGGTCCAGGTTGAATCGAACGGGACAAGTCCCCGGGGCATACAGTTCTAAGGGGGCATGGGAATGGGCAATACTGCGTTAAAGGCTGTCTGCGGCGCGCTGCTGATCCTCTGTTTGCCGTTGCTTATGCCGGGCTGTTCCTCCGCCCCTAAACGTCCCGCCGAGATTTTTACGGTACGGAATATGACCGAGACTCAGCTTGAACTTGCCAACCGGGCGGCGGACCAGGGCCGTTATGCCGAAGCCCTGGAGCTATTGCAGGAAGCCCGCCGTCTGGCGGTGAGAGCGGACGATCCCAAACTGCTTATCAGGACCAGCCTCTCCCGGGGAAATATCCTCTTTTACCTGGGCCGTACCGGCGAAGCGGAGGAACTCTGGACCGCCGCCCTGGATGAGGCCCTGGCCGCAGGGGATGAGGAATTGGCGGCGGTTAGCCGGGTTTATATGGCCCGGAGCGGGCTTCTCGGCGGCGTTTCAGATGCCGGGACGGTACGGACCCAGGTGCGGGAGGAGCTGTCCAGGATAAAAAGCCCGCTCCATACTGCCCTGGCCTGGATCGTGGCGGGACTTGCGGAAAAAGAGCTGGGCCGCTGGAATGACGGGGAAAATGCGCTAAAGAATGCCCTCGGTATTCACCAGAAGCATAACTATCTGGAACAGGCCGCCTATGACTGGTACCTTATCGCATCGATCCGTTCCGTGGCGGGGGACTATTCCGGCGCCCTTGAGGCGCTGGACGAAGCCCTGGCCTTTGACCGCCGGGCGGAAAATACCTACGGCCTGGGCATGGACTGGTTTGCCAGGGGAGAGGTGCAGAGAAAGGCGGGAAATACCGCGGAAGCCGCCGCGGCATACCGCCGTTCCGGGGATATTTTTAGATCCCTGAGTTTGGAAAAGGAAGCGGAACAGGCGGAGCAGCGTTTGTCCGCCTTATAGGCCGGGGAAATTGCGGTTTTCAGAGGTTCCCGGCGAATCGTTCATGGGAGCCGGCGGGGGTAAAAAGCCCCGGTGAAGCCTCCCGTTCTGAAAGACAGAAAATGCACCGGGGCGGTTCCAAAACGGCTGTTTTGGAATCGCCCCGCCTCTCTTAGGGATGCGCTGGAAAACTGATGGTTTTCAGTGTCTCCCTGGAAATCTTGTTTCAAAAACTTAGAAGTACCGTTTCAGGAGGCCCTGGAAGCCGGCGCAGTGGCGGGCTTCATCCCGGGCCATTTCGTGGACCGTGTCGTGGATGGCATCGTAGTTCTTTTCCTTGGCCCGCTTGGCAATGTCGGTCTTGCCGGCGCAGGCGCCGTACTCGGCTTCTACCCGGAGCTCCAGGTTTTTTTTGGTGCTGCTGGTAACCACCTCGCCGAGGAGTTCGGCGAATTTGGCGGCATGTTCCGCTTCCTCAAAGGCATAGCGCTTGTAGGCTTCAGCGATTTCGGGATAACCCTCCCGCTCGGCGACCCGGCTCATGGCAAGGTACATGCCGACTTCGCAGCATTCTCCGTTGAAGTGGGCCCGGAGATCGTCCTTGATATCCTGTTCCACATCCTTGGCAATGCCTACCACATGCTCTGAGGCAAAGGTCTGGTTTCCCGCAGCCTGACTGAACTTGGAGGCCGGAGCCTTGCACTGAGGACAAACTTCGGGGGGCTTATCGCCCTCATACACATAACCGCAAACCTGACAAACCCATTTCATACATTTCTCCATGAAAATAAAATAAAACCGGCATACGCCGCTTTTTGTTATGTTGAAGGTTTAATGCCCCGCCCTTCGGAGCCGCTAAACGGCATTAAACCCCATCTTATAGAACAACCCCTCCTTTAGAACAACCCCTCCTTCAGGCCGGCGCTGTCTATTGTTGTAAATTCCGGCATCTGTCGCAGAGACCGTAAAATACGGTTTTGCGCTTATCGATGGTAAAGCCGGGAATTTCAAGCGGAAGAACGCCGGTTAACTCCGCCTGCGCCTCTCCGGGCAGATCCAGCACCCGGCCGCAGCCCTCACAGATAAAGTGGGGGTGGGGCGCCACCGTTCCGTCAAAGCGTTCCTCGCCGTTTACCACTCCCAGGGATACTACGGTTCCTTCTTCGCGGAAGACATTGATGTTCCGGTATACCGTCCCCAGAGAAAGGCCGGGAATCCGGGATTTAAGCCGGTCGTAGACCCACCGCGCTCCGGGATGGGAGAGGGTGGACCGGATCGTTTCCAGAATGGCGTCCCGTTTTTTGCTGTGTTTTCTCTCATTTCCAGGCACTTTCACATCCTAAATTAGAATATAGTACACAAAAAAATATACTGCACAAATTTTCCGGCGGAACTTTTAAGAGCCCTTGACAGAAATAATAATAATAACCATTATTATTATTGTCAAGAGCTTTTTTGTATTTTTTGGATAACGGGAAGGGGGAATCTCCGGCAGTTTTCAGGCCGAAGCCGGACTACGCTTGAACCATCCTGCCGGTCTTGTTATTATTTGAGCAAATTAAGCATAAATGTTGAGGTACCATGCAGTCATTAGGAGTTAATATAGGTTCTACCAGCCTGAAGATGGTATTGGTCGATCAGTCCAAAGAACCGCTCGAGGTTATATGGAGCGCCGCCGTTCCCCACGAGGGTGATTTTGGCGCGGCGGTGCAGAAACTACTTGCCGGGGGCGGCGTTCCCCAGGGCGTTCCCACCCTGGTTACGGGCAACGAGGGCCGGTTTATGTTCAACGCCGCGGGGACTCTGGAACCCCTCTGCGTGGAGGCCGCCCTTAAAGCTTTGGGGCTCAAGGCGGATGCGGTGGTATCCATGGGAGGGGAGGATCTGGTGGTCTATTCCCTCAACAAAGAGGGGAAGATCATCAATAACTTCTCCGGAAACAAATGCGCTTCCGGTACGGGAGAATTCCTCAAGCAGCAGCTTGCCCGTATGGATATGACCCTGGCGGACATCGATAAGGTTCCCGACGAAGCTAAGGTATATCCCCTTTCGACCCGTTGTTCGGTTTTTATGAAGAGCGACTGTACCCACCGGCTTAACAAGCGGGAGGCTACCAAGAACGACATTGTCCTTTCCCTTTCGGATGTAATGGCGGTCAAGGTTATCGACTTCCTCAAACGGGCCAAGATTAACTCCGGCCGGGTGGTCCTGACCGGGGGCATTACCCTGAACAGGCATATCATCCGTTTTATCCGGGAGAAGCAGCCCGGGATTGAATTTGTCATTCCCGAGACCGCGCCGGTCTTTGAAGCTCTGGGTGCGGCGGTGCTGGCTCCCCAATCGGGGAGCCCCCTCCCGGCGGCGGATCGGCTCCTCAAGCCCAACGAGATCCGTTTTGGAACCCTGGAGGCTTTGAGGGACTGGGCCGTCAAGGTAAAGACCTTTGAAAAGCCCGCCGGCAGGGTACAGCGGGGCCGTCCCTACATTCTGGGGGTGGACGGAGGTTCCACCACCACCAAGGCCTGCCTGGTAGATGCGGAAACCGATGAGATTGCGGCCAGCCATTATGGCCGTACCCACGGAGATCCGGTTAAGGCCCTCAAGGAATGCCTTAAAATCATTCAGGATAAGATCATCGCCGATACGGGGGATAAGGCGGTGGACATACGCTTGGTATCCACCACCGGTTCTTCCAGGGAGATCCTCGGGGTTTTTCTGGAGACCCCCGGGGTCTATAACGAAATTATCGCCCACTCCGTGGGGACCACCTACTTTGATCCTGATGTGGAAACCATATTTGAAATCGGGGGCCAGGACGCCAAGTACGTGCTGCTTAAAAACGGGGTCCCCATCGACTATGCGATGAACGAAGCCTGTTCCGCTGGGACCGGCTCTTTCCTGGAAGAATCCGCCTCGGGGGATCTGTCCATCCACAGCGCCAAAGACATAGGCCCCATAGCCTTAAACGCCGACGCCCCCCTCAAGTTTGGGGAGCACTGTTCCGCCTTTATCAACAGCGATATCCGCAAGGCGGTTCAGCAGGGGGCTACCAAGGAGAATATCACCGCCGGCATTGTCTGTTCCATCGTCGCCAATTACCTTAACCGGGTGGTGGGGAACCGTACCATAGGGGGAAAGATCTTCCTCCAGGGAGGGGTGGCGAAGAACATCGCCGTTCCCCTGGCCTTTGCCATGATGCTGGATAAGGAGATCCTGGTTCCCCCTTCGCCGGAACTTATGGGCTGTTTTGGGGTGGCCCTTCTGGCAAAGCGCAAGGCCGCGGACGGCCTTCTTGCGGAAAAAACCGTTGATATCGGCGAGCTCCTGAGCCGGGAGATACGCTACGAGCGGGTCTTTACCTGCCGGTCCTGCGATAACCACTGTCCCATCCAGGTCCTCTCGGTGGGCGTGCAGGATCATAAGTATATGTTCGGCGGCCGCTGTAACAAGTATACCAACATGCGGAAGGCCGTAAAGGATGTGCCGGTTTTTGACTATGTGGAGAAGCGGCAGAAGATGCTTTTTGAAGAGTATGCCGCCCCGGCATCAGATTTCCCATCCCCCACCCCCGATTCTTCACTCTCTCTCCACTCTCCATATAAACGTGATTATGTGGTCGGTATTCCCCGGGCCTTTTCGGTCCATACCCTCTATCCCCTCTATTCCTGGTTCTTCCATGAGCTGGGGATTAGAACCTTCCTCTCCACCGAAGTGGCCCATGCCGGAGTAGCCCGGGCGGAATCCACCTACTGTTTCCCCGCGGAGATAGCCCATGGGGCGGTGCAGGACTGCCTGGACAAGGGGGCGGATTATGTGCTCCTTCCCCATTTCAGGGATATGCCAAGCTACGAAGAAGAGGTTCACGCTAATTTCTGTCCCATTACCCAGAGCCTTCCCTACTATATAGAAAAGGCCTTTCCCGATGTTGATAAAAAGCGCTGGCTTCCCCTGGTGGTAAGCTTTAAATTCGGCGAAAGCAAGGCTCTGGAGCTTTTCAACATGATGACCGAAAAGCTGGGGATAGGCGCGGAGGAAACCGAAGCGGCCTTTGCCAAGGCCCTGTCGAAACAGCAGGCCTATTTTGAGGCCGTTAAAAAACTGGGAGAAGAGGCCCTGGAGGATGCCCGCCGGGCGGACCGGCCGGTGATTGCCCTGCTGGGACGGCCCTACAACGCGTTTACCGCGGAGGCCAACATGGGCATCCCCAGGAAATTTACCACCCGGGGCTACTCCATCGTACCCTTCGACATTCTGCCCTTCCAGGATGAAAAGATCTTCCCCAACATGTACTGGTACTATGGACAGCAGGATGTAAAGGCTTCAAACTTCCTCAAGAAAGAAGACAATATCTACGTTACCTATATCACCAACTTTTCCTGCGCCCCCGATTCGTTCATCCTCCTCTACCTTAAATGGGCCATGGGGCAGAAACCCTTCCTGGTGCTGGAACTGGATTCCCATTCCGCCGATGCCGGGGTCGATACCCGGGTGGAGGCCTTTCTGGACATCATTGACGGGTACAGGGCCAAAAAGACCGAGCTTGAGGCGGAGCGTTACAGCAACGGCTGGCGCTTTGTCTACGACAAAAACGCCCCCGCAGGGGAAGAAATACGGATCGATAATGACAAAACCGGAGAGCGGGTTCCCATCCGCAACAACAAGCGGGTCAAGGTGCTCCTGTCCAACATGGGGGCCATCTCTACCGAGTATATGGGGGCCGCGGTGCGCAGCCTGGGGATCAACGCCGAGGCCATGCCGGTAGCCACCAGCAAGACCATTCAGATAGCCCGGGCCCATGCCTCGGGGAAAGAGTGCGTTCCCAGCCACCTGGTTCTGGGAAGCGCCCTTCAGTTTTTCTTCAGCGAAAAGTACCGCAAGGATGAACTTTACCTGCTCTTTGTTCCCATTACCACCGGCCCCTGCCGGACCGGCCAGTACTTTGTCTACTACGACAATCTCTTTAAGGATCTGCGCCTGGAAAATGTAGTGGTCTTTATCCTTTCGGCGGATAATTCCTATGGAGAGCTGGGTCCGGGTTTTGCCAGGGAGATGTGGAAGGGGCTTGTCCTCTCGGACTATCTGAAAGATATACAGACTGCCCTCAAGGCAGTGGCGGTGAACCCCGAAGAGGCTCTGGCCGGCTACGAGCGGTCCTGGCGCCGGGTCATGGATGCGGTGGAGCATGATCCCGGACGGATCTGGAAAGAGCTGAAACAGGTCGCCGAAGATGTTATGAAGATACCCCTCAAACGCCGGGTGGCGGACTGTCCTAAGGTACTTATCGTTGGTGAAATTTATGTCCGCCGGGATGACTTTGCGGTGGGGGAGCTTACGGACCTGATGAGCGAGCGGGGCATTGTGGTGAAGGTGTCGGGGATTGCCGAATGGATTCACTATCTGGATTTTGTCCGGGAGTACGCCCTTAAAAAGCTCATCAAGCTGGAGAAGCCCGCCAGGCGTTTCTTCTTCAGACCCTACTGGGATCTGAAAAAACTGGGAATTGAAGAATGGTGGAAACATTCTATAGAAAAAAAGGTGCTCTCGATCCTTGAGCCCACGGGACTTATCCCCAAAACGCCCCATGACATGCGCCAGATAATGGAAAATACCCAGCGACACTTTGTTAATTTGGAGCTTAATTCGGAAATTGCCGTTTCCAGCGGAGTTGCCGCCACCGCTATGGAACAGGGCTATTCGGGGATTGTCAACATCTCTCCCTTTGCCTGTCTCATAGGCCGGGTCATTGAAGGCCTCTTTACCCCCTGGGCCCGGGAGAGGATTTATCCGGTCCTGTCGGTGGAGGTGGACGGAAACATGCTACCCCCGAATATCGTAAATAAGCTCTACATTTTTATGG
>JAISPH010000020.1 GCA_031275035.1 Treponema sp.
TTACGAGGTTCGTTCTGTAAGGAAGTTATTAACGTGGGGTCTACTACCATTTTTTTGTTGGCGTTGCCAACTCTAACCGCCCTAAAGCTCGCACACGAAAGTGTGCAGAGGGTATTAGATCCCACTGCGAATAACGTTAATTGTTAAAGGTCCAGCCGCCCTGGGCATAGGTGTACTTTCCCGCCCGCTTTCCCGTTGAAGCATAATAGGTGTCGAAATTATTGGCGGTGGTATGAACTACATTTCCGGCGGCGTCTACATAATCAATATTGGGGCGGACTCCCCGGATGGTACGCACGTCAAAGACCCGCTTTCCCAGGACGGTAACGCTGGCGGGGATGGTTACGCTGGTTATATTATTGTTGAAGAAAGCGCCGTCCCCCACATTGGTAACGCCGCTGCCAATATCGACGGCGGAGAGATGGTTGCCCGAAAAGGCTCCTTCGCCGATTACGGTAACGCCGCCGGAAAGGGTCAGGCTCTTTATTTTATTGAAAAAGAAGGCGTAGTCCCCGATAGAAGCGACGCTGTCAGGGATGGTTACGCTGGTAAGCTGATTATTGGCAAAAGCGCCCTTTCCAATAGTTTCAACCCCGGCTCCGATGGTAACGCTGGTCAGTTGATTATTGGCAAAGGCGCCGGTTCCGATGGCGGTAACATTGTTGCCGATAATCACCGTGGCGAGATTGTTGTAGGCAAAGGCCCCTGCGCCGATGGAAACAATACTGTCAGGAATGGTTACGCTGGTTAGCTGCCTTCGGGTAAAGGCCCCTTCGCCGATTACGGCAACGGGCTTACCGTCTATGGTTTCAGGAATAACAAGGTCCTTGGCGGTCCCCTGGGACTTTACGATAGCCAGAGAACCGTCAATTTCCTCAACGAGTATCTTTAATCCCGCTGTCTGTCCACCGGCGCTTAAACAGATAATCAGAAATAATACTGTCAGCAGGGCTGTTTTTTTTACCATACCTGACGGCGTAGGCTTATTTCTTCAAGAGGGCCTTTGCTTTTTTAGCTGCCGCAGTCTTCCTGGCGGAACCAGCGGTAGAGGCTTTCTTGACCAGGGTATTGACATTCTTTGCCTCGGAAACAAGCTGCTTCTCCAAATCGGATATCTGCTTGTCCAGCACCTTCCGTTTGGCGTAGAGTTTCTCAAGACCCAAAATAATTCGTTCCGTTTTAGCTGCCATTGTATGCTCCCTTAAAAAGTTATTGTATTCTATATAACACAATCAGCATAAAATTGCAAGAGGAAATGAGAAAAAGAATTCCGGGCCCTTTTGCAGTCCGATTGGACCATAACGCGGCTCACTGTTCCAGCGCCCGGCGGAGGCGTTCAAAAGTACCGGGACCGATATGACAATAGCCGCCGGGATTTTTATCCAGATACTTCTGGTGATACTCTTCGGCGGTATAATAATTCTCCAGGGGCAGTACCTCCACGGCAATGGGCTTATCGTATTGGGTCCCGAGGGAAGCGATGGAGGCCAGGATCACCGGACGGTCCCCTTCATCGGTATAGTAAACACCGGTGCGGTACTGGGTGCCGGTATCGTGGCCCTGCCGGTTTACCGAGGTAGGATCAATGGCGCCGTAGAAGAGATCCAGAAGCCGGGAAAGCTCCAGCCGGGCGGGGTCATAGTCTACCTTTACCGTTTCCGCATGACCCGTATCCCTGCGGCAGACATCTTCGTATGAAGGATCGGCGGTGCGGCCGTTGGCGTAGCCCGTTTCGGTTTTAATAACCCCGGGAATCATGGCGATGTACTTTTCCACCCCCCAAAAGCAGCCTCCGGCAAGATAGATCTGTTTCATGCGGTCCCCCTTGTTAAAATACAGCCCCCGCCTCAAAGGCCCGGCGCAGGTGATTGTCCCAATTGGCCTTCCTGCTTTCCATTTCCCTGGAAGTACCGTCCAGCACAATCATTTCCTTGGTCTTTACCCGGTTAAAGAGTCTGTCTCCAAGCATTACCCGTTTCATGCTTTCCAAAAGGCCGGTCCCGTGCAGGTACTCCATGGTATTTCCCGCGGAGCAGAGGCAGAGACCCTTTTCAAGCTGCTTCATGGTCCGGTTTTCCCCGTGGGCAAAACCATAGGTCCACACCCGGTCAAACCATCCGGTCAATTTGGCCGGAACATCGCTCCAGAAAACGGGATAAATAAACACGACAGCGCCGGAGGCGTTGATCTTTTCCTGTTCAGCAGCCACATCGTCCGGCACCGGCTCCTCCCTCCGGTAGTAAGCTTCCCGGAGATATTCGGCTTCGCTCATATCGGTTTTGAACTGCATCTTATAGAGATCGGAAATTATATAACGATGGCCCGCGCTTTTAAGTCCCCTGATAAAACTATCCTTCACCTGACGGGTAAAGGAATCCTCCGAGGGATGGGCGTATACGATGAAGACCTGCATAGAAAAAGTATAAAAAGTAAATGACTGCGTGTCCAGAAGAGAAATTTTTTGTCCCGCAGATAATTTCTTCTCCGGCGAAAATAGCGAGGTACTGGAAACATGGTTTCCCCGAACAGCGGAGCGGCGTGCGGCCTTGACAGAAACGGCCCGGTGTATAACCATAAAACCAAAGAGGAGGCATTATGAAAAAATTGATTTTTTCCCTTTGTATTCTTTCCGGCCTGGCGGCGCTTCCGGGCGCGCAGGAAAACCCCGGCCTTAAGCCCATCCTGAATCACTATGCGGCCCGGAATTTCACCGCCGGTTCGATTGGCAGGGCCGATCTGGATCTTATCGTCCAGGCGGGCGTCAGGGCCCCCAGCGCCAACAACCGGCAGCCCTGGCATTTTACGGTGGTCCAAAATACGGATCTGGCAAAGCGGATCATCCCTAATGTAACGGAGGGGAATGCGCTCATCGTGGTATCCGCCGCGGGAGACGGCGGCACGAATGTCCGCCAGATCCTTGACTGCGCCCTGGCGACGGAGAGCATCTACCTGGCCGCCCAGGCTTTGGGCTATGGCTCCCGAATCTATACCGGTCCCATAGACGCCCTTAACCGCAGCCTCAAGCCGGACCTGGGGCTTCCAAGCGGTTACAGCGCTGTTGCCCTGGTGCGGGTAGGACGGGTCCAGGCCCCCGCCGATGCGGTAAGCGCCGCTTCGTCCAGGAACGCCGCCAACAGCATGGTAACGTATAAGTAGTAACGGTCAGCGGGTACGGCCGCTTTCCTGGGTCCGTACCGCTTCCAGCATAAGCTCCGCGCTTTCCTTGACGGTTCTTCCTTTAAGAAAGAGCCCCGAGCTGCCGCCTATAAACATGGACGCCCCGGCTTCGATCAAGGCGGGAATGGTTGCAGGATTTACATTGCCGTCGGCGGCAATGGGGGTATGAACGCCATTGTCGTCCATAAGCTTCCTCAGGGCCCTCAGCTTGTCAAGGGCCCGGCTCTGCATTTTCTGTCCCGAAAAGCCGGGGTTGACGGTAAGCTTGGTAACAAACAGGGCCTGCTCCAGTACAGGCAGCAGGGACTCACCGGCGGAGGTCTCGCTCCTCAGCGCCAGGGCCGGCGTACAATTCAGCTTTCTTATTTTTTCAAAGAGCCCCGCTACATCGCCGGTCCCCTCGGGGTGTATCGAAATAATGTCCGCTCCGGCTCCGGCAAACTGTTCAATGAACCGCTCGGGCTGATACGCCGCCAGATGTACGTCAATGGGCAGCCTGGTATGGGGCCGGATGGCCGCCAGCAGGGGCAGACCCAGAATAATACACCGGTTAAAATTCCCGTCCACCACATCGTAGTGCAAAAAATCAACCGGCGCTTCGTGGATCTGTTCAAATTGTTTTTCAAGATTGAAGAGATCAAAACAGGAGACCGACGCCCCAATGGTATACCGGATCTCCATAGTTACGCCTCCTGGGCTTCCAGCAAAAAGCGGTTGCCGATAAAGGCGCTGCCTATGGCGACCGTAAAGGTTCTCTGCTCCGGCTTTATTTTTTTAAGCAGCGGGCTGTGGACCGTCTGTTCATCCAGCCTGATAACGTCGTAGCCGGGATTATGTTTCCGCAGGGCGTCCCGGAACAGATGAAAAACCAAATCCGAAGCCATGATCCCGCCGCTTACCAGCCGCTGCGGCTTAACTTCGGGAAAGATCAGGCGGTCCTGATCGATTAAAATTCCCATTCCTTTTCCCATGGCTCTGATAATTTCCTCCATCACGGGATTTTTTTCCGCAAGCATTTTATCCGTTAAGAGCCGAGTAAGCTTGTCCCTGGTGTCAATAGGTTCGGTTACTATCTCAATAAGATCCCTGTCCCGGTTACGGCTTATCAATTTTTGCTCCAAAAGGAGGTCCAGCATTTTTTTATCGTTTTCCTCAAATGCCGAAACGGCCATTCGAAACAAACCCATCTGGGTTACATTTTTTTGAACGGTTCCGGGGATTCCGGTGTTCATGTTTCTCGTACTGCGTACATCGTTTAACTGATACTGTTCATAATCGGTGTTTCCCAGATCGATGACATGCTGATAACATTCCAGGGGAATATAGTGGATAGTGCCCCCCCGGGAGATAAGCCCCGTTCCCATTTCCGTACCAATGGTATTGATGAACATGCCGTTTTCATCAAGGATAGTTTCTTCCAGGGAAGACTGTTCTACCGATATTAAATAAGAAGCGGTATTGGTATCGTTAAGCACGATAACCGGAGCGCCTTCTTTAGCATAAACCCTGGCCATGTTGTCAAGCTCCGAGGTTTTGAAAAATTCCCTTTCATATTCTGCGGCGGCGTTCATCTTCATGCCCCGGTGCTTAAACGATTCCCCCCCGGCGATTTTATTGTTTACCACAATGTCGGGAAAACCTATAACGATGGCGTCAAAACGTTTATAAGGGGAAACGCCCATCTCTTCCAAATATTCCGTGGCGGCAAGCACCGCATGGTATGAAGCATTACGGTTAAGGGCTTCCAGGATTATACCGGAGCTGAGATCCATGCCGGATTCAGCCGCCGCAGTATAGCTGCTGAGAAAGCGGAGCATGAGAAGCTGGGGACTGTTCATCTCTTCCGCGGTTTTAAGCCCCGCGGGGTACCATTGGTACTCCTTAGTAACCCTGATGTCGCCGCCGCTTACCACCGCTCCCTTGATGGAATTTCCCCCCACATCCAGAGAGCAGAAACGCTTTCCTTCCATTTCCGACGCCGCCCGGCGCAAAAGCTCCAGGGCCCGCTTTTCCGACCGGGCTTCGCATACCCGGAATTCCAGGCCGGGATCGGGCTCTCTCCAGGAACCGGCGTCCCTGAAACAGATTCTGAATTTGCCTATATCCAAAAAGGTATTCATCCGGTTGATATAGTTTACATAAACCCCGTAGCCGGTGCGGTAATTATCCTCCCGGTCCAGATCAAACTCCGCCGCCGCATCCTGCATCATCCTGACAAGATCTTCGCTGGAAGTATCAAAATACATTTCCAGAGAGGCCCCGCCGAAGGAAACTACCATATTGTTGATCATGGCCAGCAGGTACCGCTTTAACAGGACAGAATACTCCCGAAGCTGGCTGCCCCTGGGGAAGGCAAAGCGGAGGCGGCGGTACTGTCCGCGTTTATTCATAATAAGCAGTATCTTTATTTCCTGCTTCTCCGCCTCCGGCAGGGCGGCGATCCGTTCCTGCAGCTCCGTAAGGTAAAGGGGACGCCGCTTAAAATAAGAAAGATCGATCCACATAAGGGCTGCCTCCTCTATACCTCTACCGGGGCACAGCCGGCCCAGGCATAAAAACGGGATATTTCTTCCTCCGGGAAGGCCCTGGCTTCGTCATTGAAGTGGGGCTTATCCAGGAGGGCGTACTTTGATCCTGAAAACCAGTTATAGTTCAATAGTTCTATGGGGATGTCCGGATTGCAGGAACGAACAAAGTGTCCAATGGCTTTGAGGTTTTTTTCCGCTGCGGTAATGCCGGGGATAAGGGGAACCCGGACCAGAATTTTTTTAAGGCTGCCCGCAAGACAGCGGAAATTTTCAAGGATCACGTCATTCGGCCTGCCGGTATACCTCAGGTGATCCTCCCCGTCCATAAGCTTAATATCGCAGATAAGGTAATCCAGCGCCCCGGGGAGGCGGCGGATAACTGTCTCCGGCGCAAAGAGAGAGGTCTCCATACAGGTATGAATATTGTTCGCCCTGAGCCTCTCCAGCAGGGCAAGGGCAAAATCCGGCTGGGCCAGGGGTTCCCCGCCGGACAGGGTAACGCCTCCCCCGGAAATATCAAAAAAAAGCTTATCCAGCGCCAGCTCTTCCGCCAGAGATTCCGGGGAAAGCTCCCGGTCAATGCGCTGAATGGCCCGGGCGGGACAGTGGTTTACGCAGGCATTGCAAAAACTGCAAAGCCTCCGGTCTATGCCGATTCTGCCCGCTTCCAGGGACAGGGCCCTTTGGGGACAGGCCGCCGCGCAGACGCCGCAGCCTATGCACTTTTCCCGCTTTACCCAGAGGTCCCGTTCGGGACTGACGCCTTCGGGGTTCTGGCACCAGATGCAGTTTAGGGGACAACCCTTAAAAAAAACCGTCGTCCTTATGCCGGGACCGTCGTGGACCGCAAAGCGCTTAATGTCAAAAATACAGCCGGTCATGGGCCGCTAAAAACCATACTCGGTTCTGGCGATAATTTCGTCCTGTAGCACATCTGCCAGATCCACATAGTTGGCGGTATACCCGGCCACCCGTACCAGAAGATGGCGGTAATTCTCTGGATGTTCCCTGGCGGCGATCAGATCCTCCCGGTTAATCACGTTGAACTGGGCATGGTTGATTTTAAGCTCCACAAGGCCCCGCATCAGGGCCATAAATTTTTCTACCCCTTCGGAGGTATGGAAGAAGGAAGGGGTAAACTTCATGTTAAGCAGGGTTCCGTTAGCCGCATTGATCGATTTGATCCGGGACACCGATTTCAAAAGCGCGGTGGGGCCCTTCTGATCCCGGCCGTATACGGCGCTCATGCCGCCATCCGCCAGGGGTTCTCCCGCCCTCCGTCCATCGGGGGTGGCGGCCACATTTTTCCCCATGGGCACGTGGGCGGAAACTGTGTACAGTCCAATG
>JAISPH010000071.1 GCA_031275035.1 Treponema sp.
GAACCCCTCTATGAAGATATCGCCAAGGTATGGGACGAGATCTCCTTTATCAAGCCCGCCGAGACCGAAGTGGAGCGGATGAACCGTACCTATATCTACGAAAAAGACAAGATCCGCCAGCGGATTATTCTTATGCGGGATAAAATGAAGACCATGTACGATTATCAGTACCCCATCGAAAGGCGGGTTATGGAAGATCGGCTTAGTTTCCTGGAAAAGGAATACTATCGCTTTGAGTACATGATCAATCCCTATCACATTCAGCCCGGCTTGCTCCTCGATGTGGATATTACCTCCATCAAGCGGAAAAAGGCGACCCTGGATGCGATGGCCAATGTGCTTAACGAATTCCTCCATGGCGTTTCCAAGGGCTTCCAGGATGCGGCCTTCGCTTCCTTTAGCCGCCGCCGTTCCACAGTCCGGGAAGACATTAACCAGTCCTTTACGGATGCGGTTCCGGACGAAGGCGCCGCCGCTCCCGCGGCCGGCCAGGCCTATCTTGATCTGCTGAATACCAACGACAGCCCCGCCAGTGTTTCCGCGGCCGGAAAACCTGCCGTTCCCGCTTTAAACGCCCCCGCCAAGAGAGGCCGGGCCGCCAAGGCAAAAGCCGGAGTGGTTGACGCCAAACCCGGACGCCGTGGTCCCAAGAAAGGTTCAAGCCGCCGCCGGGGTGGAGACACGCTCAGGGAAGTATAACTAATATCGGTCTATGAGCCGAAACGCCCCCGTCTTCGGGGGCGTTTTTTCTAGGAGGTTGTAGTATGTCTAAAGATACGGCAAATCTTGAGGTGCTTTCTACCAGGACGGGATTTAATTCCGCCGTACGGCACATAAAGAAGACTATTGGTATTATAGATACCATCGGGCCAAATCATAATCTTGGGGATCTGTTATTTGAGCTGGGAGACGAGGAATTATCCGGTGAACGGGTCGCTCTGCTTCTGCGGATGCTGCTGGTTGATAAACTGGGGTATAAAACCATTTCTTCTAATCTTGCGTCGGTTGTTTCTGATCCCTCTGCCCTGGCGCCGGAATTCGCAAAATGGAAGGCGGTGGATATGATAGCCGCCTACCATCATCCTGATATGGGTTTATTGGTGGCGAACCCCAAGGTCCCGGAGGAACCGGCGGATTTTGGCTTGCTTAGGAAACGGGAACTCCTGGTCATATTCACCGGCAAGGCGGGAACTCCCGCGGATGAAACATGCGAAAAGGCGGCTTTAACCGCGGTTTCTCTTTTTGAGGGCCTAAAACCCAAGATCCCCGGGGAATTGTATAAGGGGACTTTCGTGGTAAAAAAACCGGCCAAGGCCCCGGCCCCGGCGGAGCCCCGGGCGCCTAAGAAAAGCGCCAAGCCGGCGGCGGCGCCCAAGCGGGGACGCCGGGCCCTGTCCTCTGCCGCCGCTCCGGCGGTGAAGGAAAGCGTCCGGGTTGCGGCGCCGGTGGTCACCGCCTCCGCTCCGGCTCCCACCGCCAAGGGACCGGTCCGGATGACCCCCATGTATTCCGTGGTGGTGCAGAATGAGCTCTTTCACAATGGAAATGTGGAAGCCTGGAAACGGATTATGGCCAGTTACAATGCCAAATACCCCGATCTCCAGGTATACATTTACTATGAAGGCGAGCGTATCATGGATATTAATTCCCTCTTTAAATGGGGGAAGGTAAAACATGGGAGCTCCATACAGTTTGCCGTGGCGGGAAACGATATCAAGGATGTGGCTAAGCTGCAGCGGTATCTAATCCAGGGGGCAAGCCATCAATTTGAGGCCTTTCTCCATGGGCCGGTGAATAATGTTTTAAGATTATTTTAATAATCGAAGGATACGCTTTATGGATAGTAGGATTCATTTTTTTAGCCAAATCGATGTGATCCCCAAAAAAGTTGCCCCCGAATTGCTTGGTATCCGCGGACGCCAGGCAAATGAATTCGCGGAATTGGGTTTTCCCATCCTTCCGGGCTTCATCCTTGATACAACCATTGCGTCGGAAATAGCGGAAACGGATATCAAAAAAGATATCATCGCTCTTTTAGCCAAATGCTCCGGCATCGTGGGGAAGAAGTATGGGGATGCCGATAATCCCCTGCTCCTCAAGATAGTAATCTCTTCAAACCTGGCGGTTACTACCTATCCGACCCTGCACAATTTTGGCCTGGTAAAGCCCACTATTTCGGGCTTTGCCCAATGGGTGGGGAAGACCTTTGCCGCCCATGAGGTCCTGTTCCTGGTTCGGGGGATGCTCAAGATTGAGGAACGGATCCGGGAACTGGAGGCGAAGCCTAAGGAACAGGGGGAGATCGCCGGCCGGTTAAAATCCCTGGACCGGCTTTTGGGCATCGCCGGGCCCTCCAATGAACTTGGGGGGAAACCGGACCCTGAGGAAACGAAAATCACCAAAACCGCGGCTGAATATATGGACGAATACGCAAAATTCTTCCCCCGGGGCTTCTTTGATACCGCGGAAGAGCAGCTTATTATCACCCTAAAGGAGATTTCCAAACTCCTTTCCATGGATGATCAGAACGATCAGGATACGGCCCTGGTGATCCAGCCCATGGTGTACGGAAATTACGGAAAGGATTCCTGCTCCGGCAGTTTCTTTAGCCGCAACGTGGTAACCGGGGAGAAGAAACTCCAGGGCGAATTCTACCGGGAGAAGTTCAACGAGGCCGGTTCCGCCGGGCAAAGCATCGAGAAGATAGGCCCCGGCCACCTTAAAGAGCTGGAGCGCATCGCCTGGACCCTGGAAGATAAATTCAAGGAGATCCGGCAGATCCGGTTTACCGTGGAAAACGGGAAGCTCTGGCTTATTGAGCAGCGGCTGGTGGATCAGAAATCCACCCAGGCGGATATCAAACTGCTCCTGGATTTGGCCAAGCGGAAGGTCGTGGACAATGCCTATGTGGTTAAGGCCATTGACCCCCCCCGGCTTAATGAGATTCTCCATCCCATTATCGATACCCCCAGCGTTAAGGGCTTTAAAAAATGGAGCGGCGGCATTGCCGGCGCCCCGGGGGCGGCCATAGGCAGGGCCTATTTTAGCACCGACGCGCTCCTGGAGGCCCAGAAACTTGCCCGGCAGAAGGGGGAAGACGGCCGCTTTATCCTGGTGTTGATCTCTTCCTTTGCGGAGGATGTCAAGGCCATTGAGGTTTCCACCGGGGTCCTGACCGCCGAGGGGGGCTACTCCGCCCACGCATCGGTGGTGGCCCGTCAGTACGGAAAGGTCTCCCTGGTTGCCCCGGCCCTGAAGATCCGGGGGAAAAAGGCAAGCCTGGGGGATATTAGTTTTTCCGAAGGGGATTACATCACCGTAAATGTTCCCTACTATGGGGAGTCTTCGGTATATCTGGGAACCGCCAAGCTGATAGAGCCGAACCCCTCTGAATCGGGGCTCTTGGATTTTATCAGCATCACCAAACAGTTCCTAAAAAACTTCCATGTCCGGGCAAATGCGGAAACTCCCAAGGACGCCCTTTTGGCCCGGTCCTTCGGCGCCGAGGGGATCGGACTCTGCCGGACCGAACATATGTTCTTTGGCGCGGACCGGATCAACGTATTCCGGGAAATGATCCTCTCCGACTCCCTCCCGGATCGCCAACGGGCCCTCAACAAATTACGGGTCATGCAACGGAACGATTTTTACGGCATCCTTAAGGTTATGGCGGGGAAGGAGGTAACCATCCGGCTTTTAGACGCCCCCCTCCATGAGTTTATGCCCCACAACGCGGACGAGCTGAATTCTTTTATGAAGCACATGGCAACTGCCAAGAAGGGGAAGGTTTCAAAACCGGAAATTCTTGCCCTTATTGACGGCCTGAGCGAGTTTAACCCCATGCTCGGCCACCGGGGCTGCCGGATCGCCGTTTCCTATCCCGAAATTTACGCCATGCAGGTTCAGGCGGTCTTTGAGGCGGCCTATAAGCTCCGGGCAGAGAAGGTGGACGTGCGGCCGGAGATCATGGTCCCCATTGTGATGAACGCTTCGGAACTCAAGCTTATCGCCTATGGCAAGAAAATCGAGGGTTCCAGTTATACCGGCATTGTGGATGTGGAGGAAAAACTCCGGGAAGAAAAGAAGGCAAAACCGGTGCCCTACCAGATCGGTACCATGATTGAGCTTCCCGCCGCGGCCCTGAGCGCCGGGGATATAGCCAAATATGGCCGGTTCTTTAGCTTTGGGACCAACGATCTGACCCAGACCACCCTGGGAATTTCCCGGGATGACTTTACCGCCTTTATGCCCGATTATACCCTCTTTGATCTTATCATTGGGAATCCCTTTAGCACCCTGGATCCCCGGGTCAAGGAACTGATCGCCCTGGCGGTAGAACGGGGCCGGCTCACCCGGCCGGACCTGGTCTGCGGCCTTTGCGGCGAGCATGGGGCTAATCCCTCCAATGTCCGGTTCTGTATGGACGCGGGTCTGAACTACGTTTCCTGTTCCTCCTACTCCGTGCCCATTGCCCTTCTGGCGGTGGCCCAGGCGGAACTGGAAAAGGCGGAGTCCTCCTCCGGCAAATAGGGACTATAAAACAGTACGGGGCGGCGGTTTCTTGAAACCGCCGCCCTTCCTGTTTCCCGCTTGCCAGGCGCCATTTACACATGAAGAAATTTTACCACGGCACGAACTTTTTGTTTGAGAGCCTGGCTTTTTACCCGGCGATGTGAGTGGTTACAGCAAAGGAAGAGGAATCAACCACTAAGGCGAATAAGGCGCACAAAGGAAGGAAGGAAGGGGAAATCCGTCGATTGGCAGCCGTATTATG
>JAISPH010000112.1 GCA_031275035.1 Treponema sp.
CTTCGGGAGATCGATCTGGATGTTCAATCCCGAAACCGGGCAAGCTCTTTGGAAACCGTCAGGCTTATCAACAGGGCAGGAATAGCGCTGGACGAAAAAGAGGCCCTTTCCAGGGCAAAAAACGGATTCGTCACGGGGGAGCTTGCGGCGGAAATTGTGCTTGCCAAGGCGGACGCCGGGGAGAATCCCCTGCTTCGCCCCTACCTTCCCGGGGGCGGCCGCAGCGACAACCCCTATGTCAATTTTTATTGGGATTATTGCGGGCAGGGAAGGGCCGCCTATGTGCATATTGAGTATATTTCCATGGAAGAGGCCCTTGCCGCCATCGAAAACGCCGGGGGTGTTTCCGTGCTGGCCCACCCGGGACAAAATCTGAAAGGTAAAGAAGATATGCTGCCGTCAATTATCGATCTGGGTATTGAAGGCATTGAGGCGTACAGCAGTTATCATAGCCCCGAACAGTCCTTGTATTATAAACAACAGGCGGACAGCTACGGGCTTTTGGTAAGCGGCGGCAGTGATTTTCACGGAAAAACAAAACCCGCTATTCATATGGGCCGCTTTGGCCTTGACGGCGGCGGATACGACATGGTGGATTCGCTCCGGCTGGCCCTTAAGGGGAAAAAGGGAGGAGGAAAATACCGTGTTTGATCCAATCCAAAAACAACCTGCGCCGGCCGCCCCCGGCGGAGGGATGGCTTTTTCCGCGGATAAACTCCGGTGGATAAATAAACCAAAAGAATTTTCGGTCAGCGATAAGGAGATCAGGATACGTACCGAACCGGATACGGATCTATGGCAGCGTACTTATTACAAATTCCGGCGTAACACCGCCCATATGCTGGTCATGCCGACGGAGGCCCCTTTTTTTACCTTTAGTGTTAAGACGGTCCGTAATGGCACCGGGCTTTTTGATCAATGCGGGGTCGTTATTTATCAGGATGAGGAAAATTGGTTCAAAGGTTCCATGGAATATGAAAATGAACGGTTCCAGAACCTTGGCAGTGTGGTTACCAATAAGGGGTATTCTGATTTCGGAACCGGCGCGGTGAACCCGGCGCTGACCACCATGTATTACCGCTTAAGCCGCCGGGAGGGTGATTTTTTTCTTGAGACTTCCCGTACCGGGGCGGACTATACCCCGGCCAGGATTTTCCACCTGATCAAGGGGGAGGGAGCCATCCGTTTGGGGATTTATGCGTGCAGTCCCTCAAAAGGCTCAAGCTGTGAGGCCGTGTTTACGGAGATGGCCCTGGGTGAATGCCGGTGGAAGGCCTGGGAATGAGCTTCCGCGGAGCGGCGAGGGTCATTCCTGGGAGAATCCCGCTTCGGCGATTTGGTTTTTGAGCCTTTCAATCGCCGCGTTTTCCGGCGGGCTTAACGCCGATAAGGCATAGGCCATGCCGATGGACGCGTATTTTCCGCTTCCGTATTGGTGATAGGGAAGGATAGTAAACCGTGTAACGCCGATCCCCCGCAGATAATCCAATATTTTCTGTAGATCTTCGGGACTGTCGTTAACGCCGGGAATTAAGGGCATACGGACTAAAATTTCCGCTCCCGTCCCGGCAAGGGCGGACAAATTCTCTTTTATGTTCCTGTTTGAACTTCCGGTATACCGGCAATGCTTCTCCTCATCGAAGATCTTAACATCGTACAGAAAAAAATCGGCATAGTGGGAAACCGCGAGTATCGTTTCAAGAGGAACCTCCCCGGAGGTTTCCACCGCGGCGGAAATCAAATTCCGGCGGGCTTCCAGCAAAAGGGCTTTGGCGAATTCCGGCTGGGCCAGAGGTTCTCCGCCGGAAAGGGTAATGCCGCCGCCGCTTTGACGGTAAAAAATCTCGTCCCGCATAACTATCGTAAAAACTTCGTTTACGGACATGGAGACCCCCTTGATATTCAGCGCGCCGGTAGGACAGGCTTTTGTCCAGGAGAGATCCCTCTTATTGAGAGACGCGAAATTTATACGTAACTCACCGCCCTCTCCGTCCATAGTTATACCCTTATCCGGCGCCGCCTTCACGCACTCACCGCAGTGTATACATACGGCGGGACGGTAAAAAAGTTGCGGCTTGGGCAGCCATGATTCGGGATTTGCGCACCAAAGGCATTGCAGAGGGCAGCCTTTAAGAAACACCAGGGTCCGGATACCCGGCCCGTCATGGATGCTGTACCGCTGGATATCAAAAACCATACCCCGGATATTGGCTTCACCTGGCGTATTTTTTACCATGGAATGACCAGTTTTTTAGTGTTTTTCATACATCCGGCGATCTCATCAAGGCCGGGCATGGACGCGACCCCGCCCCGGCGGCTGATGGAAACCGCTCCGGCGGCGTTGGCGAATTCAAGGATCTCCAAAAGCTCATCGTACTGAAAATCCGCGGTACCATTCCGGTTGATTATTTTATATAATACCGCTCCCATAAAACAATCCCCGGCCCCGGTGGTATCCACCCGTACCGTGTCAAAGGTATTACCGGTTCCGGTCTGTCCCCGGTAATAAAAATAGGCCCCCTTGGGACCACAGGAAACCAACACCAGCCGGGGTCCCCAGGAACTGATTTTTTCGGCGGCTCTATCCAGCGTGTTTTCGCCGGTGATAAGCAGGATTTCCTCTTCGGAGCTTTTATAGATATCAATTTTCCGTATCACATCCGCCAGGGTTTGCCGGAAATCGTCTTCGCTCCGCCAGAGGAGGGGCCGGTAGTTTACATCCAGGGTGGTAATTATTTTTGCCTCCCGGGCCTTTTCCATGGCGTAGAAGGCGGTGTTTTTACAGGGATCGTCGGAGAAACACATCCCCGATACATGGAAAATTTTCGAAGAAAGCAGCTTCTGCATGTCCACGTCTTCGATCTTGAGGTTTATATCCGCCGCATACTTACGGGAAAAACTAAAACTCCGTTCCCCGTTTTTAAGGGTTATGACGGCGAGGGTTGAAAAATGATCGGCGTCAAAGACAACCCCCGAAGTATCCACCCCCTTCCCGGCAATCACTTTTTCGACATGACGCCCCAGATCCTCATCGCCCACACAGCCTGCCAGGAGGGTTTTTAATCCCATCCGGGCGGTACTTACCGCCATATTAGCCACCGTACCTCCGGGATTACATTCGTATACCGGATTGCCGCTTTCCGATGCGGGGCATGGGGTAAGATCCACGATGATGTCTCCCAAAGCGAATATGTCGTACATCGGTTATACCATCTGTGTTGTTCTGGCGATTATTTCATCCTGAATATCCCCATCGAGCTCCACAAAAAAGGCGCTGTAACCCGCCACCCGTACCACCAGGCTTCGGTGTTTTTCAGGATGTTTTTTCGCGTCCAGGAGTTTTTCCGCCGTCAAAATGTTAAATTGGATATGGAATGCGTCCATGGAAAAGTAGGACCGGATAAGATCAATTAGTTTTTGCCGATCCTCTTCTGTTTTTAATATGGCGGGCAGGAATTTGAGGTTGAAGTTCACGCCGTTCACCGCCAACAGGTGATCCAGTTTTGCCACCGACTTCGCGGCCGCCGTCGGACCATGGGTGTCCATGCCGTGTTTCGGCGAAATGCCGCCGTCTGCCAGGGGGGTGCCGGAGAGCCGCCCTGAAGGAAGGGCGCATACCTGCCGTCCGAGGGGAGTATTGGAAGAGAGGCAAAAAAGCCCTGGACGATACGCGCCGCCCCGGTGATCCTTTTTGGTTTTTACCAGGCTGCAATACTGCCATCCGGCCCAGGCAACCATCTCGTCGGCCTCATCTATGTCGTTGCCGTATTTAGGCGCGTTATTTATAAGCATGTGTTGCATTTTAGGGTCATGCTCAAAATTGCTTTTCATTCCCTCAAGGAGTCCGGCCATGGTAAATTGTTTATCCTCAAATACAAGCTTTTTAATGGCGGTAAGGGAATCTCCCACATCGGTAATTCCGACCCCCTGTACGCCGATATAGTTGTATTTTGTCCCGCCGGAACAGCAGTCTTGACCGCTTTCAAGGCATCCGTCCAAAACCATGGAACAATAAATATGGGGCGTATAGGTTTCCTGAAGACGCCCTATGGCGTTCAGGGAGCTTACCATCATGTTAACAAAATACTCAACCTGGGTTTCATAGGCGCGCCGCACTTCGTCAAAGGATTTGAAATTTTCTGCTTTTCCGGTTTTGGGGCCCATCTGCTGACCCGAAATGACACAGACCCCGTCATTCAGGGCGAGCTCCAGGCATTTACCCAGGTTAAAATAACAGGCGTTGGTCATTCCCATGGTATTGCCGCTGGGGGTGGGCTCAACGCAGCCTACTATGGCGTAGTCCCTGGCGTCTTTCAGATCTGACCCATGGGCGGTAAGGCCGCTGATTATGGCGGTATCATTAAACATGGGAAGTTTCCCCCCCTCCTTCTCCACCAGTATTTCCAATACCCTCATGAGAAAACTATTTGGGGTTTTGGGATGGACCCGGATGCTTACATTGGGTTCCGAATTAAATACGGAAGATTCGGCGTCAAGGCAGAGGAAGGAAAAATCACTGGTGATGTCCTTGCCGTCCCGGCCTATCCCTGAAAGTACGATGTTTATGGTGGTGGCGAAACCGCCGTTGTTTCTCGCGGCGTTAAAAGTCCCCGCCTTAATCACGTCGCTGTGTTTTACCCAAAGCGCCTCAAGAATTTCCCGGGCTTCTTCCCTGACCAGGATTTCTTTAGTAATATCCTCAAAATAAAAAGGGGCCATATATTCATCAAAACGGCCGCCGGAAATAGCGGAACCATTCTGGGAAATATAATCAATCAAAATGGTAAACCAATAGGATTGGCAGGCCTCAAAAAAGGTGGCCGCCGGTTCGTACGGAACCTTGTCGCAGTTTGCCGCAATAAGGAGCAGTTCTTTTTTCCGCCGTTCATCAGGTTCTTTCGCGGCCATATCCCGCGCCAGCGCGGCAAACCGTCCCGCGAACACCCTGATCCCCTCCACGATAATAATAACCGCCCGGTAAAAATGGGTTTTTCCGATATAATCCGGCGCCAGCCTGTCCAGGGCTGCGAGGCGCTGTTTTGCTTCCGCCTCAATACCCCTGAATCCCCGTTTTAATATAGCGGGAATATTGGGAATATAATGGCCGTAACCACTGCGGGTTCTGCTTAAGGGATCAAAAACCCTGTAAGGAGAATTGAGGACCTCCATAATATCATCATCGATAAAATACTGAACCATATCCCCGGTGCAGCGGTTTTTCCAGTAAGGGTAGATTTCGTCCAAAAGACAGGTTTTATCTTCCTCACTGATTTGGAGGGTATCAACATTCCGGGTCGGCATGAGATCCAGCTCTTTTTTGCTGAAAGACCCGAATTCCGGAAATAAGGGCGCTGATCGGGGCCGGCTTCCGTGGTTGCCGACAATAAGCTCCTCGTCATCAATAAAGATCACCATCTTTTCCAGGATGTACTTAAGCGCCAATGCCCGTTTGATAATCGGCGGTGCACCCTCATGTTGTTTGTAGCATTCGGTCACCAGCTTGGCCCGATCCGTGCAAATAGAGGGTTTTACCCCCCTCATGGCTTCATTGAGTTTTTTTGTACGGACTTCCCGGCTTATCCCCCCGGGAAGCAGTTTTTTGTTTTCCATAAAAATCCCCCTTCGCCGATTCGGGGATGATATGTTTAGTCGCGTAGCTCATTAAAAGTTCCTCATCCGCCTTGTCCGCGTCAAAAATGCCTGTTACCTGACCTTCACACATGACCATAATACGGTTACACATACCGAGAATTTCCGGCAGTTCCGACGAAACCATTATCAAGGTCATCCCATCTTCAACCAATTGGTTTAGAATTCTGTAAATTTCCTGTTTTGTCCCCACGTCAATCCCTCTGGTGGGTTCATCCACTAATAAAATTTCGCATTCGGTGGTAAGCCATTTGGATAATACGACTTTCTGCTGGTTGCCGCCGCTCATGCTTTTGACCGGAACATTGGGATCAGCTGGTTTTATTTGAAAAAGCTTAATATAATCCAGGGAGTTTTTTTTCTCCGCCTTAAGGTTAATCAGATTAAAATTGGTAAATTTGCGTATTGCCGCAAGGCTGATGTTAGACTCCATATCCTGCTTTAAGAGTAATCCTTGGGTCTTTCTTTCCTCCGGGACAATTCCAATCTTTTTACGTATCACGTCCCGGGGTCCCCTGAAAGGAACCGCTTCGCCTCTAATAAAAAGCTCTCCCGAGTCTATCGGGTCCGCCCCGATAATCCCCCGCAGTACCTCCGTACGGCCCGCGCCCGCCAAGCCGGCAATCCCGAATATTTCCCCTTTTCGCACGGAAAAGGTAACATCCTTAAAAATCCCGGCTCTGGAAAAACCGTTAACCCGTAACACCTCTTCCCCGGGGGTCCGGTTGGCCTTGGAGGGGTAGATATCCTTCATTTCCCGGCCGACCATCTTTTGAACAAGTTTGCTGATATTGTATTGTGAAACCTTGCCGCTTTCCACAACCTTCCCGTCTTTCATGATGGTGACGATATTGCATAGATCAAATATTTCTTTTAAACGGTGGGAAATATAGATAAACGTAATGCCCTTGACGGACAAATCCCTCACCAGCTTGAAAAGGCCTTCCAGCTCATTTTCGCCTAATACGGCGGTGGGCTCGTCCAGAACTATTAATTTGGCGTTCCGGCTCATCGCTTTTGATATTTCCACCATTTGGCGTTTGGCGACGCTTAACTTTTCAACCACGGCATCCGGATTAAGATCAAGGTTAAGGCCCTTAAGCACCGCCGATGCGTCATCGCGCATTTTTTTATAATCAATAAACCCAAAGTTGTTCCGGGGTTGGCGGCCAAGAAAAATATTTTCTGCCACGGTTCCATGCTCAAGCAGCGTTAATTCCTGATAAATTACGGCGATCCCTTTTTCTATCATCAGGCGGGGGTGGGGGTACTTTATCAATTCACCGTCTACGATTACTTCTCCGGTTTCACAGGTATAGGCGCCGGAAAGCACTTTGATCAATGTTGATTTTCCCGCGCCGTTTTCCCCAACCAAACCATGGATATCCCCTTTTTCGACATGAATATGAATCCCGTTCAGGGCTTTAACGCCGGGGAAACTTTTGCAGATATTGTTCATTTTAAGCATAACGCCACCAAAACACGCCCATCCCAAGAATACAGCTAACCGGGCAAGAAATCATAATCCTGCCCGATTAGCACTAACGGTATCGCCTTATAATCCCTTACCAACCCATTGGTTTATATTTGAGGAATCAACCAGGGCGGTATCAAGCAATACTCGCTGGGGAACCTTTTCCCCGTTTAATATTTTCCATGCGTATTGGACGCCTTCCGGGGCGACATAGGGATACACAATCGAGAAAGCCATGGAGCCGTCTTTGATGGCGTCAAAGGCGACTTCGGTTCCGTCCATGCCGGTTACGATAATGCCCTCATTCCCCCGGCCGGCGGCTTGTATAGCGGCAACGGCGCCAAGGGCCATTTCGTCATTGTGGCAGTACACGGCGGTAATTTCCCCGGGTCCAAAACGCTGCAGCATATCTTCCATGAAGGTCATGGCGGGCTCCCGAAGGTAATCGGCGTATGTCTCGGCGATCACCCTTATCCCTGAGGCCGATTTAATCCCGTCCCGGAAACCCTGATTCCTTTCGATGGCCGCGGAAGCGCCGGCGGTTCCCTGAATTTCAATGATATTCGCTCTGCCGCCGGTTTTGTTGATAAGCCATTGGGCGGCGAGTTCGCCCATGGGATAATTTTCGGCGCCGATAAAACAGGTCACCGGGGTATTAACACTGCGGTCCAGGGTTACCACCGGAATACCCTTTGCCATGGCCGTGGCGCAGACATCGGTAAGGGCCTCCGCGGTAAGGGGGGAGATGATCAAAAGATCTATGCCCCGGGCGATGAGGTCTTCCACATCGCTTACCTGCTTTGAAGATGTGTTATTTCCGTCTGTCCACACTATCTCCATGTTGGGGTAATTTTCTTTGGCATAATTGACATTGCCCTCAACCATAGCAATGCGGTAGGGATGGTTCATCGTACCCTGGGATAAACCGACCAAAAATTTCCCTCCCCTGCCTTTCTGCTGGCCTCCTCCCGCAAAAAGCGCCGCAGGCAACAGGGCGGCGATCAACAAAAATGCCAATACGGATACAAAAACTCTCTTTTTCATCCTTTGTC
>JAISPH010000129.1 GCA_031275035.1 Treponema sp.
AATTCCACACCGGAGGCTATTTGACAAAATTTCCCTATAATTAATTTATCGTCATAAAATTCATAAAAGTGCGTAACGTGTTTTTCAAAATCAATATCACTAAAATAAGTAAAATCTCCTAAAATTATATTCTTATTTTTAATCGTTGGTTTTACATAAGTTACCGTATTTATATTCGGTACAGGAAACACAACATTAGGATCGGGCAATAAATTATTTTCCATAAAATTCTCCAATAATAATTTTTAACACATTATTTTCATTTTGTCAAATATTTATTGTTCATTATTTTGAAAATATTTGCATTCCAAATTTCGCATAACGTCTATTCTATGAATTGAATTTATTCCGCCGGTTTTTGTGGTAAAATGTATACATATTACTTCGATTTTACGGAAATAATGTGCAGTTTTATGCATATTATATCAAATAATGGTATTTAAGGCGAAGGGGCGCCGGGGTTTACGGTATAACGGGGATTAGTCTTCCTGGGGATTATCCAAGGGGCTCTGGATGCGCAAAAGATTGTGGCGGGCGACGTGAGTATACCGTTCGGTGGTTTTAAGGGAAGCGTGGCCCAGGAGTTCCTGAATATACTTTATATCAGTGCCGCTTTCCAGGAGATGGGTAGCAAAGGTATGGCGCAGGCTATGGATAGAAGCGGCTTTGTTGATCTGGGCTTTTTCCAGGGCTTTATTAAAGACACTTTGGGCTGCCCTGACGGAAAGATGGCGGGCTGCGGAAAGACCGGGGAAAAGCCAGCTGTTAACGGCATAGAGGCCGCAGTAATCTTTGATAAACTGGGCGGCCCGGTCAGAGAGCAGGGTGTAACGGTCCTTGCGGCCTTTCCCGGCATGGACAAAGAGGGTCCGGCGGTTAAAATCAACATGATCCTTCTTAAGGGCCACTACTTCGCTGACCCGAAGGCCCGAGGAATAGGCCAGCATCAGGAGAAGCCGGTGCTTGGGATTCGGCTCGCTGTCAAGCATATGCATTATCTCGGATTTTGAAAAAACCGAAGGGAGCCGTTTGTCGTATCTGGGACGGTGTTGTTCCTGGGCCAGATCTTTTTTCAGCACATTATAATAAAAGAATTTAAGCGAACTTATGGTTAGGTTCATGGTAGAGGCTGAAAGATCCCGTTCTTTATCCATGAAAACAAGGTACTTTTTTATGTCCTCTGGAGAAACCTCTTCGGGATTCTTTTGAACAGCCCGGCAGAAGGCTCTGTTATGGTAGATATAGGATTGAATGGTTGTCCGGCTGTATTTCCGGGACCGGAGTTCCCTTTCAAGTTTTTCCACCCAAACAGCGGAAAACATATCCGGCAAGGTCAGGAAATCCCTCAGGCAGATACGGTCGCCGCCGTTCTCATTGTCTGCGGACAGCAGATCCGTATCATCGGCTTCGCCGGCCTTTTCCGGTTCCCAGTTCCGGCCAAAAAAGCCTTCCACCTTGATAAAAGTGGGGTACACCGCCACCCATATCAGCCCGCTCAAAAGCTGTTCCAGCATGCCCTCCGCAGGGCTTTTTGTAAACAGCGTAATTTCATGTAAATCCCTGTCCCAAAGACCTGCCTTGTATTTGAGAAATTTGCCGAGCAGATCCGGAGCGGACTGATAAAGGGGAATACGGATTCTCCCGTTATCCTGATAAAAAAGATAAACCACATCCATATTTGTCTCCTGCTGTATAAGGGACCGGATGCGCTCGTTTACTTTAACAGCTTCGAATCTTTTTTGGATTTCCCCCAAATTTTTACGGATCTGCCCCCCGCCGCGGGACGGCAGCTCAACCCGGGAACGCCTTCACCTTTTCCTTCAAAATACGGCGGCCCGCAGGCCCGCCTTTCAATCTTCGGGAACCTGGCCGGGGTTTCCAGAGACGCCCCTATGCTATGTTGAAACCGGCTGCTCCGCCGGAACAGGTACGGTAACGCAGCCATCGGGAAGGATAAGAATTTTCGGCACGGCGATACCCCTGTCTTTGGCAGCCGCCAGGGCTCCGTCCAGAGCGGCCTGAAGAGAAGGGGCGCTTTCGATAAACATGCTTTCAAGCTGTTCCCGGGGCAGTTCCGTAACAGCCTTCACCACGGCCCGTTCCGAGACCGCGGCCATTTTAGCGGCCTTATGGAAACCCAGCTTGTAGCCGGCGCGGATCCGCCCGATGGCGTCCGCCGGACTTGAAGCCTGGGCCAGAAGCTTCGCATAGGCTTCGTCTCCAATACCGTCCCGGCAGGAAGAAACCAAAATCAGGGTCCCTCCGTCCTTCAGAGCCGCCGCCCCGTTGTCTATCGCCTTCTGGGACTGGTAGAGGTCGATGTCCATGGGAAATTTCGCCGCCGAAACAACGATATCCGCCATTGCCGGAACCGAAACGCAAAAAATCCGCCGGGCGGTTTCCACGGCGGCATAAAAAGAAGCCATCAGATCCCCGGCAGTCGCCGCCGCCGTCCGCTGCTCCTTGTCCAGGACGGTCATAACAGAAAATACCGGAGCCTTGATGAGGGGCAGGGCGTCCATCATATCCTCATGAACCGGATTACCCTCCAGGGCAAGGGACCGGGACTGGGGAGACAGGGCCTGCTTGTGGTTGGCCTGGATGGTTTTATAGGCGGCGATTCCCGGCAAAAAGGCCTTCCGCCCGCCGGTAAAACCCGCAATATAGTGGGGCTCCACGCTGCCGGTAGCAATGATCCGGTCCGCCTCAAAGAGCCGTTTGTTTAACAGAATAGGCGTCCCGTTCCGGGTGGTTCCCAGATCCGCCATGTCCTCGTCTTTCCTGGCGTCATGGTGGACGCACCGGGACCGGAGCCTGCCGTAGAAGCCGCCCAGAATTTGCCGGTATTCCTCTTCGGTGGGGGCGCGATGAGCGCCGGTTGCCGTCAGCAGCGTGAGGTTTTCCGTCTCAACGCCGTTCTTCCCGATAACGGGAAGCAGGGCCCCTAAAATAGCCTCCGTCGGAGTGGGCCTGGTAGCATCGTTGATGATGATAAGAACCCGGCTTCCTCCGGCAAGAAATTCCGCAAACCCCTGTCCGCTTCGTCCATCGGGGGCCGCCGGGCCGGGACCCTGGGCGGTAAACGATCCCGGTCCGTAGGGCCTGACCAGGGCTTCCGCCAGAATCTCCTCCGGGCTTCCGCCGGAACTAAATTCATTCGGTTCCGCCACCGCCAGAAGGTTTTCATCGGGGAACTCCAGGGGAAGGGTCTTATCAAGATAGGGAATCGCTGTTTTCATACTGTCCGCCGGATTATCGAAACTTGTAGAGAATTCCCGGAAACTTCAGTTTCCGTCAAACCAAAGGTCCGCCAACAAACGCTTAAACATGCCGGATGGCCGGAACCGGCAGTCCCGGCTCCGCCCCGCCGTTCATTGCCCCACCGCTTCAACCGCCTTTTGCAGGGCCGCCTCCAGCAATTCCGCCGGAGGCTCCTTGATGTGCCCCTGCTTCTTCATGTCCTCCACCAGGGCCCGGGCGGCGGCAATATCCGCGCCGGCCCGCTGGTAAACCTCGTCCCAGGAAAGGGCGATCCGGGCAACCCCTTCCTTAACCGCCTGCTGGGCCACATCGGCAGCTTCCTGGGCAAAGACCCCGGTCTCCTCCATGGTGGCGATAATATTGTCCGGGGTAATGCCCCGTTTCTCCGAAAATTCCGCTATGGAGTGGGCGCAGCGGATAGCCATGCCGTCGGTAATCTTCCTGGCCCGCACCAGAAGGGCGCCCTTCAATATGCCGGGGAAACAGACCGAGTTATTCACCTGGTTGGGAAAATCCCCCCGGCCGGTGGCCACGATAAAGGCCCCCTCTTCCCTGGCGGCATAGGGCCAGATCTCCGGCACCGGATTGGCGCAGGCAAAGACAATGGACTTGGGCGCCATGGAACGGATCCATTCCCGCTTTACCGTATCCGGGCCGGGGGTAGAAAGGGCGATAAGCACATCGGCCCCTTTCATAGCCTCCTTTATAGAAGGAATTCGTCCGGGATTGGTCTTTTCGCAGAGCTCCCACTTCCGGTAGTTCCGCTCATCCCCCTTGATGTCCTCCCGGCCCAGGTGGAGGCTGCCCTTAGTATCGAAGACCGTCATCCTGGCGGGATCCCCCCCGTCGCTGAGGATAAGCCGGGCAATGGTGGTATTGGAAGCCCCCGCCCCCAGAAGGACAATTTTGGCGTCGCCGATACGCTTTCCCGCCAGTTTCAGCGCATTGATAAGGCCCGCCAGGGTAACGCAGGCGGTCCCCTGGGCGTCGTCATGCCAGACCGGAATATCGCAGGCTTCCCGCAGATCGTCCAGGACCTTAAAACAGTTAGGCTGGCTGATATCTTCCAGATTGACCGCCCCAAAGGAGTGCTGGACCATCTTAACAAATTCAATAAGTTTACCGGGATCATGCTTCCCGCCGGGCCCCCTGGAATCCACGCAGAGAGCCACCGCATCCACCCCGCCCAGGTACTTCATGATCATGGCCTTCCCTTCCATAACCCCAAGGCCCCCCGGAGGAGTACAGTCCCCATCCCCCAGGACCCGGGTGGAATCGGAAACCACCGCCACCAGGTTCCCCCGGTTGGAAAGGGCGAAGGAAACGTCGTTATTGTCCCGGATAGTGGTGGAGATTTTGGAAACCCCCGGCGTATACCAGACATTGAACCAGTTAAGCCCATAGATACCGCATTTGGGCACAGTCTGCATCTTACCCCCGTAGAAGCGGTGGGCCTCGCCGGAAAGGTTTTTAAGAAACAGAGTCTTGGCCCGGGCCTTTTGATCTTCCGTAAAGCCCGCGGGAAAAAGCCGGTCTAAATCTTTTAAGGCAGGATCGATTTTCATAGGTTTTCCTCTATAATAATTAACAATATCGTAGTATTTGAAGGATAGGCCATTTCGTCCCGCTTGTAAAGGCGGCGGCGTTTGCGCTGCCGCCAATCGCCCCGCCCCCTGTCCGGCATATAGACGCAGTTCGTCTAACCGGCCCGGTAAAGGCCAAAGCCGTCCCCAGACCCCTCACTCCCCTTCCCTGGAAATAAAGCGAATACGTGTTACATCCGCCTCCCCGGCATATATATGTATTGCGTATATATCGCCCCCGCCCCGCATATAGACGTA
>JAISPH010000136.1 GCA_031275035.1 Treponema sp.
TTTAGATATTCAAGGGAAGGCTTGATAAAGCGTTCTACATTAACGGTGATGGTTCTTTCAAATTCGTCCCGGCGCTGTTCCTGTTGATCAAGAATATCCGCCAGGATTTGATTCCTGTATTCCAGGACCTCAAAGCGCCGGGCCAGTTCCTGCATATTAGCCAGAATATTGTTCTGAAAAGTAATATCCCGGATATACTCTACCACCAGGATTACCTCATCTTTTTTGTTCAACACAGGAATGGAGAACAACTGATGCCAGTCCTGTTTATTTCCGTCATGCTCATATTTCATGGTATTAAGGCAGGGACTTTTGGTCTTTATGGTTTTTAATGTAGGGCAGTCCAGACAAGGATTGTCCCGTCCATGGTATATTCTAAAACACTTCTGCCCCAGGGCATTCTTCTTGTCATAGTAAATATGGCGCATAGTGTTGTTCATATATTTGATATTGAGATCGATATCAATAATGCTGACTCCGTCTTGAATAATTTCCAGGATTCCCCTGAAACTGTTGGGATTTTCAAAAAAACTCCGTTCATCCTCAATACTAACTTCTTTCAGATCGGGGGTAAAAAGCCAGCCAAGTCCGCTTTCCTCATGCTGCGTCATAAGCCCGCGCTCCTTTTACTGGTATTACGCCTTAGTAGAGTTGTTCAGAAACTTCAGTTTCTGAACACTAACCGCTTAAAAACAGCAAAAAACACGGATTTGGTTAAAAACCCGTGTTTTTTGAAAGACTTGTACCGGACTTTAGTCCGAAAGAACCAACCGGATCCTGAACAAGTCCAGTATAAAACCGTTGTGTTCCTCTGTCAAATAATTTTTACCGGATGCCGGGCCGCAATGGGAATACTAGGGATATACTGGTAAAACTTAGGGTATTTCTTGGTGTTGCCCGGCGGGGTTTTATCTATGATCATAACAATGAAACAGGATGCTGCGGCATCTTCTAAACCGCAAATAAAATGAGGAGAGGGTTTTATGAGTCAAGAGTTATTGTTTACCCCGGTTAAAATCGGCAGTAAAACGGTTCCGAACAGAATTGCCATTAACGCCATGGAATGCTGTGATGCGGATGAGAAAGGGAATCCCGGCCCACGGACCTACGAACGGTACGAAAAATTATTTGAAGGCGGAGCGGGCTTTATCAATCTGGAAGCCATTACAGTACAGTACGATTACATCTCCCGGGAACATCAACTGAGCGTTATGCCCCATAACCTGGAGCTCCTGAAGAAATTCGTGGAGCATTTAAAAAAGATCAACCAAAACAATGTTTTTGTATTCCAGCTTACCCACTCCGGGGAAATCAGTCATCCCGGATTCTCCAAACGGTGCCGGGTTACCAGGGAACCCCTTTACGGTTATGAAGACGCCCGGCTTCTCAATGAATCGGAGGTTGACAAAATTATAGATCAATTTGTCCTGAGCGCAAAAATCGCCCACGATGCGGGAGCGGACGGGGTGGATCTGAAATTCTGCCATGGTTATCTGGGTTCCCAGGTACTGCGGCCCTTCAACAGTCATGTCTGGAAATACGGCGGCCCCTGGGAAAACCGCCGCCGTTTTGCTTTTGACATGACAGAACGGGTCATTAAAGAGGTAAATGATCCCGATTTTATTGTCGGCTCGAAGGTTTCCATTTTCGAGGGTTTTCCCGGCGGACAGGGAACCGCCGGTCCTGATTCTTCACTTATGGATTTAACCGAATCTATCGATCTGATTAAAGGCCTGGAAGAACGGGGGGCCAAATATATTATTCAGTCCGCAGGTTCCCCATCCCATACCTTGGCCCTTTCCCAGGCGGACCGCAATATTCCGGATCATGGTTATTTCCATCACTACTTCCAGAAGGTATGCCGGGATAATCTGAAAAAGGAAACGGTGGTTATCGGCTCCGCCTATTCCATTTACCGCAACGGCAAGGGGACCAAATTCCAGGCAGTGGCGCCGGAAAAGAACAGCGTCCGGTTCTGGGGAAACAAAAACATTCAGGACAAGGTGGTGGACATGATCTGCCTTGGCCGTCAAAGCTTTGCGGACCCCTATCTTCCTAAAAAAATGCTTGAAGGAAAGGAAAACGAAATTAAATGGTGTACTGCCTGCGATAATTGTATTGAGTTTCTCATTCGCCAGGAAAATGTGGGCTGCGCCGTTTACAACCCGCCCTATGCCCAGCGGATGAAGGAGATCCGCGCCGAAAAGGGGAATCTGCGGGAAAAACATACCTGAGAATCCGGTCATATTCGGGGCTGTCCGGCAGGCAGCGCCCTGGGCAGCCCTTTTTCGTTACCGCTTTCCTGTCAGCACCATCAACAGGGCGATATCCCCCTGACGGACGCCGGGGATGCGGGCGGCCTGGCCCAGGGTAAGGGGGCGGACCTGGCGCAGCTTTTCTTTTGATTCTGCGGAAAGGCCGGTTATGGAGGCATAGTCCATGCCGGGATCAAGCTTAATGGCATCGAGTTTGGCATTTCTGGCGGCGGACCGCTTTTCCTTTTCTATGTAGCCCGCGTACTTAATGTCCAGGACCGCCCGTTCCAGCCACTCCGCGGGATAGCGGGAAAGTTCCGGGGCGAGGCGCAGGATATCCGCCGGAGCCGCCGCCGAATCGGTGAGGGCCCGTTCCAGGCTTTCCCCGGCGTGGCGGCCCAGGACCGTTCCCTCCGCCGCGGCTTCTCCGGAAACCTTCCGCCGGCGGAGCAGTTCCCGGATGCTGTCCAGGGCTTCGGTCTTTCGCAGGAAATGTTCCCAGCGGCGGTCTCCGGCCAGGCCCAGTGCCCGGCCTTTGGGGGTCAGCCGGGTATCGGCGGTATCGTGGCGGAGCGCCAGGCGGTGTTCCGCCCGGCTGGTGAACATACGGTAGGGCTCCCTGGTTCCCAGGGTGGTAAGGTCGTCCACCAGAACCCCGATGTAGGCCTCGTTCCGGCCAAGGATCAGGGGAGGCTCTCCCCGCAGTTTCATGGCCGCATTGATCCCCGCGATAATACCCTGGGCGGCGGCTTCTTCGTAACCGGAACTGCCGTTGGTCTGGCCCGCCGCAAAAAAGCCGGAAAGCCGCTTGGATTCCAGGGTGGGATAGAGATCCAGGGGATCCAGATAATCATACTCCACCGCATAGGCGGGCCGGACAATGCGGGCCTCTTCCAGGCCGGGGATGCTGTGAATAAAGGCGTGTTGTACATCCTCGGGAAGGGAACTGGAAAGGCCGTTCAGGTACATTTCGCTGGTACCGGAACCCTCGGGTTCAATAAAGACATGATGCCGGTCCCGCCCGGGAAAACGAACCACCTTATCCTCAATGGAGGGACAGTACCGGGGGCCGGCCCCGGTGATCTTGCCGCCGTACAGCGGGGAACGGTGAATGTTTGCCCGGATAATCCCGTGGGTTACGGGGGTGGTATAGGTGATCCAGCAGGGAGTATGCCGGTTAAGCTTTTCCGTCCAGGGCGGGGGCATGCCGCCGGGTTCCACGTCGAAGGAGAAGGGGGCGGGATCTTCCCCGTCCTGGCGTTCCAGCCTGCTGTAGTCGATTGAGTCCCCCGCAATCCGGGCGGGGGTTCCCGTCTTGAGCCGCCCTGCGGGAAAGCCCAGACGGCGGAGGCTTGCCCCCAGCCCCAGGGCGGCCTCTTCCCCCAGCCGTCCCTGGGGGGCGTCGTACTCGCCGATGAAGATCTTCCCTTCCATAAATGTGCCGGAAGCGAGGATCACCGTGGGGGCGCTGATGAAACGCCCCCGCAGGGTCAGGACTCCCGCCGCCTGACCAAGCGTGGGGGCAGCGGAATGGAAGACTTTGCCGGGGCCGGAGGGCCCGGCAAAGGAACCATGGAGCGAGAGGGAGCCGCCCGCTCTTACCGTTTCCGGCGCAGGGGAAAGGGCGGAAAAGATCCTGCCCGGCGCTCCCCCCCTGAATTCTTCGATAATCAGATCCGCCACGGTATCCATCATAACGGCAAGGCCCCGCTGGTTTTCCACCGCATACCGGGCCGCCGCCTGGTAGGCCTGCTTGTCCGCCTGGGCCCGGGGGGCCTGAACCGCGGGACCCCGGGAACGGTTGAGGACCCGGTACTGTATCATGGTCTTGTCGATAAGCCTGCCCATCTCGCCCCCCAGGGCGTCCAACTCCCGGACCAGGTTGCCCTTGGAGAGCCCCCCCACGGCGGGATTGCAGGAGAGGGCGCCGATACGGTCCGGGTTTTGGGTGATGAGCAGGGTTGACAGGCCGAGCCGGGCCGCCGCCAGGGAGGCCTCGATTCCTGCATGGCCGCCGCCGATAACGATACAGTCGTAGTCCATTATTTCCCCACGCAGAAACGGCTGAATATGGCCTCTAAGATGTCCGCGGTGGAAACTTCTCCGGTGATTTCCCCCAGGGCGTTTACCCCTTCCCGGAGCAGGGGGGCGATTAGGTCCAGGGGCTCTCCCCTGTCCGCCAGGTCCAGGGCCTCTTCCACCGCTGCTGCGGCGCCGTCGATTAGCCGTTTCTGCCGGGCCGAGGCGATGCCCGGCGTTCCGTTCCCCTCCGGCGCCCCGCCGTTCCGGTTTTCCAGCAGCGCCGTCATGGCGGCGCAGAGGGCGCCGGCGCCGTCCCCCGTCTTGGCGCTGATCGCCAAAACAGGAGACGGTTCCGCGCCGGATTTGAGGAGAACCGTTCCCTTCGCCGGAGGCGGGGCGGCGTCGGCCTTGTTCCAGAGCAGGAGCAACGGCGGGGCGCCGGGGCCGGAGAGGGTCTCCAGAAAGCGGCGGTCCTCTCCGGTAAGGCCCGCGCATCCGTCTATCACATAGAGAACCAGATCCGCCGCCGCCAGCAGTTCCCGGCTCCGGGCCACGCCGATCCGTTCCACCCCGTCCGGGGAATCCCGGAGCCCCGCGGTATCCGCCAGTCTGAGGGGTATCCCCCCCAGGGAAATCCAGGCCTCGATCCAGTCCCGGGTGGTGCCGGGTATGTCCGTAACAATGGACCGGTCTTCCTTGACAAGGCGGTTGAAGAGGCTGGATTTTCCCGCATTGGGCCTGCCGGCAATCACCCCCAGGGCCCCCTCCTGGTAGAGCCGTTCCATCCGGTAGGAGGCGGCCAGCGCCCGGAGCCGTTCCAGGATCTCCCCGGCCAGGGACCGGTCCGGCAGACTCTCTCCCCCGGCGTCTCCCTCATCTTCGGAATAGTCCAGCCTCAGTTCCGTTCCCGCCAGGATCTGAACCAGAAGATCCCTCAGCCCCCGGATCTCCGCTTCCAGGGCGCCGGAGAGCCGGTTCACCGCCCGGCCTCTGCCGGCGTCGGTTTTGGCGGAGACCAGTTCCATCACCGACTCCGCCCGGGTCAGGTCAAGTTTGCCGTTCATAAAGGCCCGGAATGTAAATTCCCCGGGCAGGCTGTCCCGGAAACCCGCTTCCCGGAGGGCCTCCATGACGGCCCTGATCACGGCGTTCCCCCCGTGGCAGGAAATATCCAGACAGTCCTCGCCGGTATAGCTCCGGGGCGCCCGGAAGACCGACACCAGGATTTCGTCGATTGTTTCCCGCCCGGAACAGTCTCCGCCGGGGCTTGTTCCGCGGACAGGTTTGAGGATACGGCCGTGGACGACGCTGTTTCCCGGAGCGCTTCGTATCTTTTCAGGATCGGAAAAAATGGAAGCGAAGGGCTCCAGGATATTTTTCCCCGAGGCGCGGATCTGGGCCAGGGCGCTTTCTCCCGGAGGGGTAGCCAGGGCGGCGATGGGATCATCCCCGCCGTATCCGGTCCCCGTCACCGGGAGCCGCTCCGGGATTCTCCCGGACGGAAATGCAGGAAGAGCCAGGGGGCCGCCGCGGTGGGCCAGAGCCCCAGGAGGCCGTAACGGATAAAGCGGGCCAGCCTGTGGTAATCCTGGGGCAGGGCCGCTTCCCCCCGGCTGAGGATTCTGAAGACGAGAGCGGTGATGACAGTTCCCAGTATCCCCGCAATACAGCGGAGGGTCCTTTCCCCCGCCCCGGTCCGTGCGGAAAAGGGGAAGCGGAGCCGCATCAGGCAATAGCCTGTGCCGAAGCCCAGGAAGAGGGCCCCAAGCCGGATATCCGGCCCCAGGGCGTTCATCAGTAGCGCCATAGCTGCGCAGCTTATCATTTTGATGCGGTTCCCCCCGGCGTTCAGGGCTCTTTCAATGGAGGGACCCGCCAGGGCGTAGAACCCCAGGATAAGCCCCCCGGTAAGCCAGCCGGCAAGAATGTCGGTTGGGAAGTGGACCCCCAGGTAGAGCCGGGTAAAACCGATGATCAGCGTGAGGAGGCTTCCCAAAGTAATGCAGAGCGGGAGCCGGGCGCTCTGTTTTCCCAGCCAAAAACTGACGGGGAGCAGAAAAACCAGGGAAAGCTGGGCATGGGCCGAGGGCAGGCCGTAGCCCGGTTCCGGGCTGAGGCCGACGGAAGGATCAAGTTGACAGGGCCGGGGCTGCTGAAAGAGATCTTTCAGGAAAAAGTTCAGCCAGGCCGAAAAGAGGAGCAGAAGCCCCAGGCGCAGTCCTTTTTTTTCATCGGCGCACCAGATAATAAAAAGCAGAACCGGGATAAAGAAAAAAACAGAGCCTCCCCAGGTCAGTATCCTGATAAGCGCCGTCAGCGGCGGACTTTCCATAAGCTGAATGTGTTTGATAAGATCCAGACCCCAGCGGTATATCCCGTTCAAAGAAAGAGGATCCGCCGCCGTCAGGAAACCGGTAACGCCGTCGTTCATGGGCTAAGACTAATATTCAAACCCTGGGGGGTCAAGACAAAAAGCCGCACAGACGAATAATTCGTCCTGCGGCTTTTACGGCGGTCCCGGGATTTTATACTTTGCAGCGGCTAGAAACCCTCGTAAAAAGCTTCTTTAACCCGGTCTATGGCGACGGCCTGTTCCTTGGAGGGGGGCGTGTCGGCCTTGGTCCCGTTGAGGATGGCGTTTATCTGCTGTTCCAGGGAATTTTTATCGATGGTTACCAGCACATAAAAATCGTAAACCTCCCGGTCCACGTTCTTTCCGTCCGCCTTAAAGTAACGTTTAAGCAGCCAGAAATCGTTCTCCTTCCGGGCGCCGCTGTAGGTGGCGTCGGAGGCGTTCTTTACCACCGCCTCAAAGTAACGGCCGTATTCGTCGTCGGGGCTCCCCGCGGCGGCGCCGGCAAAGCGGGCCTGCACCCTGGTGGAAACCATGCGGGAAAGATCCTGGGCAACGGTAAAGCCCGAAGTCCACTGGCGCAGGGCGTTGAGGTTGGTCCCCGAATCTTCGCCGATAAAGACATACTTGTCCTGGAAATCGGGCATTTTTTCCACCTCGACAAGACCGCCGGCTATGTAGCGGGTTACCCAATCGGGAACCTCCTGACCTACCGCCATGGTCTTATGATCCAGAACTTCATAGGTCTTGGTTTTTTCGACATATTCCGGGGCTTTACTGCTGGCGCAGCCGGCCAAAACCAATAGGCTGACCACAAAGACTGCAGCAAATATTTTTTTCATTTGCGACCTCCTGACCGGCGTTTACCGGCATATTATAAAATAATCTATCATAAAATAAAATAAAAACCAACTATACGCCGGGGCAGCCGCATTTTTCAGCCTATAATGGTTCCGGGCTGTAGGCGGTGAGCAGTTCGTCCAGCAGGGCAAGGGGGCCCGCGGCCTCCGCCGCCGGAACGGCGGTGATTCCGGCGTCTTCACCGGGTCCGGCGGCGGTTTCCGGCCCCTTTCCGGCTCCCAAAGTAATGGTTCCGCCGCTGATACGGCCGGGAAAGGCAAGGGATCTGCCCGGCGCTTCAGTACCGTCCAGCGTCAGATCCGCCGTAAAGACGCCCGGTTCATACTGAAAATTAACGGAGGCGGTGATAAACCCCCGGTCCGCCGGGGAATCCGCAACGGGAACCTCCAGGCCGATGGTCTCGCCGGTTTGGCTGTCCGTACCAAGACTCAGGACCAGTCCGCCGCCGCTTATGGACAGGTCCAGATCCACGGTCCGGGCGGACCGGTCCACCGTGAAGGAGGTCCTTATAAGGGGGCCTTCCCCCAGGGGAACAAAACGGCATGTAATCCGGCCGTATCCCCGGTCCGCCTCTCCGGTAAAGGCGGGCAGGGAATAGGCGTCCCCTGCGCCGAGGACCATGCCGTAGACATTTCCCCAGGAACGCCATTGGGGTTCCCCGCTGTTCTGCGGAATCAGGGCCTGTCCGGTTTTTAGATCCAGCAGATCCCCCCGGAACCGGTACCAGTGGGTAAGGGTTTCCCCCTCTTTAACAAAAGAAGGGGTCCTTTCGGATTTTGAGGATACGGGGAGGGAAAGTTCCTTGAATTTGCCCGCGCTCAGGTAGGTCTCCCCGGGGTTAAAGGGCAGCAGCTCCGCCCGGATGGTCCTGAATCCGGTCTGTTCCGGCGTCTGCCACATAAACCGGTGTATTCCGCCGTATACCGGCCCTTCGCCGATGATGGTCCTGCCGTTGTACCAGACTATATAGGGTTCCAGCCCGGCGGCGGGATCTTCGTCCTGAACGGAAACCCCGGCTTCAAGCATAACCGTAGTTCCCGGCGGAACAAGCATGGTTTCCCCGTCGGGCAGGGCGATTCTGACATCTTCAAGCTCAAGATCCGCGGTTCCCAGATAGTAGAGCGGCCTTTCAATCCTGGATGAAACATTATCCCGTCTCATAACCTGAAAAACCAGGGTATACCTCCCCAGTTCAAGATCCGGCGGGATGGAGAAAGCGGGGAAGGGCTTGTCCAGCCGGGAAACCTGGATGGCACGTTCCTTTCCTTCCCCCTTTCCCCCGGAAATGGAGTAGTATACCCTGCCGGACTCTGCGCCGCCGGATCCCTCAAAAAAGACCGCCAGGCCCGCCAGGTCCGGGTCCTTGACAATGGGATTGATAAAATACGGGGTAATAAGATCATCCCGGCTGATAACGGGGCGGCTGCTTATATCGGCCTTATTCACCAGGGCGCTTACCTCATACTCTCCGGGGAAGATGGAGCCCAGATGCAGATCTCCGCAGGACCCCAGGAACATAAGCATAATAAGGAGGATAAGCCCCGCCGGTTTTAACTTTGCCAGGATCATTGTTATCAATATATCCCATATAGCGGATAATTCTATTTTTTTGTTACAATAATTTTTATGAGAGCGACGCAGGCGCTTATCCATTTAGACCGGTTTCGCCGGAATATAGGGGCAGTCCGGGACAGGGTTGGTTCCAGATTGATCTGCGTCCCCGTTAAAGCCGGCGCTTATGGCCACGGAGCGCTTCCCATGGCCCGGGCGGCGCTGGAGGCGGGGGCCGGGTATCTGGCGGCGGCTACTGTTGGAGAGGGGACGGAACTTCGGGAAGGGGGCATTACCGGGCCTATTCTGCTTCTGTCGGTTCCCCTGATTGAAGAGCTGCCCCAGGTGGTTTCCGGCAGGCTTATACCCCTGGCGGCGGACAGGGAATTTATCGCCGCCGCCGCCGCCGCCGCGGAACGGGAAGGGATACGGCTGCCGGTACACCTTAAAGTTGATACCGGGATGGGCCGTATAGGCTGCCGGCCCGAAGAGGCGGCTGGGCTGGGCCGGTATATACAGAGCCTTAAAAGCCTGGAATATGCGGGAACCGCTACCCATCTGGCGGTGTCCGATTCCGCCGCCGGAGAAGATCTCCGCTATACCCGTGAGCAGCTTGCCCGGTTCAGGGAGACGGTGGAATCCCTGAAACAGGCCGGGGTAGACCCCGGCGTCGTCCACGCCGCCAATACCGGCGGCGTGGTCTTTCACGAAGAGAGCTGGTTCGACATGGTGCGTCCCGGCATCCTCCTCTACGGCTATGCCCCGGCGGGGTCCGCCCTGCAGACAGAGCCGGTGATGGAGCTGGTAAGCCGGATCACCTTTATCAAAAAGGTAAAAAAAGGAGAATCAGTTTCTTATGGGCGGACATGGACCGCTCCCGGGGACAGGATAATCGCCACCATCCCCCTGGGATACGGAGACGGGTTTCCCCGGGCTCTGAGCGGAAACTACGAGGTGTACATCCGGGGCAGGCCCTATCCTCTGGCGGGAAGGATCTGTATGGATCAATGCATGATAGACCTGGGGACCACTACGGACATAGGCCGCTGGGAGGAGGTAACGGTTTTTGGCGGCGCCGCCCCCGGCGCCGGCGCTGTGGCCGGACGGCTTGGTACTATTCCCTACGAAATCACCTGCAATATCAACAGGCGGGTACCCCGGGTATATTTGTAAGAAACCAAGGAGCTGTTTGATGAAGATTGGGAAAAGACTTATTCTCATGATTATTATGCTTACCTTGACAGGTTCAAGTATTTTGGTGGGAACTATTCTGCGTATTTCCCAGCGTCAGATCGCCGGCCTTGTAACCAGCGAGGTAGAAAAAATTGCGGCGAATAACGGCAAAGAAATCCAGGTATGGCTGGAACTGTATATGGATGCGGTAAGAACCATCGCTCAGATCATGGAGCAGTACGAGCAGATCCCCGCATCCCAGCGCCGGACTTTCTTTGACTTGATGCTCAAGGCCATGGTGGATACGAACCCCGAGATTGCCGCCTCCTCAAGCTGCTGGGAGCCTGACGCCCTGGATGGAATGGACGCCCTGTATGCGGACGCCCCCGGAACGGATCGCAGCGGCCGGTATATCCCCTACTGGTACCGGTCTGAAGGGGGCGCAGTTCTGGAGCCCCTTACGGATTATGAAACCCCCGGACCCGGCGACTACTATCTTGTCCCCCTGCAGACCGGGGACGAAACCCTGTGCGAACCTTACTGGTACCGTATCGGCGGCGAAGATCAGCTGATAACCACCGTTACCGTCCCGGTTAAAAAGGACGGGAAGGTTCTCGGCACCGTCAATATCGATCTTGCCATTTCCAAACTCCAGGAACAGACGCGAAAGATCAAACCCTACGAGGGCAGCGTGGCCATGGTGTTCAGTAATGCGGGGCAGGTAAGCGCCCATTTTGACGCTTCCCGGCTTGGAAAATTCATGGGGGATACCGAAACGGATCTGGCCGGTCCCTATTTGGAAGATTTGATTCAGGCGGTACAGAGGGGGGAGTCCTTTTCCTTTTCAAATTACATTCCCCTGATCAACGAGGAGATGCTCATCGTCTGCGTTCCCTTTACGGTCGGAAAAACCACCACCCCCTGGTCTCTGGCGGTGGGGATTCCCACAAAGGTTATCACCGGTCCGCTGTACCGTATGCTGGGAATCAGCGCCGTCATCGGCGTCATTACCGTCGCTCTTACCGCCCTGGCGGCATTTTTTATCAGCCGGTCAATCAGCAGTCCCCTGAAGAATACGATAACCATGTTCAGGAATATCGGCGAAGGGGATCTGACCAAACGGCTGGATCTTAAGAACAAGGATGAGATTGGGGAGATGACCCGTTCTTTTAGCGCAGCCATGGATAAGATACGGAACCTGGTTACGGTTATCAGAAACAAGGCTCTTGCCCTGTCCGATACGGGGGACGAGCTTTCCTCCAGCATGGTGGAGACCGCGGCGTCGATCAACGAAATTACGGCAAACATCCAAAGCATGAAAAGCCAGGCGGCAAATCAAAGTTCCGGCATCGAGGGCGCCGCCGCCGCCATGGAGAAAATAACGGTTATCATCAACGAGCTCAGCGGCCATATTGACCGTCAGTCCGAAAGCGTGGCCCAGTCCTCTTCGGCAATCGAAGAAATGCTGGCAAATATTCAGTCCGTAACCCAGACCCTGATCAAGAACGCCGAAAACGTCAGGGATCTGTCCGGCGCTTCGGAAATGGGCCGGGCGGGCCTTCAGGAAGTTTCCTCGGACATTCAGGCGGTTTCCCGGGAGTCGGAGGGGCTGTTGGAAATCAATGGAGTAATGAAGAATATCGCCAGTCAGACCAATCTTCTTGCCATGAACGCCGCCATAGAGGCGGCCCATGCCGGCGAAGCGGGCAGGGGCTTTGCGGTGGTAGCCGACGAAATCAGAAAACTTGCGGAATCTTCCGGGGAACAGTCCAGGATCATTGCCGACACCCTCAAGACAATCAAAACCTCCATCGATAAGATTATCCAGTCGGCAAATGTGGTATTGAACCGCTTTGAGGCCATTGACCAGGGCGTTAAGATCGTCTCGGAGCAGGAAGAGCATATCCGAAACGCCATGGAAGAGCAGGGGACGGGAAGCCAGCAGATCCTGGAAGCGGTAAGCCGTCTGAACGAAATTACCGGCATGGTAAAGGCCGGGGCGCAGGGGATGCTTTCGGGCAGCAAAGAGGTGATAGAGAAAAGTCAAACCATGGAGGGGATAAGCCGGGAGATCGCCCAGGGGATGCAGGAAATGGCCGCAGGGGCGGATCAGATTAATACCGTCGTAATCCGGGTGAATGAGATAAGCGGGGAAAACAAGAACGACATCGAGGCCCTGATGGAAGAGGTGGGCAAATTCAAGGTCTAGGAACACACCAGGATTATTCGGAAACTGAAGTTTCAAATGACCCCCCGCCCTGAAGCTCCCCCGCGCAAAGGGGGTTCCCGGGTATTAAACCCCGCTGCGAATAAATTCCGTTTAAAAACAACGGACTTGTTCGATAACCCGGTTGGTTATCGCGGACTTTCGTCCGACACAAGTCTCCCAAAAAACGTGGATTTCATTAAGAAATTCACGTTTTTTGTTGTTTTTAAGCGGTTGTTGGCGAACCTTGGTTCGGCAGAAACTGAAGTTTCTGAACAACTCTAACGGCTCTTTGCCGCGCCGTATCGGAGTAAAGATGTTGACTCGTATTCCGATTATTACTATGATGGGAGGATCGTGAACGGCAAATCTATAGAGCTGATGTTTGAACGACGGGAGAGGGTTAATGGGTTGTAATATATGGATGGATGATGAGGAAGAGGCCGGGGAAGAGGAGGCAAGACAGAACGGGCCGGATCTTCTGATCGGCAAGATGCTTAAAACCCGGACCATCCTGCTTTCGGGAGAGATAAAAAAAGATCTGGCCGAACGGACCATCAGGCTGTTGCTGCTTTTAGAAGACATGGGAGATGATCCCATACGGATCTTTATCGATTCCCCCGGAGGGGATGTCGATGCGGGGTACGCCATTTTTGACATGATCCGTTTTGTTAAACCCCCGGTATGGACCATAGGCATGGGACTGGTGGCCAGCGCCGCCGCCCTGGTGCAGCTGGCCAGCCCCAGGGAGAGGCGGGCGGGGTTTCCCAACAGCCACTATCTTATTCATCAGCCCCTTTCGGGAATCCGGGGGGTTGCTACGGACATTGAGATCCACGCCCGGGAACTGGATAAGTTAAAAGAAAAGATCAACCGCCTTATTGCGGGGGAGACTGGTACGGCCTTTGAACAGGTGGAGAAGGACACCGACCGGGACTACTGGATGACCGCCGAAGAGGCGGTCCGGTACGGCCTTATTTCCAAAGTTATTCAGCACAGGGAAGAGTTAGCATGAGCGGATTTTTTCATTCTTTGGCAGGCCGCTTTGTCCTGCCGCCTTTGCTTGTTTTGTGTTTTGTTCCGGCCCTTTCCGCCCAGCCTCTTTCGCCCTACATGGTGCGGGTACCGGGGGGCGTCTTCTGGATGGGAAGCCGGGAGGGGGCCTATGCGGCCAACGAAAGGGCCCACGAAGTTACGGTAAAGCAGTTTTATATTTCGGAGACCGAAATTACCCAGGAGGTATGGACCTCGGTGATGGGAAGCAATCCTTCCCAGTTTCCCGGACCGGACCGGCCGGTGGATAATGTAAGCTGGTTCGATGCGGTCCAGTTCTGTAATGCCCTGAGCGAATGGGAACGGCTGATTCCGGCCTATGCCATTGCCGGGGACCGGGTTTCCTGGAACCCCGGGGCCGACGGTTACCGCCTGCCCACGGAGGCGGAATGGGAATACGCCGCCCGGGGGGGCGGGGGCTCCGCCGCTTCGGAACCGTTGACCCGGGTCTACTACGCCGGCGGGGAAAACGCCGATGAAGTAGGCTGGTACGACAAGAACAGCGGCAGGGCTTCAAAGCCCGTAAAGGGCAAGGCC
>JAISPH010000162.1 GCA_031275035.1 Treponema sp.
GGGGGGGGGGCTGACGGACATATCGATACTCATGACGCCTCCCGGTAAGGGATAGAAATGGTAACCCTGGTCCCCGGCTTCAGGGGTTCAATGGAAAATACATCCCGGGCGTCCGAAAACCGGCGCAGCCGCTGGATCACATTTATCAGGCCGTGGCCGTGGCTGTCGCCGGGGGAACCGGTGACATCGTGCTTTTGTTCCACCGCCTCAAAGATCTCCCGGATCCGGCTTTCGGTAATGCCCGTGCCGTTGTCCTCTACCATAATGACAACCCGGTCCTTATCCTTGTCAAGACGGCCCCGGACCGACAGTTTTGCCCCCGCGGTCTTTGCCTGGAGGCCGTGGCTGATCGCATTCTCCGCCAGGGGCTGGATGGTCATCTTCGGAATCAGGGCGTTTTTTGCAGGTTCCTCCACGGATACGTCAATATGAAACACCCCGGGAAAGCGTATGGTCATCAGGTAGAGGTAGGACTGCAGGCAGTCGATTTCTTCCGACAGGGCGGCGGTGGAATTCGACTCCCTGAAGGAATAGCGCATCAGGGATGCAAGCCGCTCCAGAAAGGCGGCGGTCTTTTCGGCATCTTCCACCACCGCAAGCTGGAACCCCGTGTTAAGGGTATTGAAGAGGAAGTGGGGATTTATCCTGGCCTGGAGGGCCTCCAGCTCGGCCTTGCGGAGGAGCCCGGTCATTTCCAGATTCTTCATCCGCTCCTCAAGCAGGGCCCGCTCAACCCCGGCCTTGTTCTGGATTTCGTTGATCGAATCCTGGATGGAACGTTTCATCAGGTTGAAGGCCCTGGCGGCGGCGCCGATTTCATCCTCCTCTTCGACGGCGAGGACCGTTTCGTCAAAGATCCCCCGGGCGATATTTTTCGCCTCCGCCCCCAGCCTGGAAATGGGGGCGGATATCCTGCGGGTAAAGGAGAGGATGATGAATACGGCGAAAAAGAGGGCCGCCGCTATGGCCGCCGAATTCAGCGCCAGCACCCGGCGCATCCCCCGGGACAGAAGGGTAAAGGATTCCAGCTGATTGTCCAGCAGGAAGAGCCGCAGCGCCGAGGACCGTTCCTGAATCTGGCCGCCCAGCTCCCGTATCTTGTTTTGGGAGGAGGCGTACACCGGCGTATTCCGTCCCCGCTTCGCCTGGACCGCCGCATCCCCGGCGCTGATAAACTCGCCGATCAGGGCGGCGATATTCCGCTCTATCAGGGTTTCGCCGCCGGTATAAACGCTGGAGTCCAGTTCCCTGATACGCTCGCTCAAGATCCGGGAATAGTAGAAGTAGAGCCGGAGGTTTTCCGAATTTTTCGAGGACATATACAGGGAAAGGTTGTTTTCCGCCGCGGAGGTTTCGCTTAAAAGTTCCCGGACATAGTAGTTCTTTTGAAAGAGGGCCCCCATATTGGAGAGGGCCGCGGCGACGATGTATGCGGTAAAAACCGCCGCCAGGGCGATGAGGAGCACCGGCACCACGGCGATGCTTATCAGCTTGCTGTGAATCGTCCGGAGAAACCTCATGGCTCCGCCTCCAGGTCCTCCGCCCAGAGAATAGACGCGCCGGGGTCCGTGTAGACGCTGGTCCTTTCATTCCGGGCCAGGGCGATAAGGGTCTGCATGGCGGCGGTTCCCGCTTCCTTGGGACTGCGGACGATGGTGGCGGATATGACCCCCATCTTCATCAGACTGCGTATGGCGGGATTGTCATCCACGGCAATGATCAACGGGGTCCCGACCCTGCCGAATTCGATCAGCGCCTGGGCGGCCCCCTCCGCCTCCCGGGGCCCGGAAAACACCGCCGCGGCAATATCCGCATGGGAAACAAGAATCTCGCGGATAAATTCCTCCCCGGCGGCGGTAGTATCCCGGTACGAACGGATAAGGCCAATGTCCATGGGGCGATCCCGTATGGTCTGCCGCAGTCCCTGGATAAAGCTTATATTCCGGCTTGAGCGGGTATCCCCGTCCCCGGCCAGGAGCACCCCTATTTCCGCATCCGGGGGAACGATCCCGGCCGCCGCCTGTCCCGCAAGACGGCCCAGTTCAAACGCATTGGTCCCCACATAGGCGTCCCTGCTGGAGGAGGGAAGATCGCTTTCCAGGGTAACCACGGGGATCTTCCTGTTCCTGGCGGCGCCGGTGAGGTTTTCAGAGGAGGGGCCGGAGGGGATGGAAACGATGATCCCGTCGGGGTTGGTATTCATAATAAGGGTAAGGAGGGGCTCTATGGAGTTAAGGCCGTTCCCCTGGTACTCAAAAAGCTGAAGCGCCGCTTCCCCGGCGGCGGCGGTTTCCTTCATGCTGTTGTAGGCCTGGGTAAAAAAGGAATCGTATTCCATCGCCGGGATAAGGACGGCAAAGTGAAACACGATGCGGCCCCTGTTCCGGGATACCTGTATGGACCGCTCGATGGAACGCATCTCCGCCATGGACCATCCGATGAGGACAAAGAAGAGGAGGGCGAAAAAAACAACCGGAACCCGGTGGAGCTTTTTCACCCCTATAGCATAACCGTCTTCCCGGATCCTGTCAAAAATATTTGTAACCTGCCGGGGCCGTCGTGGTTATACAGATACTTCCTCCAATCAGGTTTCTGTCTTTTGCCGCCGCCGTTCTCCTCCTTTCGGCGGCGGCCTTTTTTTGCGCCCGGCGGCATCCGTGCCGGCCTGTCCGGGGGGCCGGATTCCCGGCAGTCCATTGCATAGATCTCCCGTTTCCGGTATAAATGAAGCGTTTTCAGTTTTTGCAGGCCCTTTGGCTGCCGGAGGAGTTATCATGGGTGATCGAGACGGAGGTCCCGGCCGGGGCCTTCACGTTTCTTTTGAAAACGGGAAGGGGGTCTCCAAAGGAAACGGCGGCTTGTACCGCGGGGAGGATGAGCATGATTCCTGCGGCATAGGATTTGTGGCGGACATAAAGGGCCGCCCTTCCCATGATGTACTGAAACGGGGCCTGGAAGTCCTGGAACGGATGGAGCACCGGGGGGCGGAGAGCGCCGACAACAGGACCGGCGACGGTTCCGGGGCGCTTATCCAGATTCCCCACGATTACTACAAGAAGCTTATCCCCGGCCTTCCCGGGGCGGGAACCTACGGTACGGGGCTGGTTTTTCTGCCCGGTCCTGCGGCCGATGCAAAAACGGCGAAAATACATCAATCGGTGGTTTCTTTGATAGAAGAAACCGCGGAAAAGACGGATCTTGATGTGCTGGCCTGGCGGGACGTGCCTACGGACAGTACGGTTCTGGGTTCTATTGCCCGGTCCGCGGAACCTGTGGTACGGCAGCTGGCGCTGGTTCCCCGGGGCGGCGTTTCCGCCGGGCCCGGAGAGGGGGTGTCGGACCTGGAGCTGCGGCTTTACATCTTCAGGAAAAGACTGGAAAAGGCCCTGCGGAACCGGCAGGATCTGGGCCGGTGGAGCCGGGACAGCTATTTTCCCTCCCTTTCCACCCGGACCATTGTGTACAAGGGTATGCTCATGGCGGGCCAGCTCCGGGGCTACTACCCGGAACTGGGGGATGAGGGGCTGCTTACCGCGGTCGCCCTGGTTCATTCCCGGTTTTCAACCAATACCTTTCCCGCCTGGTCCCTGGCCCAGCCCTTCCGCATGGTTTCCCATAACGGGGAGATCAATACCATCAAGGGCAACCGCTTCTGGATGGCCGCCCGGGAGGCTCTTTTCAGCCACCCCCGTTTCGGGGATGCCCTCAGGGACATACTTCCCGTGCTGGAGCCGGAAAAGAGCGATTCCGCCAGTTTTGACAACGCCCTGGAGATGCTGGTCATGGCCGGCCGTAGCCTTCCCCATGCGCTGATGATGCTTATCCCCGAATCCTGGAACGAGAAAAATCCCATAGGCCGGGAACTGAAGGCTTTCTACGAATACCACGCCTGCATTATGGAACCCTGGGACGGACCCGCCTCCATGGTGTTCTGCGACGGCCGCTATGTGGGGGGCACCTTGGACCGGAACGGGCTGCGGCCTTCCCGGTATACCGTTACCAGGAACGATTTGATCGTGATGGCCTCGGAGACCGGGGTCCAGGACTTTCCGGGGGAAGAAGTGGTTTACAAGGGCCGGCTCCTTCCGGGGAAACTGCTTCTGGTGGATCTGGCCGAAGGCCGGATCATCCCCGACGCCGAGGTAAAGGCGGAGGTTTCCCGGAGGCAGCCCTATGCCCGGTGGGTGGCGGATAATGTAAGCCTTTTGGATCAGACCGGGGGCTGCGGCGAAGCGGAAACGGGCTTTACCAACGACGGGGAGCTTCTCTTTATGGAGCGGGCCGCGGGCTATACCAGGGAGGACCGGGACCGGCTTCTCCTTCCCATGGCGGAGACTGGCCAGGAGCCCACCAGTTCCATGGGAACCGACACCCCCCTGGCGGTTTTTTCCGAAAAGAGCCAGCGGGTCTACGCCTATTTCAAGCAGGTGTTCGCCCAGGTTACCAATCCCCCCATCGACTCCATCCGGGAGGATCTGGTTATGACTCTGACCAGTTTCGCCGGCCCCCAGGGGAATCTTCTGGATGAAAAAGAGGAATGCTGCCGGCGGATCAAGGTCCTTAACCCCGTCCTGACTCCGGGAGAGCTGGAAAAGCTTAAGCGGATCAGGCCGGATGTCTACAAGACGGAGACCCTGGACGCGGTTTTTGATACGGAAAATTCCACCCTGGAGGCGGCCATAGACAGGCTGGCCGCCGGAGCCTGCCGGGCGGTCGGGGAGGGCGCTTCCTTTATCATCCTCTCGGACCGGGCGGGCCTGGATCCCAGGGGGAAGCTCTGCGCTGTGCCGGCCCTTCTTGCCGCGGGGGCGGCGCACCACAGCCTGATCCGGGCGGGGCTGCGGATGCAGGTTTCGCTTGTTGTCGAATCCTCGGAGCCCCGGGAACTGATGCACTTCGCCCTCCTCTTCGGTTACGGCGCGGATCTGGTGGTTCCCTACGGCGCCCTGGCCGTTATTGCGGATATCTGCAGGGGCCCCGACGGAAACCGGTCCGGGGACTACGGCGCGGCGGCGAAGCATTACCTCAAGGGAATCGCCAAGGCCCTGCTCAAGGTGATGTCCAAGATGGGAACCAGTACGCTCCGTTCCTACCGGGGGGCCCAGATCTTTGAGGCCCTGGGGCTGGGGCAGGAGGTGATCGACAAGTGCTTCCCCGGAACCGTCAGCCGTATCGGCGGCGCCGGATTTGCCGCGCTGGAGGCGGAGGCCCTGAACCACTACCGGTCCGCCAAAGGGGCCTATGAAAAAAGCGGGGTCGATCCCCGGGGGGCGGATTATCTTGTTTCCGGGGACGGCCAGTACCGGTGGCGCAAATACGGCGAAAGGCACGCCTGGAATCCCGAGGCTATTTACCTTCTGCAGTGGGCGGTCCGTTCCGGCGATTACGGCAGGTTTAAGCAGTTTACCGCCGCCGCCGATGCCCTGAACCGGTCCCCCCACGTAATCCGGGGCCTTTTGGACTTTGTCCCGGCCCGGGCCGTTCCCCTGGACGAAGTGGAGCCGGCGGAGGCGATTATGAAGCGCTTTACCACCGGAGCCATGTCCTTCGGCTCTATCTCAAAAGAAGCCCACGAGACTATTGCCGCGGCGATGAACTCCATTAAGGGGCGGTCCAATTCCGGCGAGGGGGGGGAGGACACCGATCGCTTTGCGGTCCGTTCCGACGGTTCCTGGGTACGGAGCGCCATTAAGCAGGTTGCCTCGGGCCGTTTTGGGGTAACCAGCGAATACCTGGCCAATGCGGTGGAACTGCAGATCAAGATGGCCCAGGGGGCCAAACCCGGCGAGGGTGGCCAGCTTCCGGGGCATAAGGTCGATGTAATGATCGCCCGGACCCGGTATTCGACTCCGGGAGTAACCCTTATCAGCCCGCCCCCCCACCATGATATTTACTCCATAGAGGATCTGGCGGAACTTATCTTTGACCTCAAGAACGCCAACCCCGAGGCCCGGATCAGCGTCAAGCTGGTTTCCGAAACCGGGGTGGGTACCATCGCCGCGGGGGTCGCCAAGGCCCATGCGGATAATATCCTCATTTCCGGCTATGACGGCGGCACCGGGGCGAGCCCCCAGTCGAGCATACGCCATGCGGGACTTCCCTGGGAGCTGGGCCTCTCCGAAACCCACCAGGTTTTAGTACGGAACGGCCTCCGGGGCCGGGTGCGGCTTCAGACCGACGGCCAGTTGAAGACCGGCCGGGACGTGGTTATTGCGGGAATGCTGGGGGCGGAGGAATTCGGCTTCGGTACCGCCGCTCTTATTGTTCTGGGCTGTGTGATGATGCGGAAGTGCCACGAGAACACCTGTCCCATGGGGGTCGCCACCCAGGACCCGGAACTGCGGCGGCGTTTTGCCGGAAAGAGCGGACATCTCGTCAACTTCTTCTGCTTTCTTGCCCGGGAAACCAGGGAGATCATGGCCTCCCTGGGGGTGAGGACCTTTGACGAACTGGTGGGCCGGTCCGATCTGCTGGTCCAGCGGAAACCGGATAGTACGGAACATTCTCTTGCCTCCGTCAAATTTGCGGGGGTGGATCTTTCGGCCCTTCTCTTTAAGGCTGAGGGTCCTGAAAATATTCCCGGAGGAAAGGAGATCCGCTGCGTACAGCGGCAGATCCACAAGATCCACCGGGTCCTTGACCGTGAACTTATCGATCAATGCCTTGTCGCCCTGGAAAAGAAGATCCCCACGGCGCTGCGGTTTCCGGTCCGCAATACCGACCGGGCGGTGGGGGCCATGCTCTCCTACGAAGTGTCCAGGCGTTTCGGCGGCATGGGGCTGCCGGATAATTTTATTACCGTGGATTTTACCGGCTCCGCGGGACAGAGCTTTGGCGCCTTTCTGGCCAGGGGCGTTACCTTCCGTCTTGCGGGGGATACCAACGACTATCTGGGGAAGGGCCTTTCCGGCGGACGCATCGCGGTGGCCCCCCCGGAGGGTTCCGCCTTTAAGACCAGCGAGAACATCATCGTTGGAAATACGGTGCTCTACGGCGCTACGTCGGGGGAACTTTATGCCGCCGGGGTGGCGGGGGAGCGGTTCTGCGTGCGGAATTCCGGCGCCGTTGCGGTGGTGGAGGGTACCGGCGATCACTGCGCCGAGTATATGACCGGAGGCAGATTGGTGGTGCTGGGCCAGGTGGGCCGTAATTTTGGGGCGGGAATGTCCGGCGGCATCGCCTATGTACTGGACCTGAAGGGGAATTTTGAATTTTTCCTTAACCGGGGCATGGTGGAACTTTCCGGCATCGATACGGAGGAAGACGAGATCTTCCTCAAGGACGCCGTTTCCAGGCATATCTACTGGACCGGTTCGGCCTATGCCAGGGATATCCATGACCGCTGGACCGAGTACAAGCCCAGGTTTGTCAAGGTGCTTCCGGTGGAATACAAGCGGGCCCTGCAGCAGATGAAACTTGCGGAACTGGACCGGAAATTGTACGACATCCGGGAACGGGAAGATATAGCGGAAAGAGCCTGAGGCCGGGAAACCGCATAAGAGAGGAACTTAATGGGCGATCCAAAGGGATTTTTAAAGATAAGGCGTAAGGTCTCCGGCTACCGGCCGGTGGAGGAACGGGTCAATGATTACAGCGAGGTGGAGGTCCTTCTTCCCGATGCTGAACGCCAGGCCCAGGCCAGCCGTTGTATGGACTGCGGGGTTCCCTTCTGCCACTGGGCCTGTCCGGTCTCCAATGTAATGCCCGAGTGGCAGGACCGGATCTACCGGGGGGACTGGGCCGGAGCCTGGGCTATTTTGGAGGATACCAACCCCTTTCCGGAATTTACCGGCCGGGTTTGTCCCGCTCCCTGCGAGGCTTCCTGCGTGCTGGGCGCCAATGACGAGCCGGTAACCATACGCCAAAACGAGCTGGCGGCCATAGAGAAGGCATTCGAACTGGGGCTGGTGATCCCCAGGCCCCCCCGGAAGCGGAACGGCAAAAAAGTCGCCGTGGTGGGGGCGGGCCCCGCGGGGCTCTCCGCGGCCTGTTTCCTCAACCGGGCGGGGTTCCTTGTTACCCTTTACGAGGCGGACCGGAAGCCTGGGGGTTATCTCCGTTACGGCATCCCCGACTTCAAGCTGGATAAGAGTTTCATAGACCGGCGTATCGGAATAATGGAAGCCGAGGGGGTGATCTTTAGAAACAACGCCCTTATCGGCAAGGGCCGTTATGGTTTCGGCGCCCCCGGAACGGACGGAACCGGCTCTTCCGGGGCGGAGTACATCGATCCTGGGGAACTGGAATCGTCCTTCGATCTGGTGCTCCTTGCCATCGGGGCCAGGGAGCCCCGGGATATTAAGGTTCCCGGCAGAGAGTACGCCGGTATCGTACAGGCCCTGGATTATCTTTCCATGCAGAACCGGTTTTTGGGAAAGGAAAGCGGCCTTGAATCCATTACCGCCTACGGCAAACGGGTGGTGGTTATAGGCGGCGGCGATACCGGATCGGACTGTGTGGGAACCGCCAACCGTCAGGGGGCGTCCAAGATTACCCAGATTGAAGTGCTGCCCCGGCCCCCGGAGCACCGCAGCCCCGATGAGCCCTGGCCTCTCTGGCCTAAGGTACTCAAGACTTCAAGTTCCCACCTTGAGGGGGGGGAACGGTTCTGGTCGGTCAGTACCAGGGCCTTTACCGGCAAAAACGGCGCGGTAGACAGCCTCCGTTGCTGCAAGGTGAAGTGGACCGCCGGAAACGGCGGCTGGACCATGGAGGAAATCTCCGGTTCGGATTTTGAGATTGGCGCGGATCTGGTGCTGCTGGCCATGGGTTTTACCCACGTGGTTCAGGAAGGACTGGTGGCCGATCTGGGCCTGGCCGTGGACGGGCGGGGCAATATCAGGACCCAGGGAAGCTTCCAGACCTCCAACCCCAAGGTCTGGGCCGCCGGAGATTCCCGGAGCGGGGCAACCCTGGTGGTCCGGGCCATTGCCGACGGCCGCGCCGCGGCGGAGGCGATTATTCGGACCCTTTAGTCCCTCCGGGGATCTTTATATAGAGCCGGTGTTTCCGCATAACTCTATTGTGTATCCAGAGGGTGAAAAGCGAATTGCAGGTTTGTGTTCTCCCGTGATTTTTAAGGGATAAAATTATCGTTTGTGAATAGAGTTGTTCAGAAGCTTTAGTTTCTGCCGAACCAAGGTCCGCCGGCAGCCGCTTAAAAACAACAAAAAACATGGATTTCATTAAAAATCCATGTTTTTTGGGAGACTTGTGTCGGACTTTAGTCCGCGATAATCAGCCGGGCTCTTGAACAAGTCCAATAAAGATCCTTATGGGCAGAATCCTGGAGAAGGACTCCTGCCTTCCAATCAGCCGTAAAAAAACATTGACAGCTTGTCGCAAATGGTGGATAATTTTCCGGTAAAGATAGGGTGGTAATTGCCGGTACTGATAAAACGTTTTATCATGAGGAGAATTCGGTTTATGGGTAAAAAGATACTAATTGCTGGTGAATCATGGTCAAGTACTACGATCCATACTAAAGGATTTGACAGCTTTGTTACTTCCATGTATGCAGAGGGTATACAATGGCTTGAAAATGCGTTTTCAAATGGCGGCTATACTGTCGATTTCATGCCTAATCACTATGCGGCGGTGAAATTTCCTTACACAATAGAAGAGATAGATAAATACGATGTCGTTCTGCTTTCGGATATAGGGACCAATACTTTGCTCATTTCACCGGATACGTTTAATCAGGGCAAACGGTTTCCCAACCGGTGTGAACTTATCAAGCGGTATGTTGAAGCCGGCGGCGGCCTGTGTATGGTGGGCGGGTATATGACATTTACCGGAATCGACGCCAGGGGACGCTGGGGTTCAACGCCGGTGAAAGATGTACTTCCGGTAAAACTTCTGCCTTATGACGACAGGGTGGAGTCACCGCACGGTGCGGCGGCGAAAATCGTTGACAGGGATCATCCTGTCGTCAAAGGACTGCCTGACGAATGGCCGGTGTTGCTGGGATTCAATAAAGTAATCGAAGATACTAGTCTTGGAAAGGTTATAGCAACAATTGACGGTGAACCGCTCATTGCCTGTGGTGAATTCAAGAAGGGACGCAGTGTGGCGTTTACTTCGGATTGTTCACCCCACTGGGCTCCGCTGGAATTCTGTAATTGGGAATATTACGGAAAGTTATGGTGTAACATAGCGGATTGGTTATGCAAAGCGGCCGGATAGTATCGTGAAAATGATACAGGCGTGTTGATAAGCGTATAATTGGGATATGATATGAGCGCTATAAATGAGAAATTGAAAAACACGTTACAGCAAAACAAGCAGACATATATGGACAATCTTTTGGCGCTTGTTGCACGGGATACCAGAGATATCGGGCACGGTATAGATGGCGGCCTGGAGGCAAATGGTCAAAAATATCTTAAAGAGGTTTATCGTTCACTTGGCGCTGAAATTTTAATCGAACCCATGTCGGAAGAACCGATTGTTGCGGCCTTTGAAAGGTATCACGAGGGTAATAAAGGACACAATTATGAAAATCGTTATAATGTTTATGCCCGCCTAAAGGGGGAAAGGGATATATCTTTGATGTTTAACGGGCATGTAGATACGCTGCCTCCAACTGATGAATCGTCTTGGACTTTTGCTCCACTGTCGCCGTTTGTAAGAGATGGTAAGATATATGGCATGGGCGTATGCGACATGAAGGCGGGACTTATGGCTGCCGCCATGGCTGTGCAGCTTTTAAGGGACTGCGGCATTGAACTGCCGTGCAATGTGATTCTGTCATCTGTCTGCGACGAAGAGGGCGGGGGAAATGGCTCGATAGCAGCCGCCATGGGAGGGCTTAAGGCTGATGCAGTCGTGGTATGTGAGCCTACATCAAACGAGCTGATTCTGGCACACATGGGTTTTGTTTTTTTTGAGATAGATATTGCAGGCCGTGCGGTACACTGCGGGCTTAAAGTCCAGGGCATCAGCTCCATAGAAAAGGCATTTAAAATAATACAGGCCATTGATGAACTGGAACTTGAATGGCTGTTGACATATAAACACCCGTTGCTGCCGCCGCCATCGAATAATGTTGGGGTTATTAAGGGCGGTGAAGCGGGATCGACAGTGGCGGAACGCTGTATATTTAAAACCTGCGTGCATTACCATCCCGGTACGATGAATTACAACAGTGTAGTTGCGCAGTATATGGACGCCGTCAATACTTGCTGCGACGGGGATAAGTGGTTAAGGGAACACCGGCCGGCGGTATCGGTATATCAATCAGGCGGTCCTTTTGAAATGAAAGCGGATCATCCACTGGTGGAAACTTTTTGCAGAGCGTTTAATTCAACCTACGAAAAGAACGTGAAAATTGTCGGCTCGCCTGCAGGTTGTGATTCGAGAATTTGGCACACCATAGCAAAATGCCCGACAATACAGTATGGTCCCGGACGGCTTGCACAGTCGCATGTGGCTGATGAATATGTCGATGTCGATGATTATCTTAAGACAATCGAAGTATACGCTCAGCTTATACTGGAGTGGGGAAGAAAAGGAATCAGAAATGACCACTAAAGAAGTCCAGGCGATTGCAAAGGATGCTATGAATGCTGTCGGTGATTATGCAAGATCGGGCATGAGTGAAAAAGAACTTGCAGCTTTTGCGAAGGAGTATATGACAAATAAAGGTATAATCTCATATTGGTACCATGAGATCCCTGCGCTTCTTTTTGCCGGTGAAAGAACCGTGCTTTCGCTTCCGGCACCGGAGTATGTTCCTTCGGATTACAGGTTCAAGGACAATGATATTATTACGGTCGATTTAAGCCCTGAGCTTGACGGGGTCTGGTCTGATTACGCCCGAACGATCATATTGCAAGACGGCCGGGCCGTAAAGAGGAAGAATATCCGCAACGATGAATTTGGAGAAGGACTCGATATGGAAGACAGACTCCACGATTTTCTTGTCGAGTCAGCAAAACCGGATATGACATTCAGCGAGTTGCATGGTAAAATTGATAAATTCTTAAAAAGCAGCGATTATGAAAACCTTGATTTTCTCAATAATTTTGGACATACCATTGTAGAAAACTTCCCTACGGGCGCTTTTTTTGAACTAAAAAATGACGGAAGGTTCTTTTTTGATGCAAACTGCCAAGAAAAATTAACAGTTGCCCGTTACTTTACCTTTGAACCGCATATTCGTAAAAAAGGCGGAAAATACGGATACAAGCGGGAAGATATATATATGTTTGAGAACGGCAGGCTGACGGCTGTATAGCTAAGTACATCTGTATCAAGGGGACGCATGAGAGTTACAATTAAGGATATTGCCCAAAGAATTGGAATTTCCCCGGCGTCAGTTTCGATTATTTTAAATGGTAAAAAAGGGCGGTTTTCCAATACCACGAGAAAAAAGGTAATTGAAGCCGCACGTAAGATGAATTACAGGCCGAACCGGCTTGCGGTCGGCCTTCTTACCAAAAGGACTAAAACGATTGGACTTATCGTATCTGATTTAAGAAACTTGTTTTTTTCAGAACTTGCAAGCGGTGTTGGAAATTATCTGTATTTGAAAGAATATAGCATGGTTCTTGCCGATACTAATGATAATTTCAAACGTGAAATGCAGAGTGTTCAGGTGATGATGGATCATGGCGTTGATGGTATAGCTATAGCCATGACGGTGCAAAGCTTCGGGAAAAATGGCAATGAAATCATGGCTCTGCTCGCTGACAGCGGCGTTCCCGTTGTGCTGACTGACAGTTTTAACTATACCGAACGGTTCAGTTCGGTTGTGGCGAGTACCCGGCAAAGTTCCTTTGAGGCGGTACAATATCTGGCGGCAATGGGCCATAGGCGTATAGCTTGTATATCTGCTCCGCTTGGCGTGGAAACGCTTTTTGACAGGTTTCAGGGTTATCTTGACGGTATTGCCGAAGCGGGAATCCCGGTCGATGAAGATATGATTGCAGAGGGTAATTTCCGCTACGAGAGTGGTTATAATGCAATGAAAAAATTGTTTAAATTCCATCCCACGGCCGTTTTCTGTCATAATGATATGATGACATTTGGAGCGATAAGCGCAATAAAAGACAAAGGGCTTGCTATTCCAAGGGATATCTCGGTTATAGGATTTGACAATATTTTCTTTTCCAGATTTCTTGATACGCCGCTTAGTACAATAGAGCAGCCTGCATATGAAATGGGTGAAAAAACCGCTGAAATCCTGCTTGATGAGATAGAGAATCGAACCATTGCAAAGCGGCATCTAATGCTTAAATCCAGGTTTGTAAAACGTGAAAGTACAACGGCGCCATTTAAATATCCGGGTTAATTATTGGTTGGTAATGTACTGTAGGTACAATTACTATATACTATTTTGAGGAGGCATTTAGATGAAAAAACAAAGATTTGACAGGATGACGCTGTTTTTGATCCCGATCGGTGTTGCGATAAACTTTGTCGGCGGACAGTTGGCATTGTTGTTAAAACTGCCTTTGTATTTGGATGCGATAGGGACAATTATTGTCGGTGCGCTGTGCGGCGGAATTCCTGGCGCTATTGTTGGACTTATTTCAAATGTCTTGAACTCTTTAACGTATCCTCTGACACTGTTTTATGGATTACTCAACATAGTCTTTGGGCTTTCTGCAGGCTGGATGTCCCAAAGAGGCGTATTCCTGAAACTGTGGAAAACCCTATTGAGTACGCTTTGGTATGCGTTTGTTGGAGGAGGGATCGGCGCCGTTATGACATGGGTGCTTTACGGATTTGATTTTGGAACCGGAAACTCCGCGCCTATCGCAATTACCATCTATAAACTGCTTGGTGAACCATCGGGATTTCTTAAATTTACAACTCAGTTTATTGCCGAGTTTAGCATGGACATCGTGGACAAACTACTGACGCTGTTGGCTGTATTCTTCATTTTGAGGGCCATGCCGGTGAAGATACTGTCGAAATTGCCTTTGGGCGAGGTGTATATAAAGAAAACGGCTTTGCTTAAAAAAAGAGAAACCGCCGATTAGACATAGATTGGAAAACTGGCCGGCGGACAGTTTCATTATGTCTGCCGGTCAAATACCATGGGGGATGTATATGGAAGAATCATATTTTGAAAGATACTGCAAATATCACAAATACAATAATTGGCTTTGCGATCTGTATCCTTTAACCAAGCTGAATATTCTTTTGATATTTGCGCTATCGCCATTGTTGGTGCAGAATTATTTATATGGAATTTGTTTATGCGCATTATATTACCTGATGGCGCTGTGTTCTGGAAGGCTCAAGTATTTTAATGGTATATTCTGGAAATTATTTATTACCCTGGGACTTTTTATCATAGTGGTGCGTCAGATCACCGTGAAGGGTGAAATTGGTCTTTTTAGCCTGTTTGGCTGGATCTGGACCAGAGAAGCCCTGGACATAGGATTCAATCTGGCCTTTGTCATACTTGATATCTCGGGCGGTATAATATTATTTTATGCGATAACGCCCATGAGGGATCTGATGTATGCGCTTGAATTGCGTGGAATGTCGCATGAGACATCGTTTATTATGTTGTCGTCATTCCAGTGCGTTATCGATCTGAAAAAAAATTGTCAGGTAATACTCGACTCCCAGAAAGCCCGTGGAATAGAAACGGAGGGTAATATCCTTGTACGAGTCAAAGCGCTGATACCCGTTTTGGGCCCCCTGCTGTTAAGCGCGATTTCCAGTACGGAGGAAAAAACAATTAGTATGGATGCAAGGGCGTTTTCAGTTAATCGCAGGCATACCTTTTTAAGAGAAATAGAACCGCCGAAAAAATTTGAAAAGATATTGCTTGTCTTTGTCAACGGAGCTTTTGCGTTATTGATAGTATACAGGATATATTTGTTTATTACGCTGAAAATGGAGGTATAAATTTTATGTCATATGTCAGACTTGAAAATGTAACATACATGTATCCTTATACGGAAAAAAAGGCGCTGGATGGTATAAGCTATGAGTTTAATAAGGGCGTATTTTACGGCATTATTGGCCAGAATGGCGGCGGCAAGACTACGCTGTGCAATGTTGTCCGGGGTCTTATTCCTCATTTTTACCATGGCGATCTGAGCGGAGATGTAATTGTTGACGGTACGGATGTCAGAGAATGGGATACCGGCGATCTTCCGGTTAAAATAGGGTACGTATTCCAAAATCCGTTTACGCAGATCAGCGGGGTTAAGGAAACGGTTTTTGAAGAAATAGCTATGGGCCTTGAAAACCTGGGAGTGGAGAAAAAGGAAATTATAAGACGGGTTATTGAGGTAAGTGAAAAGGTTAATGTTAACGAGCTTCTCGAAAAGAATCCCAATGCTCTCTCGGGCGGTCAGCGGCAGCGCGTGGCCTTTGCGTCCATTATCATAATGGATCCGGAAATGCTTATTATTGATGAACCTACAAGTCAGCTTGATCCGCGGGGAACTGAAGATGTCTTCAAAATAATAGATACCCTCAAACAAAACGGTAAAACCATAATACTTGTCGAACACAAAATTAACCTTATTGCGCGCTATTGTGATGAGCTTATTGTAATGAAAGATGGAAAGATTATTGCTAATGACAAAACGGCAAAGGTGCTGACTGATCCGGGTATTAGGGAAAACGGCGTTAATATTCCTGATGTAACAAAATTTGGTTATGCGATGGAGCGGGCAAATAAACCCCTGGATCATATACCTATCACCGTTGATGAAACGGTTTTGCTTATCTCTAACATGCAAGGCGGGAACCAAAGTGGCAATTGAACTTCAGAATGTAACTTTTATTTATCCGGGGGGCGTTGTTGCCAATAAGGATATATCCCTGAAGATTGGCGATAATGAACGCGTGGCAATAGTAGGACAAAACGGCGCCGGCAAGACAACCTGTGTAAAGCTTATGAATGCATTGTATAAGCCGGCAAGCGGTATCGTTCTGATAAACGGAGTCAATACCAAGAAATGTACAACCGCGCAGATTGCGAAAACGGTTGGATATGTGTTTCAGAATCCAGATGATCAGATATTCAACAATAAGGTCATTGCCGAACTTGAATATATGCCCAAGTATTTTAAAATTCAACCGGAAGAGATAAGACGCAGGGTTGAGGAATATACAAGATTGACACAGATCGAAGAGTACCTTAAACAAAACCCCTATGATATCCCTTTTTCGATACGCAAATTTATAACAATTGCGGCAATTCTTTGCGCGGAACCCCGTTATGTTATTTTGGATGAGCCGACCGCCGGCCAGGACAGCCGGGGCGTTAAAATCCTTGAGGATATTATGGATTTTCTTGGCAGCAAAGGCGTCGGCGTTATCACAATAACCCATGACATGGAATTTGTTGCTGCAAACTTCAAAAGGGTTATTGTCATGGCTCATGCGAATGTTATTGCCGACAGCGATGCGAGGGATATTTTCTGGAACGAATCCGTGGTAAAGGAAGCAAGCATATGTCAGCCCCAAATAACCGAACTTGCCCGGAGACTTAATGTGAATGAAAAAATACTGTTTTATGATGAAATGGTATCGTTGTTGACTTGAGAAACCGGTAATGGAATACATTGTTACGGCGTGGACACTTATCAATGATCTCCATTTTGCCGACGGATCAGTTATAAAGGGTGTACTGGGCGGGGGGGTATATTGTCTTGCCGGCATAAAACCCTTTTGTGACAATGTGGGTTACGTATCATCAGTTGGCGGGGATTTTTTCGACCTACTTGGA
>JAISPH010000065.1 GCA_031275035.1 Treponema sp.
GGATAACCCCATAATTCCCTCCGGCGGCTTTCCCGCCGGATACAGTGTAGGATTCCATGGTCAGATTTTTACATGAGATTCCGCCTCCCCTTCGGTCAGATTTTACTTGAGGCCATGCGCCCCCTTGCAGCTTGTTCCGGGAAGGTTTATACTATAGTTATAGAATTGTATTAAAGTTGTACCGGGATTGCCGGTCAAAATGAGGGAGGCTACCTTGAAAAAACTGGTTTTTTTAATGGCCCTAGGCATTTCCTGTGCGGTCCTTATCCCCCCGCTCATGGCCCAGGAAATTCCCCAGGATAGACAGTCCGAATTCTATTATGTGTCGGTTCCCCTGGAAAAGGTGTACGCCTACCACAAGGGTTATGTCATCCAGTACCGGAAGGGGGTCAATCAGATGGCCACCGCTTATCTTCCCATAGAATGGTTTAGCGGGACCGCCGGGAAGGCGGATCTTATCAAGATCGGTTCCGGCGTTTACTGGCCCCATTTGACGATCTATTACAAGGCCGGGGAATTGAGCCATATCCGGCTCTATGTACGCAAAGATACGGGCCACGAAACCTGGGGCATTATCCCGTCGGGGGTAAATATCGATGATCGTTTTGAGAATGTGGACAATCTGAAACTGGAATTTTAATGGATCCCCTGGAACTGGGCGGTATCCAGGAAGCCATCCGTAGAGAAAACCTCGACGGATGGCTTTTTTGTAACTTTCAGCACAGGGATAAACTGGCCGATTCCATTCTCAATATCAGCGGCGGAGAGGCTAATTCCCGGCTCTGGTTCTATGTCGTCCCCGCCTGGGGGGAACCTTTCAAGCTGGTTCATGCGGTGGAGGCCGGCATCCTGGACGGGCTTGCCGGAACAAAGGCGTTCTACATCAGCCGGGAAGATCTGGGCGCCGCCCTCAGTCCCCTGGGGGGGAAGCGCTGGGCGGTCCACAGTTCGGAGGCCCTGCCGGCGGTTTCCTTCCTCGATGCGGGGACCGCGGCGTTTCTGGAAAAGGCGGGGCTTGTTCTGGTTTCCGCCGCCTCCCTGATCCAGCGTTTCCGGGGGCTTCTGGACGCCGCCGGTATAGCCAGCCACGAGAGGGCGGCGGCAGAGCTTTACGGTATTGTGGATCTGGTCTGGGACCGGGTACGAAGGGCCTGGTCCGGTAAACTGCCCCTCCGCGAAGGGGATCTCCGGGACTGGATGCTGGAAGAAATGGAGAGACGCGGCCTTTTAACCGGCCATCCGCCCATTGTTGCGGCGGGGGCCAACTCGGGGAATCCCCACTACGGCTTTACCGGAAGGGGCGATCCTGTCCAGGAGGGGGATCTGATCCAGCTGGATCTCTGGGCCAAAGAAAGGACCCCCTCCGCCATATATGCGGATATTTCCTGGGTGGGCGTTTTTTCCGGTGAGGCGCCGGCGAAAATGGAACAACGCTTTGCGGACCTTGTCTCCGCCCGGGAGGGGGCCTGGCGCTTTATCGAGGCGGAACTGGCGGCGGGCCGGGATGTCTCCGGGGCCATGGTGGACCGGGAAACCCGGAAGATACTGGCCCGCCGGGGCTATGGAGAGGCGCTGAAGCACCGTACCGGCCACGGTATTGACACGGAATGCCACGGATCGGGGGTTAACATGGACAGCGTGGAATTCCCCGATTCCCGGCTCCTTTTGGAGGGGGCCTGTTTTTCCCTGGAACCGGGCGTTTATTTTTCAGGCTTCGGTATGAGAACCGAGATTGACGTGTATATTGACCGGGGAAAACCGGTGATCTCCGGGAAAAACCATGAACGTCAGTTTAAGCTGCTGACCTGCCGGTCCTGAGGCCGCCGGGGGAAGGAATGGACGATTATGTCAGAAGGAAACATAAACCTGGAGGCGCCGTCCGCGGGGAGAATGCGGAAGGCAGTACCCCGGGCTTTTATTGATTTTATCCGCGGGGGCGGCAAATTCCTGGTTGCGGGTCATAAAGAACCCGACGGAGACTGTGTGGGAAGCCAGCTTGCTCTCTGTTCGTTTTTGAGGAGGCTGGGCAAAGAGGCGATCCCCTGTTCCTCCGGCCCCTTTAAGCGGACCGAGATACGGCCCTATGAAGAGCGCTTTACCCCCCGGCCTTCCGAAGCGGAACGGGTGGGGGCCGGGGTGATCCTTGTTGACTGTTCCGCCAGGGATCGTACCGGCGATCTGGAGACGGACCTTGAGGGGCTTCCCCTGGGGATCATCGATCACCATGTTTCGGCTTCCTTTGACGGGGAAGCGGTATACCTTGATCCCGAAGCGCCCTCGGTTACCTCCATGGTTCTGGAACTGATTGAAGCCTTCGGCATGAAACCTGTCCGGGAGGAGGCGCAGCTGCTCCTCTTCGGCCTCTGTACCGATACGGGCTTCTTCCGGCATGTGGACGCCGGCGGAGCGGAAACTTTTGCCCAGGCTTCCCGGATGATAGCCGCCGGGGCGGACCCCAAGAACGCTTTCCTGGCCATCAACGGCGGGAAAAGCCTTGATTCCCGAATCCTCCTGGGGATTGCGCTCTCCAGGGCCCGGTCTTATTTTGAGGGCAGGCTGATCCTCTCCTTCGAGGAGTACGAGGATACCCGGCGTTACGGCCTTGACAGCCGGGATTCGGATACGCTCTATCAGCTGCTGCAGTCCGTAGTGGGGGTGGAAGCCATCGCCGTCATCCGGCAGGAAACCCCGGAAAACTGTACCGTGGGCCTCCGTTCCCGGAACCAGGTGGATGTATCGAAGATTGCGGTGCAGCTCGGCGGCGGCGGCCACAAGAACGCCGCAGGACTCAGCATTCCCGGCCATATTGAAGAGATACGTTCCCGGCTTCTGGAAGAATTCAAAAAGCAGCTCTCCATTATGCCTTAGCGCGGCATCTTCGCCGGATGGGAACTGTAAGCGCCCTCCCCTGTAAATCCTCCTCCGCGCAAGCCGGTTCCTGGGGTCATACCCCGATCCGAAGATCGGTTTTACCGCTTGTTCAGTGGCAATGAATTTAACCGGGGCAAGCCCGAAGCAAGCGCGGACCAAAGGTCCGGCGTTTGCCGGTATGAACCCCGCCTGCGAATCAAAATGCTTTAATAATAGCTTTAATAATATATGACAAATATCACGGGCATTAAATCAATCCGGCGCTTTGTTTGCATTTATTCCGATAGACCTATTAGAAACACGCTAGGAGGAGTACATCATGTCGGATCCGTCTCTTGATATTTGGAGGGAGAAGTACATCCAGGGTTTGTTGAACAAAAAAGAGTTTGAGGGGCTGATTTTCCAATACTGCCTGGATAATCGCGAACATTTCTGCCTTTTAAACTGGAACCAGGAGGAGTACACCGATTATCTCTGCTGGCTCTATCCGCGGATAAGCCGGTCCATCGACCATTACCAAAAGGTGGGATCTTCCTTCGACGCTTATATCCGCTGCCTGGTCCGGTGGTCCGCCAGAGAATACCGGTCCCGGGAGGCGGATCACAATGTTACCGAAAACGCCTGCTGGAGCGCCCGGACCATGGACATGATGGTCTGCAGCCATGAAGCGGAATACCTGGAAAAGGCCGAAGTCCTGCCTGCTTTTAAGCCGGTTTCCAACCCCCGTCAGGTGCTCGTACTTCTGCTTAAATCATACTATTTTGTTTCCGACGATTTTCTTGTCCGGATAGCCCCGGCCATTGGCGTCGAAAAAGAAAAACTCCACCAGTTAATTGATAAACTGCGGCAACTAAGGCTTGTCCGGGACGAAGCGATTCGGACCCTCCAGGAACGTATTCACTGCCAGTTTTACCGCTGTATTTCCATGACCAAACGGGCCGCCGCTGCTCCGGCGGGTTCGGCCTTCCAGGAAAAAATACGGCAGCGTCTGGCCAGGGCCAAAAGCCGGCTGGAGGCGATGCGGAAACGCCTGAAAAGCATCAGGGTCGAGGCGAGCAACCGCCAGGTGGCGGAGGTTCTTGGAATCCCCAAGGGAACGGTTGATTCGAATCTTCATGCAATTAAGTCAAAGTGGCGGAAATACGATCAGGACAACGGGAATAGCCGTAAAAATTGAAACCCCGGACGCCCGGGAGTTTGCTGCGTTTCGCGCGTAAAACCCCGAAACGCCTAACAGGCGGTTTCTTGCCCTGCAAACTCCCGCGGACTTTTAGTCCGAAGTTGTCCCGATAATCGGGGTTTTTGCGTCCCTGGCGGCGCAAAAACCCGCAAGCGCCAGCAGGCTGCTAGCTTGGACACGGCTTTTATGCTTATAGTGGGGAGTGCTCAGTTATCGGCATGCCTTCCATGCGGGAGGCGCGGCGGATGTTCTAAAACATACGGTCCTGGTTTTCTGCCTTGACTATCTGGGGCAAAAGGAAAAGCCCTTCCTCTGCATTGATACCCACGCCGGGGCGGGACTCTATGTCTTGACTGGAGGATACGCCGCCCAAAACCGGGAATGGGAAAGCGGCGTAGGACGGCTCAGAGCCTGGGGAAAAAGACTGCCTCCGGCGTTCACGCGTTATCTGGATCTGGCGGAGGGTTCCCCTGCGAAAAATCCCGGCGTCCCGGCGGGTTCCGCGGGGATGGGGCAGGCGGAAAAACAAGCTTCCGCCCCGGCGTATCCCGGCTCCCCCGGCTTTATACAGAAACTGCTCCGCCCCCAGGACAGGGCCGCCTGCTTCGAGCTTCACCCCGCGGACTTTGCCCGGCTCTGCGAGGGCTTCGGCGGAGATTCCCGGTTTATGATCCGCCGGGAAGACGGACTAGCCGCCCTCAAGGCCCTGCTTCCGCCCCCTTCCCGGCGGGGCTGTATCTTCATCGACCCCTCTTATGAAATAAAAGACGATTACCGGCTTGTCCCCAACGTACTAGCCGAAGCCCTGGGCCGTTTCCCCCGGGGCATTTATATCGTCTGGTACCCCCTGCTACTGAACAGGGCGGGCGCTTCCCCCGTTTTAAGGGAAAGCTTGGCCTTGCCGGAAAAGCTGACGGCCCTGTACGGGGGAAACCGCTGCCGGATAGAGCTTCGGTCCGGTTTCTTCCATAGCGGCGCCTTTCATGGCGGCGGGAACCGGGAGCGGGAAAGCGCGGGGACCCTGTTCGGCAGCGGCCTGGTAATCTACAACCCGCCCTGGACCCTCAAGGCCGCCATGGACGAGGCCCTCCCGGTTCTTGCCGAATGCCTGGGCTGTACCGGCAGAATAAGCTGGGAAGCGTAAACAGCTTCGGCCTGCAACCCTGAGTCCCCGCCGGGGTCTCAATGGGCATGAACAACATAATACAGCCAAAAATTATTTCGCCCCTCCCCTTTCAAACCCTGAAAGAAGAGATAGCCAACTCGATCCTCCATGGCTTTGGGGCGCTCCTGGCCGCGGGGGGCCTGGTACTGCTGGTGCTCAAGGCCGGTATCCGCAGCGGCGCATATTCCGGCGTCCGCGGCGGGGATATTTTAACTCTTGCCGCCTATATTGTTTTTGCCTCCGCCATGATCGGGATGTTTCTTGCATCGACCCTCTACCATGCCATGCAGCATCAGGGGGCAAAACGAATCTTCAGGGTTTTGGATCATTCGGCAATTTATTTCTTTATCGCCGGAACCTATACTCC
>JAISPH010000073.1 GCA_031275035.1 Treponema sp.
AATGACTCTCCCCGCCTTGAAAGGCGGGGTATCGTCGTTCCGAGAGGAATGTGATTGTATGTGGGGATACATACCACATTTCGTAGACGTTGCAATACTCAACCGCCCCAAGGCTCCCCCGCGCAAGCGGGCTCCTGGGTATGTACCCCACGGACGGAATACAAATACTGAAATCATAGAAGGTCCGGTTTTTACGCCTCCACTACCAGCCCTTCCCTGGCCATCATCACCGCCATTTTTGTTTTACCCCGGACTTTTGCCTGGTACTCCGCCTCAAGCTGTTCAAGCTGGGCGTCGGTACGGTTGGGATCGTGGTGAAACATAACGAGCTTTTTCACCCCCGCTTTGTGGGCGGTGTTGATGCTGTGTTCGTAGGATGAATGGCCCCAGCCCAGCTTGCCCGCCTTGTACTCCTTTTCGGTGTACTGGCTGTCGTGGATAAGCACGCCGGCGCCCTGAAAGAAACGGAGCATCTTCTCATTTTCCTCCCGGGCGACCAGTTCCCCCTCCCGGGCGGCTTCCTCATCATAGCTGGGGTCCGCGGGGTCCGTGGGGAAAAGGTTCCTGAAGGGTTCATTATCGTAGGCGGTAACGATGGATTTGCCCTTGTATTCAAAGCGGTAACCCAGGCAGAGAATCGGGTGGTTAAGGTACTTGGTGGTTACCCAGAGGCCGTCCCCCAGATCCAGGGAGGTTTCCTTGATCTGGTCATATTCGATGCGGGCGGAAAGCTCGCTCTGCCTCACCGGCCAGTAACGGTAGGAAAGCTGGGCGCCGATGATGGATTCCAGGGTTTCATCCTCGTAGGAAACGGGGCCCCGAATCCGCAGCCTGCTGGTGGGAATAAAAATCGGGGTAAACATGGGAAAGCCCATGATGTGATCCCAGTGGGTATGGGTAATGAAAATATCCGTATCGATGGGGCCCTTCTTAAAATCGTTGGCCATAAGCCAGTCCCCGAAGGGCTTGATGCCGGTCCCGAAATCCACGATAACCAGTTTTTCATCCGCCCGGATTTCAAGGCAGGAAGTATTGCCCCCATAGACAACCGTATCGGGCCCCGGACAGGGAATGGAACCCCGGTCTCCCCAGAAGCGCACGGACAACATATCAGCTCCCCAGTTTAAGAAAGATCTTGGCCTTCTCTATTTCTTCGTTTACCGTTTTCTCCATGGTATCAAAGATATTTTTCTCCACTCCCAGGGCCTGCCAGATCAGAGGATCGGCCTTTTCGGGATACCGGTCTCCGGAAAAACCAATCTCCAGTATGGAGGCAAAACGGTTTGCGGCGGCTACGCTGAAGAGTACATCCCTGTGGGAGCCCGCGTAAGCGGCATAACTGTGATGATTAATAACAGCGTCCCCCACGGCGCCCTCAAGCCGCCAAGCCTTTACAATCATGCTGCCCACAATGCAGTGATTGGTCCCCAGGGAGGCGTCCTCGGCCCTGTAGAGGGATATCCGCTCCCGGTCGGCGGCGCTGATCGTAAGCATATAATCCTTGGACAGCACCGCATTCAACGGGATCTTGCCTATGTCGTGGAGGAGGCCCGCGGTAAAATATTCCTCGGTCTGCTTTACGTCGATTCCCCGGATCTTCGCCAGAATTTTTGCCGAAACCCCCACGCAGAGGGAATGGCGCCAAAAACCTTCCATATTGAGACCCTGCAGATCCTTTTTTGAAGATAAGTTACCCAGGACCGCCGTGGAGAGGGCCAGGTTTTTGACGGTGTTGATCCCCAGCATGATGATGGCCCTGACCAGATTGGTTACCTGCTGGCCCAGGCCGTAGTAGGCGGAATTAATAAGCTTGAGCACCCGGCCCACCAGGACGGGATCCAGGGAAATAACATGGTTGAGATCCGCAGGACTAGTCTGGGGGTTGTTGCATACCTCCAGTACCTTGGCGACCGTGGTGGGAAGGCTGGGCATGCTTTTGATGTACTCGTCTATGTTTTCATTTGTATTCCGCATTTTCAATCCTCCGCCACGGAATAGATCTCCGTAACAACCGTATCTACCTTCCGGGTAATAGCGGCGGAAAGCCCCTGATCCGGCAGGGCCGAGGCAAGCCTGCCCAGGAACCTGAGGGTTCCGGCCACATCCTCAGGCTTAACCTTGGCGGAAGTCTCCCCGGGGGGAACGCCGGTTTTACCGGGAAGCCGTTCCTGAATTCCCTTGAATAAGCCCTTGCGGCCTTCCAGCGAATCGATAATATATTCCATGCTGATCCTGGCGTCGCTCTGCATAAAGATAGCACGGTTTTTGTCCGGCAGGGAACCGGCCAGACCCTTCAGATACCGCATTAACCCTAACATGCTTCCCGGCTGCAGACCGGGTCCTGCCGCCGCCGGTTTCCCGGGAGGCTCCCGGACCGGATCAGGAGAAGGAGGCGGCTCCGGTCCGGGAACAGGTTCCTCCGGTCCGGGGGGTTCCCCGTCAAGGGCGGGGCCCTCCGGGATCGTTTCCCGGGGAAGATCCGCTCCGGACAGTTCCGGAGACCCTTCGTCTCCGGGTATTTCCAGTTCTTCCGCGGCTTCTCCGGTAAAATCCTCAGGCAGTTCTTCTCCGAAGAGCTCCCCGGGGATATCTTCTTCGGAAACATCTTCTTCGGGAATTTCTTCTTCGGAGAATTCCTCCGCCGGGATTTCGCCTTCATCGATCTCCCCGGGAAGCCCGTCCCCGTTTTCATCGGCGGGGAATTCCTCTTCGGGAACATCCTCTTCGGCCCCGCCCGGGATAATCTCTTCCTCCTCGCCGGAAACCGAGTAGGGTTCCTCCGGCTCCGCATCGAAGGGAGCTTCCCGGTCCGCCGGGCCCGTCCGCGGTACGGACGGAGCGGGCGGCGGTTGCTGCGGGGACTGCGGCGGAAACCGGGACGCCTGCGGCGGAGGCGGCGGCTGCTGCTGCTGAGGGGGCGCTTCCGGAGGCTGTTGCTGCCGGGGCGGTATTGGGGGAAGATCCTGTTCCGGCGGAGAAGACGGCGAAGGCGGTTGTTGCGGCGCCGGCGTTTGCGGCATATTCTGTTCCGGCGGCGGAGGCATCTGAGGCGGAAACCGGGGCGGAGGCGTTTGTACCGGGGGCGGCGTCTGCGCCTGTTCCGGGAACAGCTGCGGCGCCCGGGACAGATCCTGTTCCGGCGGCGGAAAATCCCGGTGCGGCGTCTGCGCCTGTTCCGGGAACGGCTGCGGCGCCCGGGACAGATCCTGTTCCGGCGGCGCCTGCGGCGGAAACTGAGACGCCTGCGGCGAAGGCGGCGTTTGCGCCGGGGGCGGCGTCTGCGGCTGAGGCGGGAACTGGGACATCTGCGGCTGAGACGGCTGAAGCGGCGTCTGCGCCTGCGGCGGCTGAGGAAAGGGCTGGGACGGGATTCCGCCCTGGGGAGACGGGCCTAAACCGGACAGATCCGGCGGGAGGCCGCCGGAGGGATAGGACGCCGCCGGAGCCGCATCCGGTTCGGCCATATTGTCCAGGGAAATATCCTCCGTATCATCAAGGCTGGAATACTCATCTTCATCGTCAATGACGACATCATCTTCCGGCTCCTGATTTTCAATATCCTCAATGAAAAGTTCCTCGATCTCTTCGTCCACCGCCTGGGACATGCCCGCGGTTCCCATGAGGAGGCCTATATCCGTATTTTCCCCCGCCTCGGCCTCGGCTTCGGTTTCCTCGGTGATAAGTTTCATATTGCGGTCCCACATTTCCTGAACCGAGGAAGAATAGGCGTTGACCGCCTTTTCATAAAATTCCAGGGACTTGTTGAGATCCGAAAGATCGTCCGAGGTGCCCCGTTTTCCCTGAAGATTTACCAGCTTGTCCGCGGTACGCAGAGCCTTCTCCAGGGAGCCCGCTTCCTTATGCAGAGCCGCGGCGGCGGCCAGAGCTTCCGTATCGTTGGGGTCCGCCTTGGCCAGTTCTTCAAAGATCTGAATGGCGTGGGCCCGGCTGCCCATTTCGGCGTAGAGTTTTCCCAGGAGCAGTTTGGCTCCCCGGTCGTTGGGCTTCCGGGTAAGGAAGGCCATGATCCGCTCTTCCGCCTCCTTGTACTCCTTCCGCTTAAAATGAATATCCGCCAGATCCAGATGAAAGGCAAAGTTCCCCGGATCGACGGCGAGGACCTTTTCAAAGAGGGTTTTGGCGGCTTCATCATTCCCCATGATCCGCTGGGCGGTTCCCTCGAGCCGGAGGGACTGAACATTTTCCGGCTCCCATTCCTGGGCGGCTTTGGCCTGTTCCAGAACCTCCGGGTACCGTTCCATCTTCAGGTAGAGCGAGGCAAGGCGGTTCCTGATGTCGGCATTGTTGGGAACCAGCTTAACCAGCTTTTCCAGTTCCACCACCGCATCGGCAAAATCCCCCTGATCCTCCAGCGTCCGTTCCAGATTTACCACGGCCTTTATATATTTGGGATCCGATTCCAGGGCCTGCCTGAAATTCTGAACCGCCTCTTTATACCGCCCCTGATCGGAATAGACCACCCCCATATTGTTCCGGGCTTCCGCATTGAAGGGATCGATCCTCAGGATACGGTTAAAAACATCCATGGCCTTGTTGTGCCGGCCCTGCTTAAAGCAGACGATGCCCAGGTTGTTCATCGCATCAAGCCAGCCGGGCTTGCTGCGAAGGGCCGCCCTGTATTCATTGGCGGCGTCCTCCAGGCGGCCGTTAGCCTCCAGGGCCACTCCGTAGTTAAAGTGCAGGGTAGGATTGTTCTGATCCAAGGCCAACCCCTTGCGGAACACGTTGAAGGCCTTGTCCCATTCGTGGAGCTTGTCGTAGATGGTTCCCAGGTTATTGTAGGCGTGGACATAACCGGGGTCCAGCTCGACCACCTTGGCATAGGTCATCGAGGCGGCCTTGAGGTTTCCCAGCTGCTTGTGGATATTGCCGAGGTTGTAGTGAAATTCCGCCCTGGTAGGATCGATGTCGATGGCTTCCAAGAGGGCCCCCAGGGCATCCTGGAGCCTGTCCTGGCGGCGGTAGATCACCGCCAGATTATTCAGGGCCTCCACATCCTGGGGGTTTCTGGCCAGCAGGGTGGTAAATTCATCCGCCGCATCGGAAAGTTTTCCCGCCTTTGCCAGGGTGGTCCCCAGGAGCAGATGGGCTTCCCGGTTGTCCTTATCCTTGGCCAGGTACTGCTTGAGAAGCCGCTCGGCCTCTTCGTGATCCCCGACTCTGGCGGAACCCTTTGCCCGTTCCAGTATATCCTGAACATCGGGAGGACTCATTGCGCCGTCCTCAGGGGCCGGGCCGTTACTTCCCTGGAAAAATCTCCGCAATGGAAGGATCCCGGCGGAGATTCGGAATCATAGGCGGCCACTGCAAAATAGTAGAGGCCGCCGTTCCGCAGTCCGTCGATACGCAGGGAGGTACGTTTTCCCGCATTTATCGGAGAAGCCCCCAGGGCCGCTTCGGCGCCGAAGTATTCCCCCGGAGCCTCGCCGTAATAAACCAGATAACCCGCCGTATCCTCGTCGGGGCTGGCCCGCCAGGAAAGATCCACCGCTCCGTCCTGGGCGGCGGCGCTTATCATGGAAGGAGGATGGGGAGGATTATCGGGAATATAGATGATCCGCAGTTCGTCCAGATAGGGAGTAGTTTCCCCGTCGCCGGAAGGATAAAACGCCGCCGCAAGCTGGATAAAGCGCCCCCTCAGATCCTGCAGATCCGCCCCCGGCTCAAAGGGCCGCCAGTCCGCATCGGTCCAGCGGTAGGGGTTATCCGAGGCCCGGATAAAGAACTGCAGCGCCGAATCATCGGCAAAACGGAACCTGCCGAATCCGGCGTATTCATGCCGAAGGGCCCCGCCGGAACCCCCGGATCCGAAGGAGGCCCTTCCGCCGGAGGCCTCAACCCTGAGGATCCTGCTGTTAAGCTCCCCCAGATCCAGAATCCGGGTTTCCATACGGCCGCCGGAACGGTATTTTTTAAGCCGGACGCTTTCCACATAGCGGCTGTGGATCTTCACCTCGTCCATCAGCCCCGCAAAGCGGCCTCCCAGAACCAGCCGGCTGTCTCCCCCCGCAATGGGGGTATAAACCTCGCCCCCTTCCCTGCCGGAACCGGTGGCGTAGAGCAGGCTTTCCAGCCGGCCGTTTACCAGATACTCCAGCAGTCCCGTATCCGCATTAAAGCGGATAAGATGATGGCTCCAGGCTTTGGGAATTACCGTCGAGGAGGAAGTCAGGGAAAAATTGATAAGACGGCGGTCGTCGGGGGAGGCAAAAAAATCCTGAAAGGACCACTGCAGCCGGTTCCTTCCGGCGGCGCAGAGTATGCGCTGATAGGCGCTCTTCCCCGCCCCGGTCTGCCTGACCGCGGTCCAGGCCAGGATCTGTTCGCCGTTTTCCATATTCATAGGGTAGAGCCAAAATTCTATGGTGAAGTCTTTTATATGCTGATCCCCGGCAAAAAGGGCCGATCCCGACCGGGGAAACAGCGCCAGGGGCCCCCCGCCGGAACTACTTTCCCCGGAACCGGGGGAAAACTGCGGAGACGGAGATTCCCCTCCGCGGAAGAAGGCCGCCCCGTTCCCCGCCCGGGCAAGACGCCGGTCCGCTGCGGAAACGGCCGGAGAGGAGATCAGCCGGTAATGGCCGGTCCGGTCCGTAAAAGCGGCGGAACTGCCTTCGTCAAAGGAGAGAGCCATGTCCAGGGCTGCGGGAGAACCGGCGGCGTACCAGAATTCGCCGTCCCGCAGCGCCGCCGGACCGGCCCCGGCATGGTCCGCATCACCGGCGGCGGAGGAAAGGACCAGGACCGGATAGGGCCGGAGAGCTTCCATCTCACCTATTCCCCGGCGGATTTCCGCCGCCGCCCAGCCGGAAGCGGCCCCCAGGGCCAGGGTCTTCTCCCCGAATCCGTAGAGACTACCGGAAATGAGAAAAATACTATACAATAAAGTAAGGATACAGTTTTTTTTCATAGTTTCCTTATAATATTAGTGCCGGGGAAGGCTGTATTCCCTGCCGGAATAGTGTTAGAACCCTCCCCTATCTTATCGGTAGAATAGCCCATGGTACATGAAAGTTTTTCAAAAAATTATGATTCCCTTAAAACAGCGGCCCGGGAAGCCCCTCTGGAAGCGGGGGTCTATATTATGCGGGACGGAGAAAACCGCATAATCTATGTGGGAAAGGCCCGGATTCTCAGAAACCGGCTTATCTCGTACTTCTCCGGGGAAAAGGACATCAAAACCTCGATCCTGATGAGGCGGGTCAGGGCCATTGAAACCATCATCGTTTCCAATGAATACGAGGCGCTGCTGCTGGAAAACACCCTCATCAAACAGCACAGCCCCAAGTACAATATCAATTTGAAGGATGGAAAAACCTACCCGGTGATACGGATCACCGCGGAAGAAGTTCCCCGGGTGTTCATAACCCGCCATGTTGTAGAAAACGGTTCCCGTTACTTCGGCCCCTTCCCCAATATACAGGCGGCGGACACCATGCTGGAACTGACGGATAAGCTCTTCCCCCTGCGGAAATGCCGTACCCTGCGGAAACGGGAGGCCCCCTGCATGTACTACCATATCGGCCGCTGCGCCGCCCCCTGCTGCGGAAAGATCTCCAGGGAGGACTATGCCCGCTATGTGGCGCTGGTGGAACAGCTTTTCTCCGGGGAAACCGGATCTTTGGTTCAGGAACTTTCCCGGGAGATGCGGGCGGCGGCGGCGGAACTGCATTTTGAGCGGGCCGCCCAGTTGAGAAACGCCGTCAAAGCCATGGAGGATCTGTCCCAGGGGGCGGCGATGGTAGACTTTGACGGGGAGGGCCGGGATTATATCGCCTGGGCAAGCGAGGGGATCTTTACTTCCTACTCGGTCTTTTCGATGCGGGGTGGAAAAATGACCGGCCGGGAACTGTTCCGCACCCGTTCCGCCGCGGACGAAGAGGAATCCCTGGAAACCTTTGCCGCCGCCTACTATACCCCGGACCGCCCTCCCCCGCCGAAGATCTACCTTGCCCTGGGAGCCGGAGCGGCGGACCAGGCCGCCGGAACCGGAGCGGGCAAAGACAGCGGCGGAACGGACTGCGCCGGGTCCGGCGGAAAGGGTCCGGCGGAACCCTTCAAGCCCGGCCTTGAGGGGCTCCGCCGCTGGTTTGCCGGCCAGTTTGGCCGGGCGCCGTCCATACTTTCCCCCGGTGAAAAACGCCATGCCGCTATCCTCGCCATGGCCCGGCAAAACGCCCTGGAGGATCTGAGGCTCCGCCTTAAAGAGCGGGGCGCGGGACCTGCCCTGGACGAGCTGGTCCGGTCCCTGGAACTCCGGCGTCATCCCGAACGGATCGAGGGCTTCGACATTGCCCAGCTTGACGGCAAACATCCGGCGGCGTCCCTTATCTCTTTCAAAAACGGAATTCCCGACCGGAAACAGTACCGCCATTTCAAGCTCCGTACCGTCATCGGGGTGGTGGACGACTTTGCCGCCATGCGGGAGGCGGTACGCCGCCGTTATTCCCGGCTGATCAGGGAAGGCCGGGACCTGCCGGACCTCATCCTCATCGACGGCGGCATAGGTCAGGTAAACGCCGCCAAGGGGGTCCTCGACGAACTGGGGATGAACTGCGATGTAGCGGGGCTTGCAAAACGGGACGAGGAAATCTGGCTCCCCAGGGCAAAAACGCCCATCAGGCTTTCCAGGGATTCGGAGGCGCTGAAGCTGCTCCAGTTTGTCCGGGACGAGACCCACCGCTTTGCCACTTCCCTTAACCAGCGGCTCCGCTCCAAGGATCTCTTCTTCCCGGTTCTGGAATCCATCGAGGGCATAGGCCCCAAACGGGCGGCGGCGCTTATGAAGGCCTATGTAACCATAGAAGCCCTGGCCGCCGCCGGGGACATAGCCGAACGCTGCGGCATCAGCGCCGCCGCCGCCAGGGCGGTCCGGGCCTCCGCAGCCCTGGCCCTGGAAGACCGAAAGGCCGCCAGGGAACGGCTGGCCTCCCCCGGCCGGCCCTACTCCCGCAGCAGCGTTTCGGCGCTGGCGGCGGAAGCGGCGGATCCCGGGGCGGACTACGGAGAAAACAAAGCCGGCGGCGCAGAACCGTAAGCCTACTTTACCGCTTCAAAGCCCTGCTTCAAATCGTCGATGATATCGTCGATATGCTCGGTCCCGATGGAGAGGCGGACCGTATTAGGTTTGATCCCCGATTCCAGAAGTTCGCTCTCGCTCATCTGGGAATGGGTGGTGGACGCGGGGTGTATCACCAGGGACTTTACATCCGCCACATTGGCCAGAAGGGAAAAGAGGTTAAGCTCCTCGGTAAAGAGCTTGGCCTTTTCGGCGCCTCCCTTGAGTTCAAAGGTAAAGATCGAACCCGCTCCCCGGGGGAAGTAACGCTCGTAGAGCTTATGATCCCGGTGTTCGGCCAGTACGGGATGGTTCACCCTTTCGACCTGGGGATGATTCTTGAGGAATTCCACCACCTTGAGGGCATTGGACACATGGCGCTCCACCCGGAGGGAAAGGGTTTCAAGACCCTGGAGGAAAATGAAGGCGTTGAAGGGACTGAGGGCGGAGCCGGTGTCCCGGAGCAGGGTAACCCTGGCCTTGATAATATAGGCCAGGTTTTTCACCGCATCGGTAAAGACCACCCCGTGATAGCTGGAATTGGGTTTTGAGAGGCCGGGGAATTTGTCGCCGGCGGCCCAGTCGAATTTACCGCCGTCCACGATCACGCCGCCTATGGAGGTGCCGTGGCCGCCTATGAACTTGGTCGCCGAATGGACCACCACGTCCGCCCCGTACTCGATGGGGGTAAGAAGATAGGGGGTGGCGAAGGTATTGTCCACAATCACCGGGATGCCGTGCCGGTGGGCGATGGCGGCCACCGCTTCAATATCCACCACGCTGGAATTGGGATTCCCCAGGGTTTCAAAAAAGATCGCCTTGGTATTGGGCTTTACGGCCCTTTCAAAATTGGTGGGATCGCTGCCGTCCACAAAGGTGGTCTCCACCCCCAGATCCTTAAAGGTATTGGCGAAGAGGTTGTAGGTTCCGCCGTAGATCTGGTTGTCCGAGATAATGTGATCCCCGGAACGGGTGATGTTCTGGACGGCGTAGGTCGTGGCCGCAGCCCCCGAAGACAGGGCCAGGGCGGCTACGCCCTTTTCCAGGGCGGCTACGCGCTGTTCAAAAACATCCCAGGTGGGGTTCATAATCCGGGTGTAGATGTTTCCCGTTTCGGCAAGGGCAAAACGGTCCGCCGCCGATTTGGAACTGGGAAACACATAGGACGAAGTCTGATAGATAGGCACCGCCCTGGCGTCGGTGGCGGGATCCGGTTTTTCCTGGCCCGCATGGACCTGGATGGTTTCAAATTTGTAATTCCTGTTTGCCATGATAAATCTCCTTCTTGCTCGATAAAATTCTGTCGCGTTCCTTTCTTTGGAACCGAAATCCTGCACATGGTAAAAGCCTTCTTTCGATATGGCCTCTCCGCCGTACAGCTTTCTATCGTTTCCCACGGGACATACCACGGTACAAACCCCGCAGGGATAACGCATCTCCTCCCTTAAAAACTGGTGATAACCGGCGCACTTGTACTTTTCCATATCGGCGATGATCGAGCCGGGCCGGGGAGTAAAGGCGCCGATGGGACACTGCGCTGCGCAGCGGCCGCAGCCGCTGCAGAGCTCCTCTTCCAGCATGGGATCGGCGGGAAGCTCCGCATCGGTGAGTACCGATACGAAACGTACCCGCGGCCCGAATTCCGGGGTAAGGAGGCAGTGGTTTGCCCCAATGGTTCCAAGGCCCGCATACTTGGCGGCCAGTATCTGGGAAAAGGCCGCCTCCGGTTTCTTTACCAGGGCCGCGATTTCGCCGTATCCGTCCCGGGGGAAAAAGTGGGCCCGGAAACCCAGGGAATAGAGTACATTCGCCAGGCGGTAGGCCGCTTCATCCAGAACCCGGTTCACCGTACTGTAAAGTTCGGAGTATAAATTGGAGGGAGTGGTCTCCGCCATGGGAAGGAAGATAGGCGCCCCGCCGACGATGACGGTTTTGCACCAGGGCCAGATGGTCCGGGGAAAAGAATTTCTCTTCTGATTCCCCGTTTCGGTCCAGCGCCCGGCGGGGGCAAAACCCAGGAGGCTGAGACCCAGCCGTTCCGCTTCAAGGGAGATCTTTTTCTTTAACCCCTTTCCGTCTATCATCCTCCGCCCCTGTCCGGTTATTCCCCGGCGCCGATCCCTTCTTTCCAGGAGGTAAAAAATTTTTCCGCCGAATGGAGAAGGTAATTCAAACCTATACCTAAAACAGCAAGCCCTACAATGCCTCCGTACATCTCCGGTACATTGAAGGTTTCTTCGGAGTAGAGTACCAGATACCCCAGCCCCGAGGTGGCGCCGATCATCTCCGCCGCCACCACCGCCATAACACAGTAGGAACCCCCCAGGCGTATGCCGGTAAAGATCTCCGGCGCCGCCGCGGGAAGAATAACTTTAAGAAAGATAAAACCTTTAGAGGCTCCCATGGATTTGGCGGAACGGATCAGCACGGAATCCACGTTTTTTACCCCGGAGCTGGTATTGAGAAGTACCGGCCAGAGGGAAGCCCAAAAGATGATGATCGTTTTGGAAAGTTCCCCCAGGCCGAAGAGCAGAATAAAAACCGGAAAGAGGGCGAAGGCGGACATCTGCCTGAAAGCCTGAAAGAGGAGGTCGAGGACCCGGTCCACCCGGCGGAAGTAGCCGGTAAAGAGCCCCAGGATCATTCCCGCCGCGGCGGAGACCAGCAGTCCCACCAGCACCCGCCTGAGGCTGATAAAAAAGTGGCGGGCCAGTTCGCCCCGGAGGGCAAGAAGCCAGAGGGCCCGGAACACCCTGGAGGGCGGCGCAAGGTAAGTAGCCCGTACCCAGCCGAGCCGCGGGGCGGCCTCCCAAAGTACGATAAAGAGGATAATGCCTATGCTGCGGTAAAAAAGATCGAGGCCCCTTTCGGCGCCGGGCTTTCTCCGGGGGGATCTTTTTCTCAGGTTCACAGGTAGGCCCCGTAACTCTGCGCCTGCAGGGCTTCTTCCTGCAGCAGCTCCCAGAGATTTTTCCTGATCCGGGCAAAATCGACGGAGTTGCGGATCCCCTCGGTCCGGGGCCGGGGCAGATCGATGGCGATGATTTCCCTGATCCGGCCCGGCCGGGAACTCATAAAGGCTACCCGGTCCGAGAGGAGTATGGCCTCGTCGATGCTGTGGGTAACAAAGAGGATGGTCTTCTTGTCCGCCTCCCAGATTCGCAGCAGCTCTATCTGCAGGGTTTCCCTGGTCTGGGCGTCCAGGGCGGCGAAGGGTTCGTCCATCAAAAGCAGATCCGGCTGATAAGCCAGTACCCGGGCAATGGCTACCCGCTGGCGCATCCCCCCGGAAAGCTGGTGGGGATACTGATTTTCAAAGGCCGCCAGCCCCACCAGTTCCAGATAACGCCGGGCGATGCGCCGCCTCTCCTTCCGTTCCACCCGGCGTATCTCAAGGCCTACCTCAAGATTCTTCAGCACCGTCCGCCAGGGAAGCAGGGCGTAGCTTTGAAAGACAAAGCCCCGGTTAAAGCTTCGTCTTTCCAGGGGCTTCCGGTCCACCAGAATCTCTCCCTGATCAAAATCATCGAGACCCGCCAGAATATTGAGGAAAGTCGATTTGCCGCATCCCGAAGGTCCCAGAAGGGAGAGAAATTCGCCCTCCTCAATGTCCAGATCAAAATTTTCCAGGGCCGTAAGCTTTTCTTTTCTGCCGGCGCTGTTTCTGATCTGAAATTCTCTGCATACCTGCCGGGCCCGGATCTTTGCCATTACTAGACTCCGGCCGGATTGTATTGATTGGTAAAAACCTGGTCCGGCTTAATCTGTCCCGGACTCAGTTTCTGTTCCGCCTCAAGCCGGTCAAGCCAGTATTGGATATTCGGTCCGGGAATGATCTGATCCTCGTAAAATTCAAACATCTCCGCTTCCTCCAGTTTGAAGTTGAAACGCTTCGCCATCATGGCCCGGGCTTCTTCCCGGTGTTCATTGTTCCACCGCGCCGCCCGGGAGAGGATCTCCGTCAGTTCCCTTACCGCTTCGGGATGTTCCCGGAGAAACTTGCCGCTCACCGAGTAGGGGCACATGCCGCTGATGCCGCCGTCAATGTCCCAGTCGCTGAAGAGAAGCCGGAAATCGGTTGTATTGGCGCTGGCCCGGCCCGAAGACAGGGGATGGATGATGGCCACATCCGTATCGCCCCGGAGGAGAGGTATCTCCTGCTCCGAGTCCGGGGCGGTGCTCATCTTAATCGAAGCGGGGTCTACGCCGTTGTCCAGGCAGTACTTCTTCGTTACATACTCGGAACAGGCTCCAAAACTGTTGATCCCCAGGGTTTTGCCCTGGAAATCCTTTATGGATTGAATGGCGGAATCGGCCCGGACAAAGTACTTCATGTGGGGATTGGCCTGGGTAGACTTGCTCCCCGCGGCAAATATCTTGACATCCGCCCCGGAGGCTACTGCGGCGATAACCAGGGGGGTATGGCGGTTGGCCACATCCAGGTCTCCCGTGGTAAGGGCGGGGATCATCTGCCCCGCGGCGATCTGACCCACATACCTGGGCCGGACCCCGGCGTCATTAAAATAGCCAAGATCCTCCGCCAGATAGATAAGGTCGTAATAGACCCATTCGGGATACTTGAATTCCACCACCTCCACATCCGTCCCCTGGGCCGGTTCCGCCTTGTTGCAGCCGGTGAAAAAAACAAAAACCAGAAATACCGCCAGAAAAACCGGAATCATCTTTGTCATGATACGCTCCTTATTTTTATATATTCCTATATTTCTTATAGGATATAAATTATATAGGAATAATATACTTTGTAAAAAACACTATAAGTAGTATTATTAATAATGTCAACCGGGGCCGCCCGGATGTGTCCGGCCCATTCCCGCCGGGGGAAGTAAAACGAATGCGTCTTATCCGCGGCGGGATATGTTTCCGGAAGGTGTTGGGCCGGACTTTTTTGTACAAAAGGCGGACGCGTGAACGACAATGTATCCATCTTTCTGGCTTTTACCGCGGGGTTGCTCTCCTTCTTCTCTCCCTGCGTACTGCCGCTGATCCCTTCGTGGCTCTGCTTTCTCGGCGGAACTAGCCTGGAAACCGCAGAAAAACCGGAAACGGCGGGAAGCGCCGGGGGGAGCCGGCTCCGGCTTTTGGGGTTGACCGCGGCCTTTGTCCTGGGGTTCAGCGTTGTTTTTATCGTTTTAAGCGTCCTCTTCTCCGCCACGGCCCTGTTTCTGGGGGGTATAAGCGGAATCATTAACATTGCGGCGGGGATCATCGTTATTGTCCTTGGGTTCAACATGATCTTCGATTTTCTCCGCTTTCTCAACTATGAGAAACGGCTCTTTCGGGTAGAAAGACGGGGCCCTCTCCGCAGCCGGGGTCTGCCGGGGGCTTTCCTGACGGGGACCGCCTTTGGCGCAGGCTGGACCCCCTGCGTGGGTCCGATCCTGGGGAGTATTCTCCTCATGGCGGGACAGCGAGGCCGAATAGGCCCGGCGGCGCTCTACCTGGGGGCCTATTCCCTGGGACTGGGGCTGCCCTTTCTCGCCGCCGCCCTCTGCCTTGACCGCTTTTTGGGGAAGCTGCTCCTCAAAATACGGCCCCGGCTGCCCCTAATCCGGCGGATTAGCGGACTTTTCCTTATTATGGTAGGATTGCTTATTGTTTTTGGCCGGTTTCAAGCCCTGAACGTACTGCTTGCCCGCTGGTTTACGCCGGCCCTATAGGATTCCGGCGGAATTTCCGCCGTTTAAGGAGTTATTATGAAAAAAGTGCATCGATATATCAGGTCCGGTCTTGTTCTGATCTGCCTGGCGGTCTTTGGGCCGGCCTATCCTGCGGCGGCGGAGGTTCCCCAAAGGGTAAGCCGGGCCTTTGTCCAGGCGGGGCTTCCGGTCCTGCGGCGGCCTGCGGCGGCGCCGGACTTTTCCCTTCCCCTGATAGACGGAACAAACCTCAGGCTTGCGGACCTCAAGGGCAAAGCGGTATTCCTCAACTTTTGGGCATCCTGGTGCGGTCCCTGCCGGGCGGAGATGCCCTCCATGGAGGCCCTGTACCGGCGTTACCGGAACCGGGGTCTGGAGATTTTGGCGGTAAATGTCCAGGAAGACCGGAAAACCGCCTCGGCCTTTATGAACCAGTTTGGGCTGAGTTTTCCCGCGGCCCTGGACGGCGGCGGCATCAGCGGACGTTACGGCATCACCGCCTTCCCCACCACCTACATCATCGACCGGGAGGGTTTTATCGTCTCCCGCATTGTGGGGAGTATAGACTGGGATACCCCGGAGATTTCCGCCGCCTTTGCGGCCCTGCTGGAGTAGACGAAAATCATGCGGAAACCGTTCCCGGCCTCGACGATGATCTGTATTTCCACTATGCTGAAAAGATGAAAGTTTCACGAATCTGGTTGCTCCGTATCACCGGGGGCATAGGGGTTTTCATCATCGCATACAGTCTTATCAGACATTTTACCGGTTTTTCCATTGGGGAAAATGCGGAAAAGTACCTGTTTGATACCATCGTTTTTATTGCCCTGGGACTTTTTATGTACAACCGTAAATTGGCGGCGGACGAAAAAAAAGAGCGGGAAGCCAGGGAGAAGGCGGAGACCGCTGCGGCGGCAGAGGCCGCTGAGAACGAAGATCCTGCCTCCGGCGGCGAACCGGAAGCAGGCGCCGAAACGCCGGAGGGCGAAGGTTCAAGCGCGTATGCCGGGGGAAATACCGGGGACAGTCCCGGCGGAGGGGCATAACCGGCGCCACATGGAGATTTCCCTGTTTCAGCTATTTTTGAAGTTTCCTTTACGGCATACAGGGAGGCGCCGTTCTCCGTTCCGGCGGAGGCTCTGCCTTTTCTTTGCGGCATTCCGGTTTACGGCCCTGCTCTTTGCCCGGGATGTGGAGATCGCCGTGGAGGACGCCGACCTGGGAATAGCCCTGGAGGGGGCGGCAGTCCGGTCCTGGGACGGCGGGGAATCGTACTGCGACGGGGAAGGAAAGGTACGGCTCCAGGTTCCCGATGACCGCCGGGTGGTAATCCGGGTCTCCTATCCGGGCTACGAAAACGGCAGCCTCCTCGTTCCCCTGGAGGGGGACAGTTTTACCGTTGCCCTGCGGCTGGGGGGCATTATGGAAAACCGGGAACTGGTCATCGAAGCCCCCCGGCCGGGAACCAGCGAAACAAAAAGCGGCCGCAGCGTGGCCCTCTCCGGCAAAGAGCTTGCCCGGACATCGGAAATCGGCATTGTAGAAGATGTGATGACCTCGATAAAGCTGCTCCCCGGGGTGGGTTATACAGGCTCCCTGGGAGCCCTCCCCTCCATCAGAGGAGGAGAGCCCGGAGATCTTACCGCGGTTTTGGACGGCTTCTACATCGAGCGGCCCTACCATTGGGGCGGCCTCTTTTCCATCTTCGATCCAAAGATGATAGAAAGCGCCCGCCTTTCCCATGGCGTTTTTTCCGCCCGTTACGGCCATACCATTTCGGGGCTCCTGGAGCTAAGCAGCAGGCGGGCCCACCCGGAGACGGCGGAGCTGGAGTTGGGACTTTCCACCAGCGCCGTCAACCTCAGCCTCTCCTACCCCCTGAACGGAAGGGGGGGGCTCATGGCCATGGGGCGGGTAACCTACTGGGACCCCTATGTGGACCTGATGAAGCTCTTTATCGACGAGGTCCGTTATGTGCGGCAGGCCCCCTACATCAGGAGCGCCGCCTTTTCCGGCTACTACCGTTTTTCCGGGGATCTGGAATTGAACGGCAGCGCCTTCTTCGGCAGCGACGGCATCGGAATTTCCTACGACAGTACGCGCCGGGAATCCGAGATCCGTACCGATTCATCATCCCGCTTCGACTACTATAATCTGCTGGGTTTCCTGGTAACGGGGCTTACCTTTAATCCCGCGGACAATATGGTGCTGAAGACTTCCCTGGGGGCGGGCTTCTA
>JAISPH010000048.1 GCA_031275035.1 Treponema sp.
AAAATATGCAGATTACTCCCAATACCAAGATGCTGTTAGATTTTCATTTAAATTCAGTCTGTTTACAGCCGCGGCAAGCCGCGGGGTATTAAACCGTATAGGCTTCGCCTAAATAACCAACCGGGTTATTTCACAAGTCCAATAATTACGGGGGATATTGTATGAAACACGCGTATACATTCCCGGAGGTAATCATGATTGCAATTGCGTTGGCCGGCTGTCAAATCGGCGAATCGCCGCCGCCCAACACGGATCCGGAACCGCCGCCTCCAAAATCGCCGCCCGAACTGGTACTGGGAACAGCAGCCAATCCTCTTATCAAGGGGGATGTTCCCGATGTGTCGGTTCTGCGGGTGGGGGATGTTTATTACATGATCAGTACCACCATGTACTTTTGTCCGGTTGCCCCGATCATGAAATCCTATGACCTGGTCAACTGGAAGCTTGTTAATTATTGTACCGATATTCTTGAAGACGAGCCTTCGTTCCGGCTGGAAACCGAGGACCAAAACCGCATCGGCGAATATGGCCGGGGGCAGTGGGCGGCGAGTTTACGATACTACGCAAACCGGTATTATGCAGCGTTTACCAATAATACCACTGGAAAAACATATATTTTTTATACCACCGATATTGAAAAAGAAGGGACGTGGCAGCGTATTGAAATTGACCGGCAGTTTCATGATCCTTCATTATTTTTTGATGATGACGGTACGCCGTATCTTTTTTCCGGTTACGGAACCGTACAACTGACAGAGATGGCCCGTAGCCTGCGTTTCGTTGCCGATGGCGGCGTTGACACGACGGTAATCCCCACGCCTAATGTTGGGGGCGCGCAAAATACCGAAGGCGCCCAGGTTTACAAGCGGAACGGAAAATACTATATCTTTCTTATTGCCTGGGTTGGCGGCAAACGGTCGGAACTCTGTTACCGCGCCGACGACATCACCGGGCCATACGAAGGCAAAGTGGTGTTGAACGCCGGTTTAGGCAGCAGAACCGGCGGCGTTGCACAGGGGAGTATCATTGACACGCCGGATGGCGATTGGTACGGCTTTTTCTTCCAGGACCGGGACGCTGTTGGCCGTATGCCCGTACTGGTTCCCATGCGCTGGGATGATGACGGCTGGCCGGTATTCGGCGATGCGCGGGGAGGCATCCCGGAAGAATTCCCGGTTAAGCAGGAAAAAGATTTTCAGACGAATCTGTATGCCTCGGACGAATTTGAAGAAACAGCGCTGCCTCTTGCCTGGCAGTGGAACCACAACCCCGACAACTCCAACTGGTCGCTGGCCGAACGTCCCGGCTTTTTACGAATCAAAACCGGCAGAATCAGTAAAACCGTGTACCATGCCCGAAACACCCTGACCCAGAGAACCTTTGAGCCGGCCTGTACGGGAACTATCGCCCTTGAACCTGCCGCCATGAAAGACGGAGACATTGCCGGACTTATCGCCCTGCAGGCGGTTTCCGGTTTTGTTGGTATTGAACAGGAAAAGGGCGAAAAATTTATCGTGATGTATACCGGCTCAGGAAACGGAACCGCCGCGGCGGTAACAAGACAGGCAAAGATTGCGTTTACCGGCGGCAGAGCGTATTTCAAAATCAGTTTTCAATTCAAAACCCCTCCCCAAAGCAACACGGAAACGGCGGCTTTTTCGTACAGCCTTGACGGAGAAACCTGGCAGTCTATCGGAACCGCCGTGAATCTTCAATACACTATGCCGCATTTTACCGGCTACCGTTTTGGCCTGTTTAACTACGCGACAAAAGAGGCCGGCGGTTATGTTGATTTCGATTATTTTCATGTGGATCATGTGGAGTAAGGGGAACAGGCAGGCGCCCGGGAAAAGCCGGACGCTTGCCCCGCCGGAGCTTACACCAAAAAGGCTTCCAGCTTTTCCCGGACCGTATCGTATTCCAGGTTGTCAATTTGTTCCCGGAGCCAGGGGATAAGGTCTCCATCCGATTCATATTCGCAGCCCTCAAGTTTCGCCAGAACCTCTTCCATTATTGCGGGTTTGAACCGCTTGCTGGCATCAAGCAGTTTTTCAAGCAGAACCCTGTCGGGGACGGCGGCTTTCTGTTTTTTGTTTTCCCCGTCCACCGGAGGCCGCAGCAGTTTTTCCAGGGACTCCAGAAAAGTTTCCACCTTCGCTATAAAGGCGGCGTTTTTCGACTCGACCTTTTCATAGTCCCCGGCTTTTGCGGCAAACTCAAGCTCCTCCGCATCCCGGCCGGCTTCCCCGGCGCAGACTCCGTAAAGCGCCCCTTTAAGGCCGTGGACGGTTACCGTATACTCTGACAGGGTTTCCCGCGCCGGGGAACGGAGTTTCTCCAGCAGTCCGGGGGTATGGGTTAAAAACGAGCGGAGAATCCGTTCATATATTTCTTTGGTTCCGTAACGCTTCAGCCCCTCGGCAAAATCTAATCCTTTCAGCTTTACTTTTTCCGGCATTTCCGGCGGAATTTCAGTTTCGGCGGCGGCGGTTTTTGCCTGCCCGGCGCGCAGGAGAGTCTCTTCAGTCTGCTTGTCCCGCACCCACTGGTTAAGAATAACATCCAGCCGCATAATATCAATGGGTTTGGCGATAAAGGCGCTGAATCCGGCATTGAGGAACAGTTCCTCATTCCCCGCCAGGGCGTTGGCGGTAAGGGCGATGATGGGAACAGTTTTTGCGTATTCGACTCCGATTTCATTGCGGATAATCCGGGTCGCCTCAATACCGTCCATGCCGGGCATCATGTGGTCCATAAATATGGCATCGTATTTCACTTCTCCTTTGCGGATCTTTTCTATCGCCTCCGGTCCGCTCAACACGCAGTCAATGGTAAGACCGTAGGGCAGCATAAGCCCCTTGGCTACATCCAGGTTGGTGGCCACATCATCGACCACCAGTACCTTCCCGTAGGGCATGGGGGTCCGGACCAGGTTTTTGCTGCGGATGCGCCGGTTTTCGATAAGCCGGAAGGACATGAGGTTCTCCGCCGTTTCCGCGCCGATGGGCCTTTCATCAATGATCCCCTGGCGGAGACACACGGTAAAGGTACTGCCCTTTCCGTATTCACTTGCCACCGCTATGGACCCGCCCATCATCTCCACAAGCCGTTTGGTGATGGAAAGCCCAAGCCCCGTACCTTCGATCTTCCGGTTTGCCCTGGTGTCAACCTGGCTGTACTCCGAGAAAAGTTTTCCTATATCGTCTTTTTTTATTCCCTGCCCGGTATCGCTTACGGCAAAGCTTATAAACGCATCCGTCTCCCGTTTTTCCCAGCGGATCCGCAGGGTAACGGTTCCCTCCTTGGTGTACTTAAAGGCATTGGAAAGGAGATTGTTGAGCACCTGCTTTACCCGCAGCTCATCGCCCCAGAGCCGGGCCGGCAAAGTGCCGTCGATATCAAGTTTGAAGACAATGGGCTTGGAACCGATACGGACGATGTTAAGCTGTACCGTATCGTTGATAAGACTTGGGGTATCGTAGTCCACCGGAATAAGCTCAAAGTTACCCGCCTCGATTTTGGAAATATCCAGAATGTCGTTGATGATCCCCAGCAGGGTGGAACCGGAATTGTATATCTTTTCCAGATCGGAGCGGGCGTTTTCGGGCAGATCGTTTTGTAACTGTATTTCCGAAAGGCCGAGGATTGCGTTAAGGGGGGTGCGAATCTCGTGGCTCATGGTGGCAAGGAAGACGCTTTTTGCCTTTGACGCCGCCTCCGCCGCTTCCTTGGCCCGCAGGGTTTCGGTAACGTCGTGGAAGAGCAGCATAACCCCCTCCACCCTGCCGGAGTCGTCCCGCATGGCGGTAGTGTTGGTAATGTAAATCCGCAATTCACCGCCGCCGTCTATATCCAGCGCCTCCTCGGATTTTACGGTTCCCTGATTATTCATGGCCTGAGCTATACAGGCTTCGGCATGTTCCGAAAAAGCGTCATTGTTGAAGCGCCTGAACACTTCGGAAAAATGCAGTCCGTTGACCAGTCCGAAATTCTGAATCCCCGCCAGTTTCAGAAAAGTATCCGTACAGTAGGCAAGACGGCCTTCCCCGTCCAGCAGAATGATGATGTTGGAACTGTTCACCAGCATCATGTTCATGAATTTTTCCTGCTTGGTCTGTTCTTCTTTCAGCTTTGCGGCCAGCCCGTCCCGGACGGCGGATACTTTTTCAAAACGTACCATCGTATTCTGCTGATAGGCAAGCTGACGGGTAAGTTTTTTCAGATGGAGCTGCAGGGCGGCGTTTTCTTCTTTCAGGGCCTGTACGTCTTCCATCGTGAACGCCCTCTTACAGCATACAGATAATCAGGGAATCATTTTGTAAATGGTTGACCACTCTGCCGCCGCCAAGCCGGGAAGGAAATATCTCGCCCCCGGAATACACAAAATGGTAGGGCCTGTCCTTGAGACATTCCTTTACCTTTTCATGTTCCGCCATGGGTTGCATGCTCAGGCCCCAGTTACGGGCCGCGCAGGAATACATAAGGATGCCCCGGTCTCCGGCCGCGGCCAGGGCTTCCTTTACTTTGCCTTCGGTGGAGCTGATCACATCCTCAAATCCCATGGTGGCCAGGGCGATGGTGGAATTCACCGGAACCGCGCCGCAGAGGACCAAACCGCCTGCTCCATCGCTGCCGATACACGCCCGGATCAGTATGGAACCGTCTTCCAGATAAATGATAAAGGGCATGGATATAAGCCCTCCCACATCGCCGTCTTTCACCAGGCCGATGGATTCAAGGTACTGTATGGCGGGCATATTGTTTACCGTTTGCAGGATATTACGGCTTACCCCCGTTATAACCGCCTTTTGCTTGAGGATGTTTTCTTCATTTACGGAGACGCTTAAAAATTCAGGGGCTACGTTACCCGCCATAACCGCCAGGGACATGGCGGCCGGATAGGCTTCACCGTTGTAAAAGACAGAGGTTCCGCTGTAATCCGTTTCGGAGGAAATGGACAGGCTGCCGAAAGCCGGGATGCCCCCGGAGAGGGCGTCGAGCTTTTCGATAAATTCATCCCCCCCCACATTAAACAAAAAGGGAATAAAGGGCATTAACATGACGGGCTCTTTGCCGAGGTCCGCGATGACCTTGTTGTAAAGCTCCGTCAGGGGGGCGTCAACGGAGTCGGAAATTGGCGTGGAAACGCCGCTGGCAAATTGTACGTCATCACTGGTCAGCACCGTTACCAAAAGCCCCATCTCGCTGATCCCCGACGACGATGAGGCGCTTATGGTGGTACAGCCCAGGGTATCAAAGGGAAGTTTTGCGGAAAGGGCTTTGACGACCCCGCTGTCAACAAAATCATTAAAGCAGTGTATAATCCCCAGAGAATTGCTCAGGAGCGTATGGTCCAGATCCAGCTGCTCCAAAATCTCTGACACCGCGCCCTCAACATCGTCGATTTCTTCGGTAAAAGCGGTAAGCATTTTTATCATGTTTTTCCCTCCTTAATGTGCTAATTTCAAAACCAGAGTCCTGCCGGACTGCCGGATTTTGAAATTGCCTTTTACGACAAAACGATTTTCGCCACAGGACAAGAAAACCCCTCAAAACTGAAGTTTTGGAGGTTCTCTATCCTATCATTTTGACGGCGCGAGTGTAAAGACGGAGAAAACGGAGCCCGGAAAAAACGCCAAACTTGACCTGTCATACAAGATATGGTTAGATACTGGTATGGAATGGTTTCAAACCCGGCACGTGATCCTTCAGGCCCTGCTGGCCACCCTCTTTACCTACGGTGTTACGGCTCTGGGGGCGGGAACGGTCTTTTTCTTCAAAAATATCAACCGGAAAGTCCTGGACGGTATGCTGGGATTCGCCGGGGGAGTCATGATCGCCGCCAGTTTCTGGTCCCTCCTGGCCCCCAGTATCGAGATGGCTGAGGCGGCCGCCGAAACGGGCGGCGTTCCCGGCTGGTTCCCCGCGGTTACCGGGTTTCTTGCGGGGGGCCTGTTCCTCAGGCTGGCAGACCGGCTCCTCCCCCACCTCCACATTGAGGCCCCCGCGGCGGAGGGGATTAAAACCAACTGGGGCCGGTCGGTTCTGCTGGTTCTGGCCATTACCCTCCACAATATCCCCGAAGGGCTGGCGGTGGGCGTAGGTTTCGGGGCGGCGGCCGCGGGAATACCCAGAGCGGACATGGCGGGGGCCTTTGCCCTAGCGCTGGGAATTGGACTGCAGAATTTTCCCGAAGGAGCCGCGGTGTCCATCCCCCTCCGCCGGGACGGCATGAGCCGGAGAAAAAGTTTCTGGTACGGCCAGCTTTCGGGCCTGGTGGAACCGGCGGCGGGGGTTCTGGGGGCGGCGCTGGTATTTTATATCCAGCCCATCCTGCCCTATGCGCTGGCCTTTGCCGCCGGCGCCATGATCTTCGTGGTGGCCGAAGAAGTCATTCCCGAATCCCATCAGGAGGGCAATGAACATATCGCCACATTGGGACTCATGCTCGGTTTTGCGGTGATGATGGCCCTGGATGTGGGGCTAGGCTAAGGCCAGTTAATAAAGTAGGGTAACAGTGGATTTGAGAGGAGCGGACAGATGAAGCTTATTTTTCTCGGCCCCCCCGGCGCGGGCAAGGGTACCCTGGCCGCCAAAGCGGTGGAGTTTCTCAAGGTTCCCCATATCAGCACCGGGGCCATATTCCGGGCCGCCATGGCGGAGAAAAGCCCCCTGGGCCTCACGGTCAAGGCCGTCATTGATGCGGGGCGGCTCGTGGACGATGAAACCACCATTGCCCTGGTGAAGGACCGGCTCGCCCGGGCCGATGTCCGGGGGGGGTATATTTTGGACGGTTTTCCCCGGACTATCGCCCAGGCGGAGGCCCTTTCGGCCTTTTCCGCGGTGGACAAGGTGGTAAACTTCGACCTCCCCGATTCGGCGGTGCTGGAACGGCTCGGAGGCCGCCGGGTCTGCCGGAACTGCGGCGCCAACTACCACCAGGTTTTTAACCGGCCAAAGCGGGAAGGGGTCTGCGATTCCTGCGGCAGCGAAGTCTCCATCCGGGACGATGACCGGGCGGAGGCGGTTCAAAAACGCATTGAAGTCTACCGGGAACAAACCGCCCCTCTCATCGGGTTTTACCGGGACCGGGGCCTCCTCGTTGATGTAGACGCCCGGCCCGCGGTTGAACAGGTTGTAGAAAATTTCAGGAAGGCAATTGGAAAAGGAGAATTACATGGTTCAGTATCAATGGGATGACAGTTTAATAACCGGACACGCAATGATAGACGAACAGCACAAACAGCTCTTCGCCGCCATTAACGATCTTTTGAAAGCCTGTCAGGAGAACAAGGGGAATGAAGAACTCACCAAAAGCCTGAATTTTCTGAACGATTACACCATCAAACATTTTTTTGATGAGGAACAGGTGCAGCAAAAAAACGCCTACCCCGATTACCCCAACCACAAAATCCTGCATGACGCCTTTAAGAAAACCGTCCGGGACCTCAAGGTCAGACTGATTATGAAGGGCCCATCCGCGGATCTGATCGATGAAGTCAAAACAAAAATCGGCGGCTGGCTGGTTACCCATATCAGGGGGAATGACATAAAACTTGCCGCATATATTAAAGATAAAAATCAGGCCGCCGGCCAGTAGCCTCCCGGAACATACGCAGCCCAAAGCTTCGGCGGGACTATACCAGGCTTTCAAAATAAATTCATCTGGGGATCTTTTGGGCGGGGGCGGTAATCGTTTACCAGGGGAATGATATTCTCCAGTTCCCCAAGAAAACGGCTGGGGCCGCCCTCGCATGTTCTTCCCTGAAAAATCCTTTTCCGGGCCCAGGAAAGGTAAAGCCCCTGCCGCGCCCTAGTCATGGCCACGTAGAGCAGCCGCCGTTCTTCTGCCATATCTTGTTCCCCATACAGGGTGAAGGGCAGCAGCCCATCTTCGAGGGCAGCTATAAAAACATGATCAAATTCCAGGCCCTTGGAGGCGTGGATGGTCATAAGCTTGACCCCTTCCCGCCATATGTCCGGCGCATCCCCGGCGCCGCGGATTGCCAGATTTTCCAAAAACGCGGAAAGGTCATCGTACAGGGCGGCAAGGCCGAAAAGGCGTTCCAGGGATTCAGGGGAACCCTGTTTTTTCCCCGCCGCCGGGCTTTTGTTTTTTTGCAGCCATTCCCAGGCTCCCCTGACCGCCTCCGCCGGAGAGCCCCCGGCACGGGCAAAGTCCTGGGGCCCCCCGGGAGAATCCAGACTGTTCCGCAAAAGGCCGAGCAGGGTCTGCGCCGGCTCTGCTTCCCACCAGGGTTTTTCCCCGATAAATTCAAAGGGGATGCCGTGATCCCGCAGGGCTTTGATAATGGGCGGGGCCAGGGCGGCGCTGCGGATCAGGATGGCGTTTTCCGTAACCGCTCCTTCCGCCGCGCCGTTGTCCGCGTCGCCGCTGTCAATGGCAAAAAAGGACGCGCCCCCGATAAGGCGGGAAATACGGCGGGCGACGCCTTCGGCTTCGGCCTTCTCCGTGGGGTACTCGCGGCGGAAAAGCGTTACCTCCCGCTCAAGCCCCCGGAGCCGGGTGTTCATCAGCGTTCCCGCGGCGTTGATAATGGGCGCGGCGCAGCGGAAACTGTGGCTCAGGCGAAAGACCGCGGCTCCGGGGTAATCGTCCAAAAACCGTTCGATAAACCGCTTGTCGGACCCCCGGAATCCGTAGATGGCCTGATTGGGATCGCCGATGGCCCAGAGGGAAGGAGCTTCCCCGCCG
>JAISPH010000237.1 GCA_031275035.1 Treponema sp.
GGACCGCTGGACCGGCAGTGACGGAAAGCCTCATTCCAAGGTTACCATCGTTGCGGAACATGTGGAATTCCGCCCGGACTTTAAGAAAGAGGAGGATAGACGCTCCCAGGACGTGGAGGATCCGGGAATCTCCGGCGAGGGGGAATTTGAAGTAATCGGCGAGAGGGCGGAGGCCATGGCGTTTTAAGCGTTCCGGCACAAAAGCCGCCCGGCGGGGATTAACTTTCCGGGCGGCTGTCATTGGGATTTTGGAAAAAGCCGTTTTTCCAGTTAAAACGGCTCGCGCCGGGCACAAGCCCCCCGTTGGTTGCCGCATCCATCACTTCCCGGTAATCCTGTTTTTTAAGCCGGGGGCCGGAAAAATCCAGAATGAATCGCTTAAAACCCGCGGTCCGTAAAAAGGGAATTTTATCGGTTATTGAAAAAGGCGATTCGGGGATAACTACGCTCCCCTCCCTGCCGGAGACAAGGCGGAATCTTTCATCCTGGGAATCGGAGAAATCTCCAAAAGCATAGAGCTCCGAAAGGGATGAACGAATACGAAACAGGGCGGGATAAGCAAAAACCGGAACAAAGATCCCGTTCCTCCGCTCCGGGGGAACGGTCCTTTCAAGATTCTGGCGGTTATTCTCCAAAGGGCTTACCACATGATCCAACCCAAGCTCCTCAAGGAAGCACAGGGCCCAGCGGTTAAAAGCATAGAGATAGGGGCCCGCGATCAGCCGGATGCCTTCAACGCCGCTTTTAAAGAACGAAAGATGTCCCGGATTATTCACGATGAACTTTCGATACCCCGCCTCAAGGAGGGCCGCCATATTCCTGGTCATATCCCCATCGGAAGCTTCGGGGAAATAGGGGTCCAGGGCAAGGATGAGTTCCCCCGGATTAAAAGGAAGGGGCACAGAGGAATTTTTGAGGAGGGCCGCGGCATTGGCAGCGTCATAGTTAAGTATGGCCATGGCAGGACGCCGGGACTGGAGTATGTAGAGATCTTCCGTCCGGGATACTTCGGCATAGAGACCTTCAGGGAAAACCCGGTCCTGTTTCCTGAGGGCCCGGAGGACCGGAAGGGGCGCGCCCTTATGCCCCGGCTGACGGCGGAAAGGCGCAAGATCCCGGGGTATCACCGGCTGATACCGGCGCCTGCTCCTGACCTGAATGAGATAAACCGAATCGCCGGGATTAAAACCAGGAGCCCCGGAAATCCAAACGCTCCCTCCGGGAACGACGCCCCCGGCAGAGCCGGCTTCGACCGGGCAGCGCCGTATCTTTACGGAAAGACGGACCGAATCATCGGAACGGTGGAAACGCACCGTATCCCCTTCGCCGGGCATGAGTTCTCCCGGCGGGAGCAGAACCCTCAGATCCTCTCCCGAGCCGGCAATCTTCTGTATGGTCCCGAGGAATATGCCCGTCCCGCCGTCCTGGTCCTTGTTAAGGTAAGCGGCGGGAGATCCGGGGAGGATATGAAAAACGGTTTTGGACCGGGCAAAGTCATTTTTCAGGATTTCCCGGGCTTTGGCAGACGCCCGCTCCCGGTCACCCTCAAGACCGTCAATAACCGTCCTGTAGGCAGAGACCACGGCGCCCACATATTCGGCGCTCTTCATGCGTCCTTCGATCTTAAAGGAATTGACCCCCGCCTCCGCCAGGGCGGGAATGTAGTCTACAAGTTCCAAATCCGCGGGGCTGAAATAGTAGCCCTGGCTTCCGCCGCTCCGGTAGAGCCGGCGGCAGGCCTGGGTACACATACCCCGGTTGGCCGACTTGCCCCCCAGGTAGCTTGAAAAAAGGCAGAGCCCCGAGGCGGAGACGCAGAGGGCGCCGTGGATAAAAACCTCAAGCTCCATGTTGGTCCTTTCCCTGATGGACCGGATCTCTTCCAGGCTCAGTTCCCTGGCAAGAACCACCCTGCTAAAGCCCTGACGGGAAAGCAGGTTCACCCCCCGGCAGGAGGCTATGTTCATCTGGGTAGACCCATGCAGTTTGAGGGAGGGAAAACAGGAGCGGACCATGGCGGCGGTTCCCGGATCCTGCACGATAATGCCGTTGGGCCCGGTAGCGGCAAGGTACTCCAAAAGCTGATACATCCGGTCGCTTTCCCGCTGTTCAAAAACCGTATTAACCGTAACGTATAGCTTTTTACCCTGCCGGTGGAGGGTCCTGAGGGCTCCCTCGTACTGGGAATAGGCAAAATTGGCGCTCCGCATACGGGCATTGAAGTTTTTTAACCCCAGGTACACCGCATCGGCCCCTTCGCCAATAGCCGCATCCAACGCCTCAGGCGATCCTGCGGGGGCTAGTAATTCAACTTTAGTGATGGACATTTACCGGCCCCCACGCCTTGCCGCATGGCTCCTTACAAACAACATAGTTTGGCAATTATATTGATATAGGATATAATTTACAATACAATTATTCATAGTGAGGTTGTTTCAAAACCTCAAAGTTAAAACAACCTCAGTATTTGGAGATTTTAATGAGTAATGAAGTAGTTATAACTGCCGCAAATTTTGAATCCGAGGTGCTTCAGTCTTCCGTGCCGGTACTGGTCGATTTTTGGGCGGCCTGGTGCGGCCCCTGTAAGATGATTGCCCCTCTTATCGGGGAACTGGCCGGGGAGTATGCCGGTAAAATCAAAGTCGGCAAGGTGAATGTGGACGAGGAAGGAGACCTGGCGAGCCGTCACGGCGTGGTATCCATCCCTACCCTGGTAGTTTATCAGGGCGGTAAAATAATCAACCAGAAAATCGGCGCCGCGCCGAAGCAGGCCATAGAGGGTCTCTTCAAGGATCTGGTCTAGCAGCCTGTTGCACTTGTGGATTTTTTGCATATTCATGCAAAAAATCTCCGATTATCGGGTTCCTTACGCAGTTTGTAAGGTATAAATATTCATTTTATGAATATTTATACTATTTTATGCACGAAGTGTAACAAACTGCTAGCAGCCTGTTGCACTTGTAGGTTTTTATGCCTTTTTCGTTGAAAAAAGGCATGAAAACCACGATTTATGGGCTGCGCGAACCTTCGGTTCGAGGGCAGTTTGATCGGGTAAAAAATCGCCTAATCGGCGATTTTTTGGGATTTTACGCAGAAAGTGCAACAAACTGGCCTGCCGCATTGCGGCCTCGCGTATATCCCCGGCGGCTTGTGAGGAGGGGACAGATCCCGGTTGGTAAGATGTTTTGACCTTTTTGATGAACAGATTGAGCCGGTAGTGTCCTTTGAGTTTCAGCGAAAGCCTGGTTTAATACCTCGTCGCAATTTGCAAAATCTTTTCTGAGATCATTTTCTATACTTTTCAGAAAACGGTATGACCGCATCCTTCATTAAATCCGGGCCCGGAATAACCTGAACAAAGTCGGCAATGTAGTTTTTTCCTGACATTTTATTCTCCATGGCGTGTGCCGGCGCTTTCAGGCGCCGTTTTGTTTGCCTCTAAATGTGAGAACCGTTCCAGAAGGTTTTTTGCCATTTTCTTTACCTGGACCGCTTTCAAGCCAATTTTATTTGTATTTAATTTTTTGTCGTTCATTCCGGCAATTTTTCCAAGCCAAAATTTATGGTAGTTATCGGTAAGATTAAATACTTCTATCCGATCTGGAAATGTCGCAACATTTTGCCAACATGTATGACTTTTATCGATATGCGTATAAAAGGCATACGAAACAAACCATGTTGCGCCCATAGTGCTCAATTCTGTTCCACCTTCAAAATTAAATGGATGACTTCCCATTATTTGAACCTCCTGAATATTCGTTTCTCAAATGCAACGCCCCCACTGTGGTAACAACAATTTTCCTTCTATATGCCGTAAAAATCCGCTACCTTAGCAGTCAACAAGGACCAGAGGGACTTTTCTTAAACTATGTCCAAAATTCTTCAATTAAAATAGAAACTAATTTTCTTGCAAATGTTCCATCAAATTGAATTTTTTGACTTGGCTGTCCAACGTATTCTCTGTCTAGATTCCCATATGTATCAAGCTGAAAAAATTTGGTCCCTCTTTTTTCAAAAAAACAATATGTGGCCGATGCTTCACCTTGTTTGGTGTTTCTATCCATATCTTTTTTTCAATCGAAGTTATGCGAGCCATTTTATCCTCCCAAATTTCCATATAGTACCGGTGTTATGCTCTTTCATTTTCCTTTTTCCTCCTTCCTAATTATCCCAGCCCGCGCTGTTTGTAAATCACTCCCAGTTTGCCGTGGTATCCCCCACGCCGCCCGCGGAACTCTCCTCGTATGTCCAGGCGCCGTCGCTATATTGGGCGTAGAGATTAACCGTTGTGCCCGCGGTGGAGTTACGTTTTTTACCAAGATGAAGATAAACCGCATGGCCGTTGCCGCTTGTCGCGGTATTTTCGGTACTGCCCTCGGTGTAGGTGGTATCCGTATCACCGTAAATTGCCCCGCCTTTTTTGAGGAAGGTTCCATTCATGACATACACCCCGCCGCCGTAGCGGGCCGTATTGCCGCTTACCAAGGCGTTGTCCTGCATCGTGAAGGTTCCACTTGAACCGAAATACACCCCACCGCCGCCGGAGGAGGAGAAGGAGACCGTATTGCCGCTTACCGAGGCGTTGTCCTCCATGGTGAAGCTTCCACCCTGGACATACACCCCGCCGCCGTAGTAGAGGGCCGTATTGTTACTTACCGAGGCGTTGTCCTGCATCGTGAAGGATCCACCTGAATAGACATACACCCCGCCGCCATTATCGGAGGTTCTATAATTCCTCGTTATAAGGCTGTCCCGGCGCATTTCCAGGGTCCCGTTTACGGCGACCAGCGAATCGGTATTGCCGGTCTCACTGGTATTTCCCTGCCCCCGTAGGGTAATATTCTCCACGGCCAGCGTAACGTTGCTACTGACCGTAAAAAGGCTCCCTGTACCGGAAAGCTGTACGATCCGTCCGCTGCCGTTACCTTTTATGGTAATACTCACATTGGTTTTACCGGAATAGCCAAGGGTCCGGGCCGGCATGGCTGTATTTTGGTACACGATGATCGTATACGCGGTATTGTTTGCAACATTGGCATTCAGCCAGGTAAACGCGCCTTCAAGGCTGGTAATACTTGGTTCCGGATTTGCGGCGCTGCCGACGTACAACACAGCGGGCGGCGTTGTTACCGGATCGTAATACCAAACCGCAAAACTACCGCCCGCTCCGCCCGCGCCCTCCACCTTGAGGTACACGATCCCGTCAAGGCCGCTCAACGTCTCCGGCGCCGTCCATCCTTCAGTTTTATCCCCAAAGACAAGACCGCCGTCCCCGGTGTAGGCGCTTACCACGGCCGGAAGGGTTTTGCTCCCGTCCCCCTGGGGAGCGGCGCCGTTCCACTGAACCCGGTAGGCCGCGCCGGCAGCCGCGGTAAACGTGTACCATTGCGCTTCCCCGGCGTTCAGGGTTCCCTCCGCCCAAACTGTTTCGGTAAGGCTTACCGCCGGCGGCGGGGATGCCGAAACCATGGGGGACTTCTCCCCTTCGCCCAGGGCATTGTATGCGGAAACCCGGTAATGGTAGGTTACTCCTGATAACACCAGGGTATCCGTATAGAGGGCACCAGAAAGGTCTCCCCCGATCTGGTTATAACCGGCGGCGGGATCGGTGGTCCGGTAGAGCCGGTATCCGGCGGCCCCCGGTACGGTGTTCCAGGTGACTATGTTCCTGGGAACCGGCAAGGCGTTTACCGACAGGTTGATCCCTTCCTGGGGGGGCAGTTCCGCCGGGTTGTAGTAGCGCAGCGCGTAAGAGCCCGCATCGGCGCCGTCTGCCCCTTGCACCCGGAGGTATACCGCCCCCTGTACGCCGGATACCGCTTCCGGCGATACCCAGCCGGTGGTTTTGTTTTCAAAAATGAAGGTGTTGTCCCCGGTGTAGGCGCTTACCACGGCCGGAAGGGTCTTGGTTCCGTCCCCCTGGGGGGCCGCTCCGTTCCACTGAACCCGGTAGGCCGCGCCGGCAGCCGCGCTAAACGTGTACCAGCGGACTTCGCCGGGGCCGAGGGTCTGTTCCTCCCACCGGTTATATGTCAGATTGCCGACCAGACGGAAATCGTGCTCGAAAAAACAATACTCCACCGGGCTTTCCTGGTAGGGGTAGATGTGGAGGGCTTCGGTCCGGCCCGCCCGCCGGTCTCCCAGGCTCAGACCGATGTTCATAAGGTACTGGCCGGTGGGAAGATTCAGCACGCCGGAAGTAAGCGCGCCGGATTGCAGATTGATGGTTCCGCCGCTTATTGTTCCGCCCTCCGCCGTGGTAACAACGAGATTCCCCGTTGCCCCCGGGGGAAGGGTAATGGCATAGCGGAAACTTCCGGCCTCGCCGGAAACCGGGGAGAGGGTGATGTTTGCCGGAGCGGTTTGCCCGATGTTTACGGTTACGGAGGCGCTGCCCCGGGCCAGGGGGAAAGCGGCCCCTTCCGTCCCGGTAAAGGCGGTGGCGGTAATTGTCCAGTTTCCGGCGGCAAGGGCTACGAGGTGAGGGCCGCCGGAGTTCAACGCGAGCGGTTCACGGGCTTCCGGGCCGCTGAAGGTCAGTTCATACCTGCTTACACCGGGGAGGACAGGGTAGATGGTGCGGGCCGTACTGTCGAAGGGGGTTTCAATCCGCACTTCGGCATAGGCGCCTTCGGGGCCGGGTTCCGGCGGCGGCTCCAGGGGGTTTAGACAGCCGGTTAACACAAGCGCCGCGGCCAGCAGCGCTGACAATACTTTGATATGACTTTTCATGCCCAGCCTCCTCAATCGTATACGGTAAAGGGTATGATCCGGGAATACAAAACGCCGTTCCATTTACCCGTAAAGGTGACGGAATGGGTCTGTACCGGATAAGCGGCGGCGGCCAGGGTTATGCCGGTTCCGCTGCCGGGAATTCCCTGGGCGGTATCGCCGTCCACATACCAGACAACGGCGGTATAACCTGTTGCCGCGCTCAGGGAGAGGTTCTGCGGCCTGCCTGCGGCGCCGGTTTTTGAAATGCCGTTTACGCCGTCGCTGCCGTTTATGGTAACTTCGTTATAGTTAAAACCGATGCTTATGGAAGCGTATGCGGCGTTTGACGGCGTACCGCTCGCGGCAGGGCTAAAGCCGCTGACGCCGCCGCTGTTTTTCGCCCTGATCCACACATAGTAGGTGGTTCCGTTGACAAGGCCGCTGATGGTTTTGGCAAGGGCTCCGCTTATGTCCCCGCCGTTCTTTGAAGCGGCGGCGCTGTCGTTGACGGTTGCGATCCATACCTCGTAGGCCGATGCGCCGGCAACCGCATCCCAGCTTACCGTCAACTGGTTGTTCCCCGGATTTGCCGCCGGCGCGGCGGGGGTTCCCAGGGGCGTACCGCTTGCGGCGGGGCTAAAGCCGCTGACGCCGCTGCTGTTTTTTGCTTTGACCCAGACATAGCAGGCGGTCCCGTTGTTCAGGCCGGTAATCACCGTTTGGGTTATTCCGCCGCTTATGTCCCCGCCCTGTTGAGACGCGGCGGCGCTGTTATTGACGTTTGCGATCCACACTTCGTAAGAGAGGGCGCCTTCCACCGCGGTCCAGCTTACCGTCAACCGGCCGTTCCCCGCGCTTACCAGAGGAGCGCTTGAGGGAGCGGCGGGGGTCGCCGCAAAGGTCGAGGGTTTTGCGCTTGCCCTGGGGCTAAAACCGCTTGTCCCCCTAGCGTTTTTGGCTTTGACCCACACATAATAGGTGGTTTCATTGGCAAGGCCCGTGATCGTCGTTTGGGTTATTCCGCCGCTTATGTCCCCGCCGCGTTTGGACGCATCCACGGAACTGTCCGATGTTCCGGCCCAGACTTCGTAGGCTTCGGCCATTTCAACGGGCCGCCAGATAACCGTCAACTCCCCGCTGCCGGGGCTTAGGTCAGGCGCGCCGGGAGCGGCGGGGGGCGTGGTGGGCTGCTGGGGGCGGCCGGTTTCAATCTGGCTGTAATCGCTTGGGCCATTACTGTTTCTCGCCCTTACCCAGACATAATAGTTAGAGTTATTGGTAAGGCCGTCGATAAGCGCATTGGTTTCCGCCGTTGTCGTATGGGGCGAGGCAGGGCGCGTTGTTGACGAACTGATATACACGTCGTAAGAGTCTGCGCCGGCGGCGGGTTCCCAGGTAAGGGTAAGCCGGCCGTTTCCCGATATGACCGTAAGGCCGGTGGGGGTCTGGGGCGTTTCCAAGGCCGGCCAGGGAGTACGGCGGACAGGAGGGCTGAATTCGCTGGCGCCGTATCCGTTAGCCGCTTTTATCCAAATAGTATAAGCGCTTTTGTTGGTAAGCCCGGTTATAACCGTTACCGTGGTGTGTCCCGGCACGGTTTTAGACGGCTTATCCGGCGGGATCCCGGAGGTACTGAGATATACCTCGTAGGTTTCCGCGTCTTTAACCCCCAGCCACCAGAGGGTTATGAGACCATCCCCGGCAGTTGCGGAGGGAAGGCCTGGCGCTTCCGGTATGGTTTCCCCGTCCGGGGGCGGGATGTTTTCCGGCTTAATTTCCGTTTCGGCAATTAAGCCCGCGGCGGCGCCGTCAAAATAGAGGCGGTAAATATGTCCGGCTTCAAAATTGCCGAATGATTCAAGCCCGAAAGTATTCACTCCGGCCCGCAGGGCATAGACCAAAGCCGTGCCCGGAACAATTTTGTAAACCGCCTTTTCCCCGCTGTTTACCACCGCCGAGTCCGGCGAGTTATCCGGTCTCAGGGGAGTATTGCTCTTGAGCAGTTGAAACGAATAGGAGGACAAATTTTGTATGACAAGATAACTGTCCCCCGACAATAATTCATCCGCCGATTCCAGGGCTTCCGCAAGGGCGGGTACGGGAATAATGGTCTTTTTGTTTTCGTCTATACGGACAGCGGTTTGATCTTTCCCCA
>JAISPH010000041.1 GCA_031275035.1 Treponema sp.
AATTGCAGATCCAGATGGTATATTGGTCATACCAGCAACATAATGAGACTGAATTTCCATCCTGTCAAGATTTTTTTGAGTTTTTTTCGGTTTTTGTTAAAATATCTGAACCGGCCCAAAACCTGGCTGGTTTTTGAACCGGGCTTGAGAGAAGGAATACAACGAAACAGTATATATCAGATATCAGACAACCAGCGGCTTTCCCGGCAAGTCTATAAGACCCGCCGGAGGCTTGCCTCAAGGGCCGACAGGATATTGCACCTGTTTAATCCGGCGTCGTTAGGATCGGTTCCCATTTGGCCCTGAACCTTGGTGGCAAGGATCATTTTGTCCCGGTGGTTTTTGAGCCATTTTCCGACAATTCTTTCACTTTCCCCCTGGTTGTAGACAGTGGTAATGAACCTGTTAATGAATCGGTAATCAACCGAATTCCGCCGGCGTTTATCGGGTTCCTGCAGGGCAATCCAATCTTAAATGTTGACGTAAACTTTAAGTCAAGGGAAAGCAGAGGCTCCGCGTACTGAATCAACAACCTCGCCCATGCCCCTCCCGGCATGGACAAGGGGAGGGGAGGCGGCGTATTCTCTTCCGGGGAGCGGACGGTGCGGGCGGCGGAACGTTTTACGGAACAATGCAGGAAACGGCTTAGGGCGGAGATTGAGGACGCCGGGGGCAACGAGGTGCTGGCCCTGGGTTACCTTGACGAGGCGGGCATGGTGGCCCGGATTGCGGTAACCGCCCGGGGCAAGGATGATGAGGTGCTGGCCCTTCTCGGGGACGGGGAGGAGGAGCCGGATCTGTTTATCCACAACCATCCTTCCGGTTTTTTAAGTCCCAGCGACAACGATATGGCTATCTCGGGCAGGGCCGCCGAAGGGGGGATGGGCGCTTTCATCGTGGATAACCCGGTGGAGAGGGTCTACGTGGTGGCCGAGCCGGTGCGGCGGAAGGTCCGGAAGAACCTGGATCCCGGGGGGATCGTGGCCGCGCTGGAAGAGGGAGGAGCCATAGCCCGGCGGCTCCCGTCCTTCGAAGCCCGGCCCAGCCAGTTGGACATGATGCGCATGGTTATCCGGGCTTTTAACGAAGACGCTATCGCCGCCTGCGAGGCGGGAACCGGGGTGGGGAAGTCCTTCGCCTACCTGCTTCCCGCGGTCAGCTACGCCCTGCTCAACGAGGAGCGGATAGTGGTGTCTACCGCTACCATCACCCTGCAGCAGCAGCTTTTCGACAAGGACATTCCCCTGGTTGCCGGGGCAATGGGCGGGAAAGAGGGAAAGAAGATCAAGGCGGTGCTGATGAAGGGCAGGGGGAACTACCTCTGCCGCCGCAGGCTGGAGGACGCCCTGCGGGAACCGGGGCTGGACGAGACGGAGAACGAAGACATTGACCGTATAGCCGCCTGGGCGGAAAGCAGCGGAACCGGGAGCCGCTCGGATCTTGCCTTTATGCCCCAGGAGGGGGCCTGGTCCCGGGTCTGTTCCGAGGCGGATCTCTGCATGGGGATGCGCTGTCCCCAGCGGGAAAGCTGTTTTATCCTGGCCCTCAGGCGGGAGGCGGCGGACGCCCGGATTCTGGTGGTAAACCACCACCTCCTCTTTGCCGACCTGGCGGCCCGTCAGGAGGGGGCGGGTTACGACAATACGGTGGTACTGCCCCCCTATACCCGGGTTATCGTGGACGAGGCCCACACCGTGGAGGGGGCCGCCACGTCCTTTTTCTCGAAGGAATTCAGCCGCCCGGGGATCTACCGCCAGCTCGGGCGGCTTTACCGGCGGCGGCGGACCCAGCGGAGCGGGCTCCTGCTCCGGGTGGCGGTGCTGGCCCGGATGGAAGACAAGCCGGACGAAGGGGCGGCCATTATTGACGGAATCCGGGAAGCGGTCGAGGACCTGGACGCCGCCGCCCTGGAACTCTGCGGCGGGGAAAACCGCTGGGCGGCTTCCGATCCCGGGGGGAAGTTCCGGCTTACCGAAGCCCGATCCGGGGCGGCCTCCGTACTTTTCCCCCTCCTCACCGGCCTGCGCAAAAAGATCGGCTCCCTGGGAAACATCATCCGGGATATGCTTGAAGAGCTGCCCGAGGATTGCACCGACGATCCGGGGGTGTGGGAGATAAAGGCGATACTGCGCCGTCTGGAAAACACCGGGGCCGTCTGCTCGGCCTTTGTCGAATTCCGGGAACGGCCCGGGGAAGTAATGTGGATAGAACGGCGGAGCGGGAGGGAGCCCTGGGCGGCCTTTACGGTAAGCCCGGTAAACGTGGCGCCCGGCCTCAAGGAAAGCCTCTTCGATCCCAATAAAACGGTGGTCTGCTGCTCCGCTACCCTTACGGTAGGCGGCGGGGACAGATTCGGGGACAGGGAAGCCGGCGATCCCTCCGGCGGCAATACCGCCGCCTTCGGCTACTGGGCCGGACAGTGCGGCCTGAACCTGGTAAAGGATCGCTCCCTGCTTACCGGTTTTTTCCCCTCCCCCTTCCCCTACGCCGGATCGGTGCTCCTGGGAGCCCCCCGGGACGCCCCCCTGCCGGAAGATCCCCAATACCAGTCCTTCGTGGAAAGGGCGGTAACCGAGCTGACCCTCTGCGCCGGGGGTTCCGCCCTGGTACTCTTTACCTCTTACCAGTCCCTGCGGAGCGCCTGGAGCGCGGCGTCGGCGGAACTGGAAAAGATAGGCGTCCGCTGTCTCAAGCAGGGGGACGCCGACCGGGGCCGGCTGCTTAAAGACTTCCTGGAGGACCAGCG
>JAISPH010000053.1 GCA_031275035.1 Treponema sp.
CTTAGGAGTTTCGGCTTTGCCGAAACTCCCAAATTATCCCGTGATGCGCAGCATCACGGGATAATAGCCGACACAATCTCCCCGAAGTCCCCTTTGACCCCTTCCCGCTCTATCTCCCATCTTCCCGTCATATAGACCCGTTTTCCCCGGTCCTCCTCGCCGAACTCCAGGGTAAGAGGGCTTTTCGTGTCGAAGGCGGAGTTGTCAAGCTCTTTGATACTTACAGGGGGCTGTGACGAAAGCCGAACACGGCTTTCGTCTTGGGAGTTTTGCTATGCAAAACTCCACAAATTAATTCGTGGAGTTTGCGCAGAGCGCAAACTCCCAAGCTCAAAATGCGTAGCATTTTGAGCAGCCCGCCGCACCTCGATGCCGTGTGCGTCCGCAGGCTTGCCCCGGCGGGCCGAACCCTGGTCCCGGTAGGGAATAACGATTTGCCGGGGATGACCTGCGGCGGGGCTCAATTCCGGCACGGTGGAGGGCGGGGGGATTTCGGGCCGCCGGGGTTTGGGGTGATATATACGCAATACGTATATATGCCAGGCGGATGGATGTATTGGTTCGCAGGGTCCGGCGGTTTCCGGCAATGCCCGGTTTCAACGGACGGGAGGAAATGGTACAATCGGCTCAGGTTCCCGTGAAAAACGATGATGCCCCCGCCAGGGCGCCGGACTGTCTGAAATGCGCCTACTTTAAGGTTACCTGGGACCCCGCGTTTCCCCGGTCCTGCCGGATCTTCGGCATAAAGTGCCGGGACATGCCTTCGGCGGAGGTATTCCGGGCGGCGGGCAGGCGCTGTCCTTCATTTACGCTGAAAGAGGGTCTCAAATGAGCCCCGCCATAAAGCCGCCCGCGGGAAGTTCCGGCGGCGGCGGCTTTTTTCTGGACCGGCGGCTATGGAATTGTAACGCCCGCCCCTCCATCCCTGAAAGGCGCCGGGGTTTCAGCGTGTCCCTGAAAGTAATGAATCGATTTTTTTAACGGCCTCGTCGTATTCAAACATCAGAACATGCCGTTCTATCTCCGAGACGGTTTCCCGCAAACCCCCGTCCATCGGCATGGACATATACCCGGCCAGAAGCTTGTTGGCCGCCGTAATATCCATGGTAATGAGGGCCTCCTTCAAAGTTTCAAGCTGCAGCGCGGACAGGTCAACGGGTTCCTGCACCTTCGCCCCGGCCCGGAAGGCCGCCGCGGCGGTACGGATGCTGTTCGCCAGTTTTTGCATGTCCCTCAGCAGAACATCGATCCGTTCCTCAATTATCCCCTTGTCGCCGCGGCGCACGGCCTTTTCCGTCTCCTCGGCAAAATTCCCCAGTTCCAGAGCGCCGACGCCCCGGGCCGCGCCCTTGAGGGCATGGAGGGAATCGGCAAACAGTCCGGCGTCTCCCCCTTCGCGGGCGTTTCCCATTCTGATCTGCAGGTCTTCCATGTTCTGGCAGAATTCGGCAAGTATATCTAGGTATACGTCCACCGAACCGTTGACGTTCCTGAGCCCCATGCGGATATCAACGCCGGGAATAGGCGGCAGTTCCGCCGGTTTTTCTCCGGCCTCCCCGGCCTCCGGCGGCGGGGTTTTGATCTTTTTCTCCCTGGGGATCCAGCGTTCCAGCACGGCATTCAGCCGTTTCACCTCAATCGGTTTTGCGATAAAATCATTCAACCCCTTCTGCAAAAACATTTCCTTTTGGCCGGAGATTGCGTTGGCGGTAAGGGCGACAATGGGCGTCTCCTGCGGGAATGGGCCGGGGCTTTCCTTCGGCTGCTCCGGGGGGTTTTCTTTTTCCCAGGCCCGGATGGCGGCGGCGGCCTCCAGGCCGTCCATGCCGGGCATCATGTGATCCATAAAGATGATGTCATAGCGGCGCCGCTTCACCATGTTCACCGCCTCGGCGCCGCTCTGGCAGGTCTGGACATCCATCCGGTAAGGTGACATCAGTTCCTTGGCGACCCGGAGGTTGCTTGAAATATCATCGACAATAAGCACGCTGGCCGTGGGGGCGGTAAAATCAAACCGGGGCTGGAGATACTGGGCATATTCGCCGCCGGCGGTCCCGTTCAGCACATTAGCCGCGGAGACGGAATAGACCGGCATCATAATGCTGCTGACTTCCCGGAATACGGACACATCCCCAGGCTCCACCATGATCACCAGTTGTATGGGGGAGCCGGATTCCCCCGGAACCTGAATGCAGTCCATGGCGTACCGGGAGGAAATAAAGGCGTAGTCGAAGTTGTTTTTTGCCAGCTCCGCCGTAAATTCCCCAAGGCCGGGGGAACATGCCGGAACGACCCCAAGGTTCGTAAAGGTTTGAACCAGGGACCGCAGGTAATGGGGCCGGTCTTCAAACAGCAGGACCCGCTTTTCCGCAGACCGATTTACCCAGGCCAGTTTTTCATCATCTTGAAAGGACTGCACAATGACGGCGGTAAAGGTCGAGCCCTTGCCGTACTCGCTGGTTACGGTAACGGTTCCGTCCATGGCCCGGCAAAGCGTATCGGTAATGGCAAGGCCCAGGCCGGTTCCCTCGACATTCTGGCTGCCGCCGGCTTCAAGACGGGAAAAATCGGAAAAGAGGTATTTGAGATTCTCCTCCTTTATGCCGATGCCGGTATCCGTAACGGACATGATCAGGGACAGCCGGTTATTAACGACGGCGCCCTTCTGGATATTAAGCAGGACATGCCCCTTGGCGGTATACTTCACCGCGTTACCGAGGAGGTTGATGAGGATCTGCCTGACCCGGACATCGTCGCCGATAAGGTTGGCGGGAATATTGCCGTCTACGTTCACGACAAAATCAACGGGCTTCTCCAGTATCCTCATGCGGATTACATTGACGGTGTCGTTTATCAGGGATGAAAACCGGTAGGGCCGCGGCTCTATCCTGAACTTGCCGGAGGTGATCTTGGAAAAATCCAGGATGTCGTTGATGATTGCCAGCAGGGTATGGCCCGACTGGCTGATAATCGAAATGTATTCCCGGATCTCCAGGGAAATGTCTTTCCGCATGATCAGTTCCGCCATGCCGAGGATGGAATTCATGGGCGTCCTGATTTCATGGCTCATCCGGGCCAGAAAGGAAGATTTGCTCTTGTTCTCCTCGTCGGAACGCCGCCGCTCCATGTCCAGCCGGATGAGGAAGAAGGACAACACGGACATAAAGATCAAGCCCAGCAGGGAGAGCGCCAGGGCCATGAAGTACACGTTGCGGTAATAACTTGACACCGGGGTGGCGATGCCGAGGAACCATCCGGTAAAGATACGCCTGAAGGCGATCACCACCTGGACGCCTTGGGTATTTATAAGCCGCCGCGAGGAGAATATGCCGGTCTGCCCCTCCCGCAGTTTTCGCGCTATCTCGGCGTGGCCGGCTGACAATTCCGTCATGGGCGTATTGATAACGCTGTCGTCGGGATGAACAAGAAAGACAAGATCCTGATTCAGCATCATTCCGTAACCGCCTTGGGCAAACTGGAGGCTTTTGACATAATCCGCAATGACGGCCATATCTATCGAAACGGCCAGCGCCCCGTATGTTTCTCCCGTTCCCCCAAGGGTTCTGGAGAGAAAGATGCCCGGGGACCCGGACTGATTTTCGGCATGGGGGCCGCTGATCGCCGTTTGTCCCGGCGTCTCCAGGGCGCCGGCATACCAGGGGCAATTCCGGGGCGCATAATCGCCGGGCGGCCTTCCCAGGCCGTCAACATAAACGCCGCCGATAAAGCCCTGGATGTTCATCAGGCCCGGTATGCTGTTTTCCGGCAGTGTCAGCCGCCGGAGCAGCCCGGCCAGAAATGCCTGTATATCCGCCGGGGAATCGCCGCCGTCAAGATTTTCTTCCACTACGTGAATGGCATTGAGGAGGACGATCTCTTCCTCCCGGAGCATGGCGTGGAGTTTTCCCTCGGCAAGATAAAAGACCTCTTCGTTGCTTGACCTGACCTGCCTTTCAACGATAATGGATACAAAAATGCAGCTTACCAGTACCATGAAAAAGAATGCAAAAAAGGCAAAGAGCAGCTGTTTGATATTCTCGCGTATAATTTCTTTAAATTGCATGAACCATCCTTTTACGGAGGCTTTTGCCGAAACCTCCGGGAACCCAACCGGGGTTTCCGGCGATCCCTCCTCTTATTAGTGTGGTAGGGTCCGGGGAAGCTGTCAATGGATTTTTGCGGCATATAAACGTCGGACCCCCTCCGGCGGACGCAAAGACAAGCGGGGAATGTTACGGGAGGAGGAAGTTCATATCTGCGATCAAGTCGAATCACGCCCTTGAGGCCGGTGAAAACATTCTGAACCGGCAGTTTCATGCGGAACGGGGCGGGGAGAAATGGGTATCTGACGAGACTGTCAGGCTTCACCCAGGGAAAAGTCTCCGACGATTTTGAACCGCCTCCCGTCCCGGACTACCCGGAGATCGCGGCCGGGAAAATAGCGGGGCAGCCGGGCCGCCACCAGCGCCGCCGCTTCTTCCATAAGGAATTCAAACTGTTCCTCCGTTACCCGTTCCAGGGTCGCCGTTCTGAGGGAGATAATATAGCCCCGTCCCTGTTCGGAACCGATGCCGGGGGTAAAGTCGGGGGCAATCTCGAAGAGGCCGTCCATTTCGGGATTTTCCGTACTGCCCCGGCCGGGCCGGTTGGGGTGGAGCGTAAAGGCCCCGTCCCACTCCTCTTCCAGCATAGTATCCACCTCGTGAAACAGGGCTTCCAGATTTTGGGTAAAGGATACCAGCTTGGGGTGTACGTACATTGAGCATAGGGTACAGAAAAGGCCGCTTTTTTGCTATCCGGAAACCGGAGGGAATGACATCCCGCCGCATCCGGGGCGGGGCTGTGGTAAAAACCGGGAAGATTGCCGTCTGGAACTTCAGCGGACGGCGATCCCTATTCTTCCTCAAGACCCAGTTCGTCATCGGAAGTTTCCTCCGGGGCGGCGGCCGCTTCGGGGGCCGCGTTAATTGCCTTGACCTTCTTAAAGGACTGGCGGGGCCGGTGATGCAGCCGGGCCACATAGGAAACCAGGAGGATATAGAGGATCAGCGCTCCCGTTACGGCAAGCACCTGCCAGGACTTGATTACCTGGATCACCAGATCAAAGAGTTCTTTGGACATATTTCCTCCGCTAAAAACCGGCCCTTCCGCCGAGTATGCCGGCGATGTCCGCCAGGCTGCGAATAATTCCCGTGGGCGGCTTTTGGCCGGAACCTCCGCCGGAATACGAATCCCCGCCGGAGATTTTCCGCCGGGGGTATCCGCGCAGCCGCAGGGACCGGCGGTCTCCCGCAAAGAGAAGGGTCTTGAAGCCCGCCCCGGCGGCGCCGTCTATGTCGTTAAGCATGTCGTTCCCAATGTACACACAGGCCTCCGGGGCTATGCCCCTTTTGCCGAGGCGGTCCGCCGCCCTGCCGAAAAGGGCGGGGGCGGGCTTGGCCTCTCCCGCCTCGAAGGAATAGATGAGCAATTCCGGTTCAAAGCCCAGTTCTTCCGGCCCGGCGCCAAAGAAGGCGTCGAAGAGAAGGGGGGTAAAAAACTGGGCGTTGGAGATAATGCCCAGGATGTATCCCCTGCGTTTCAGGGTCCGCAGAGTTTCCAGGGCGCCGGGCATGGGGTACACCGGATTGACCGCCAGTTCATAGCGGAGGGCCAATTCCTCTTCGTCTCCGGTAAAATCCGCCGAATCCCCGGTCTCCGCCAGAAAGGCGGCCCAAATCTCTTCCACCCGGACCTCCGGGTACGGGGATGGGGACGCCCGGCGGCGTTTTTCTACGGCGCTGTAGAAATAGGCCCGCAGTTCCGCCCCGGTACGCTTGAAAACCGCCGCCAGGGGATCAAGGTGTTCCGTCGTCCCGGAACCGGGTCCGGCGGCGGCAATATCTCCGGCGGCGGAACAGAAGAGGGTCCCGTAGACATCAAAGAGCGCCGCCCGGATGGCCGCGGACGGTTCAAAGGGGCCGGCGCCGGGGTATACCAGGGCGTCCAGTTCCGGGGGCAGCGGGGGAACTTCGGGCTCCATGGGAACGGCGCCGCTGCGGATAAGGGCGGCCAGGGCCTTCCGCCGTTCCTCAGTCACGGCCAACCCCAACCATAAAGATCTTCCCAGGATCGAGGTAGAGTTCCAGCAGGATCGATTTTGAAAGCCGCTGGGTTACCGGGGTATCGACAACCGACCGGTAGGTTTCCCGCAGCAAGGTTCTGATCCGGTCCTTGCCGTAGGCCTGTTGAATTGCCTTTTTATTGGCCTCAATCAGGGCTTCGTCCCGGGACAGATCCTCCAGTTTCCCCAGGAAGGGATTGCTGTCCCCAATGTCCTGGTATACCACCCTGTTGGATTGCAGGGTCCGGATAATGCTTTTCTGCAGATCCTCGTCAAGGCAGCCAAAATCCACCGTATTCCGGGACAGCAGGGCGTCCCCCATGGTTTTGATAAAGTACTCCGGGGTTTCCAGGCCGAAGGCTTCATATACCGCATTCAGGGTATGCTCTATTTTATGCTTTACCAGGGGCGGGGAAAGATAGGCCATGGGAATATTAATCTCCGGGTAGAGGGACTCAAAGCGGACCCCCTCCTCTTCAAAATCCCTGCATACATAATCAATACGCCGTCCTATCACCGCCCGGTCCGCAAGCCAGGGTTCCAGAAAGGAAAAACCGAAGCCTTCCTTGATCGAGGTGGTGATGACGCAGACTGCGCCGGCCATAATTTCCGCCAGCGGCGCGGAGGCGCCTATTTCAAATTCTACCGGAAGTTTAAGTTCCTTCGCCGTGGCAATCCAGCGCCGGTAGATAGCTTCGTCCTTTTGGGTGGTCGGCGGCAGGGTAAGCGCCACAGTCTTCCCCTGGGGTATAAAGAGAGAAAGGAGCAGGGCTTCGCCGATATTTTTCCGCCGTATTGCCCGGACCGGATAGAGATAGCGCTTCCGTCCCGGCGGCCTGGCCGCGGCGGCGGGGGCTGGGGAGGACGCCGTCATGGAGGACGCCGTCATGGAAGACGCCGCCGGGGAAAGGGCGGATACTTCGTTGGGGATAAGGTGAAGACCCTCCGGTTTAAGTCCTGCCCGGTGCAGGAAGGAATAGTCCCTGCTGTTGATCACCGCATAGTGGCAGTTTTCCGGGTACTCCCCCGGATAGTAAACATCGGGCCTGAAATCCTCGGCCAGATCGTGGTTTTGCAAGAGCAGCCGTATTCCCCGGCAGTTCAGGATATTCAGGGCCGGAAGGAGGGCGGTATTTTTCCGTATCAGGGGATTATGGACATGTACCACATCCGCCGGGCCGCCCCAATGGTCTTTCATGGCTTTAAGCAGGCCCCGGGCCAGGTTTTCGGCGGCCTCCTCCGGCGTTTCACCGGCGGCGGGCCGGAAACGGTCATAGCCCAGGGCTTCCACCACAGCCACGGGGATACCGCCATGAACAGGGCCGCCACGGATGGCGCCGTCATGGAGGACGCCGTCATGGAGGACGCCGCCGGCTTCTCCGGTGATAATCAGGACCTCGTCGGAATCTATAAGCAGTCCGGCCTGGCGGTACAGTACGGAGCTGACCCCTCCGGGCCACAGGTGATAATGAACAAAGGCTATACGCACAAACTCCCCCCTTTCAATCATCGGTTAAAAAAAAGATTTATATACGGGGCTTTTTCAAAATACCATACATTGAAAATATCCATGCCGCGGATTGAGCCTGCGGGGATAGGAAGCGGTTAATTCCTTTCCCGGCAAGTACTTATGACCGGCAATCCGGCATGGAGGGAGTATCCGGGAATAATTTTTTCGGCAAGATATAGAATTCATCTCGACAAAAAGCCGGAATTCGTTTACCATAAGGCCATGTTAGATTACAGCGAATATATTGCCGATTGGCCGGATATGCCCTATCCGAATTTTATCGCCTGGCTGGATGATATTGCCGCCCAATGGTCTGACGAGACGGCCCTGTTGTTCCGTTCTGGAAAACAGCGGGATTTTAATGCCTGGACCTTCAAAAGATATGCCGAAGAGTGCCGCCGTATAGGCCGGGGGCTCCTGGCGGCGGAGCTCCGCAGGGGGGACCGGGTTGTCCTGTGGGCGGAAAACTGCCCCGAGTGGATGGCGGTCTGGATGGGCGCGGCCATTGCCGGCCTGGTGATCGTTCCCGTCGATTATCTTGTATCAAATGATGAGTGCGCCAATATCATCGACATAACCAAGGCGAAGGCCTTTTTTTATTCCCCCCGGAAGCAGGAATTCGCCGGTTTCGCCGCCGCCAGGTTTGACTTTGTTAAGGTCCTGGTCTGCCTGCATAAACGGGAGACGGATCCGGCCCAGGAGAACGCCGGCACGCTGTTCTTTGAGTCCTTCGGTTCCGGCGCGGCGGGCCAGGAGCTTCCCAAGGCGGAGGATATCGCCGAACATGATCCGGTGTCCATTGTGTTTACCTCGGGCACTACCGGTTTTGCCAAGGGAGTTACCCTGCACCACAGGGGGATTATCGCCAATGCCAATGCGGCAATCCGGTCCCTGGTTCCTGTTCATGGGGATGTGTTTCTCAATGTACTTCCTCTGCATCATACCTACCCTACCTGCACCCAGTTTATTTCTCCATTGTCGGTGGGGGTTACCGTGGTCATTGTGGATAAACTGGTAGGCAAGGTGGTAATCGATGCGGTCAGGGACGGGGGAGTTACCCACCTTATTGCGGTTCCCCTGCTCTTCAATAAGGTAAAGGCCGCCATCGAACAGGGCTATAACAAGCTTCCCGGCGTTATCCGCCTGCCCCTGAACCTTTTGCGGCGCATAGCCCTCGACAAGGCCCGGAAGGGGCGGCCCGAATTCGGCCAGGCGGTCTTTAAATTTCTCCGTAAAAAGGCGGGGCTGGGATCGGTTAAGCTTACCGTTGCCGGCGGCGGTCCCCTGAATCCCAAAACGGCGGACTTCTTCGATTCTCTGGGCTTTAACATCGTCAACGGATACGGAATGAGCGAAAACAGCCCCCTGATCAGCGTAAGCACCCCCCGGCATAAGAACAATGCCTCCGTGGGGCTTCCGGTTAAGTATACGGACGTGAAGATTCTGAACCCCGACTCCGAGGGCATAGGCGAGATAGCGGTAAAGTCCCCCTCGCTGATGCTGGGCTATTTTGAAAACGAAGAGGCCACCAGGGAGGTTTTTACCGAAGACGGTTATCTTCTTACCGGCGATCTGGGGTACCGGGACGAGCAGGGCTTTATCTTTATCAACGGAAGGAAGAAAAACCTTATCGTCAGTTCCGGGGGCAAGAATATCTACCCCGAGGAGATTGAAGCCTGCTTTGACGGTTCCCGGGTAGTGGGGGATATCCTGGTGGTGGGCCGCAGGGAAGCCGGGGGGGAACAGATCTTTGCCGTGGTGGTTCCCAACTATGAGACCCTGAAGGAAGATTACCCCGGCGGGGAACCGGATGAAGGCTTTATCCGGGAATTGGTAAAGAATGAGATCGAGGCGGTTAACCGTACCCTTCCGGGATATAAAAAAATACAAAATTTTATTCTCCGCAGGGAAGAGTTTGAAAAAAACGCTCAAAAGAAAATACGGCGTTTTATGTACAAACAGTATGAAGATCCCCGCGCCGGAATTTAATTTAAAGGAATATCGATGCTGGATATTAACGATTACATCGCCGATTGGCCGGATCTGCCCTATCCGAATTTTATCGCCTGGCTTGAAGGGGTTGAATCTTCCTGGCCAAATAACGATGCAATTCTCTTCCGGTCGGGGAAGCAGCGGGAATTTACCCGCTGGTCCTTTGCCAAATATGCCGGAGAATGCCGGCGTATTGGCCGGGGGCTTCTGGCGGCGGGGCTTCGCAGGGGGGACCGGGTTGCCCTGTGGGCGGAAAACCGCCCCGAGTGGATGGCGGTCTGGATGGGCGCGGCCATTGCCGGCCTGGTGATCGTTCCAGTGGATTACCTGGTATCCGAAGAGGAATGCGCCAATATCCTCGACATAACCAAGGCGAAGGCCTTTTTTTATTCCCCCCGAAAGCAGGAATTTGCCGGTTCCGCCGCCGCCCGGTTTGACTTTATCAAGGTCCGGGTTTGTCTGAACAAAGACGGGGAAGCTCCGGGGGCGGTTTATTACGATTCCTTCGGCGCCGGGGCGGCGGATCAGGAGCTTCCCAAGGTGGAGGATATAGCCGGACATGATCCGGTGTCCATTGTATTTACCTCGGGCACTACCGGTTTTGCCAAGGGGGTTACCCTGCACCACAGGGGGATCATCGCCAATGTCAGCGCGGCAATCCAGTCCCTCCGGGCCTATAGCTGGGACATATTCATCAATGTGCTGCCCCTGCACCACACCTATCCCACCACCTGTTCCTTTCTGGCCCCCCTTTCCGCGGGAGCCGCCTCGCTGATTGTTGAAAAACTGGTGGGCAAGGTGGTCATCGACGATATCCACGATGCGGGGGGGACCTTTCTCATCGCCGTGCCCCTGCTCTACGACAAGGTTAAAACCGGCATTGCCGCGGGGTACAACAAGCTTCCCGGCGCCCTGCGGGCGGTTCTGGACCTGTTGCGCCGCATCTCTCTGGCAAAGGCCAAAAAGGGGAACTACCGTTTTGGCCAGGCGGCTCTGGGCTTTATCCGTAAAAAGGCGGGGCTCAAGTCCATCCGCATCATGGTGGCCGGCGGGGGCCCGCTGAATCCCAAGACGGCGGATTTTTTCGACTCCTTCGGATTCAACATTGTCCAGGGCTACGGAATGAGCGAGAACAGCCCCCTGATCAGCGTAAGCACCCCCTGGCACAAGAACAATGTCTCCGTGGGGCTTCCGGTAAAGTATACCGATGTTAAGATCATCAATAAAAACGAGGAGGGAGTCGGGGAAATTGCCGTCAAGTCCCCCTCCATTATGCTGGGCTACTACGAAAATCCCGAGGCCACGAAGGAGATGTTTACCGAAGACGGCTACCTCAAAACCGGCGATCTGGGCTTTCGGGATGAACAGGGTTTTATCTATATCAACGGCCGGGCAAAGAATCTCATCGTCAGTTCCGGCGGCAAGAATGTCTATCCCGAAGAAATCGAGATGTACTTTGAGGGCTCTCGGATAGTGGGGGAGATTCTGATTGTAGGCCGCAGGGAACGGGAATTCGGCGGAGAGCAGATCGTCGCTGTGGTGGTTCCCAACTATGAGGCTCTGGAACAGGATCACCCCGGAAAATCCGCCGGCGAGGCTTTTATCCGCGAACTGGTCAAGATGGAGATTGAAAAGGTCAACCGTACCCTGGTGGGTTATAAAAAAATAACCGACTTTATTTTGCGGAAGGACAGTTTTGAGAAGAACGCCCAGCAGAAGATCCGGCGCTTTTTGTATGCGGATTACGCCAAAACTCCGGAATAGGATTATCGGGAACCCCTGAAAACGTTAGTTTTTAGAAGCGACTTTAGCTGCCGTTTTTTACCCTATCGTTCCTTAAACAGGGCGTTGATCTCCTTTGCATAACGGGCGTTGATCCTGGTCCGTATAAGCTCCATTTTGGCGGTTAGTTCGGTTCCCGTTTCAAAGACTTTGGGGATGAGGCGGAATTTGTAGATCCGCTCAAAGGGCTTAAAGCCGTTTCGGGGACTTACCAGGACTGCAGCCTCATTGGCGAAAATCTCGTTTATTTCCGGCTGCTGGAGGAGAAGCTCGTAATCCACAATGGGGATATTGTTTTCCTCCGCAAAAGCCATAAGGGCGCCCTGGACCGGAACGATCAGCGCGGCGAGGTACTTTTGGTCCTGGCCCGCAACCATGCAGTTGGAAATCCAGGGACTCTCCCGCAGTTTATTTTCAATGGGAGCGGGCTCCACATTCTCCCCGCCCCGGAGCACAATGGTATCCTTGGCCCGGCCGGTGATCCGCAGTTCATTGTCCCGGCTGAGCATACCTATATCCCCGGTATCGAGCCAGCCGCCGGCGGAGAACGCTTGGGCCGTAGCTTCGGGTTTTTTGTAGTAACCCTTCATTACCTGGCCGCCCCGCAGATAAATGCGGCCGTTGTGTCCCGGCGGCAGCGCCCGGCCCCGGTCGTCAATGATCTTCGCTTCGGTCCCCTCAAGGAGCTGACCTATGGTCCCCCGCCGGCTTTTCCGGGCCTGACGGGCGCAGACAATGGGCGAAGTTTCGGTAAGGCCGTAGCCCTCCTGAAGTTGAATACCCACGGCGTTAAAGAAATGATCCACCTTGTCCGGCAGGGCTCCTCCGCCGGACATGCCCGCCCTGATACGGCCCCCCAGCCTGAGTTTGAGCCGGCGGAATACAATCAAATGGGCCAGGCCCCGGATGGGCATGAGGAGCAGCCAGGGAAGAAAACCCATGGCGGCGTCGAGAATTCGGATACGGCCGTGGAAATTGGGGATAAGGCCGAAGGTCAGATCCCGGAAATAGCTGTACATGAGGCCGAAGGAAACAAAAAATTTGAAAAAAAACTTTTGAAACCTCCCCATCTGTTTTACATTCCGGTAGATCCCGTCCATGACCGCTTCCCAGATCCGGGGAACGCTTACCATCCAGTGGGGTCTTATATTGAGGAAGTCCGCCATCAGTACCGCGGAGTTGGGTTTTGAATAGGCGATACTGTTCTTGCAGTAGATGATGATATACTCAATAGCCCGTTCAAAGACATGCCAAACGGGGAGTACCGAAAGCCATATATCCCCCGGCTTGGTTTCAAAGACAAGGCGGAAAGGTTCAAGCTGAAAGATGAAGGTTCCGTGGGTCAACATAACCCCCTTGGGTTCCCCCGTGGTCCCCGAGGTAAAGATAACCGTAACCAGATCGTCCTTTTTACCCCTGTCTATTTCGGCGTCCACCTCCCCGGGGCGGGCCTGACGGCGGTTTTTCCCCATTTCGATCAGGTCCCGGTAGGAATAAATCGTTATCCCCTGTTCCCCTGCGGCGGCAATGGTTTCCGTATCCGCGGTTTCAAAGGTGATGAGGATTTTCAGCGCCGGCAGATCTTTCTTGCAGGAGAGGATCTTAGCGGTCTGTTTCCGGTTTTCAGCAAAAGAAACGGCGCACTCCGTAAAGCCCAAAATATAGGTTAGTTCCTGCGCCATGGAATCCCCGCCCCGGGGCACATCCGCCGCTCCAATGGAGAGAATGCCCAAATCCGCCGTGAGCCATTCCTGGCGGTTATCCGAGATAAGTCCAACCAGATCACCCCGCCGGACCCCCAGTTCCAGCAGCCCCGCCGCAGTCCAGCGGATCTCCTCGTAAAACTGCTGATAGGTCTTATTGGTAAACCAGCCGGCGGGATCTTTGGTATACTGGATAATAATTCCCGGATTTTCCCTGACCCGGGACCGGAGCATCAACGGTAAGGTCTGTTCCATAAAAAAGAATCTCCATACTCTTTCCAAATATGGCGGCGATAATTTATTTTGTCAATATGACAATAAATGATATATTGTCATATTTGGCATAAAAAAACCCTCCCAGGAAAAGGAGGTGAAGAAACCTGGGAGGAAAACTGACAATACAGTTGATGCAAAGACGATGTAAAGCTAATTTAGAGGCTGTACAACTAAGCTGCAGAAGCAACTCTAAATAACCATATCATCAGTATTTATCATTAAGATACCTTATTCTCGGCCAAAGGTCAATATTTTTTAAGAAAATTTATGATAATTTTAGTAATATTTTGTTGATCCCGTCCGTGGGGTACATACCCAAGAACCCGCTTGCGCGGGGGAGCCTTGGGGCGGTTGAGCATTGCAACGTTTACGAAATGTGGTATGTATCCCCACATACAATCACATTCCTCCCGGAACGAAGATACTCCGCTGTTTGCGGCGGGGTTCTTCATTATCGAACAACTCTATTCTATAACAACCGGTCCTGATGGTTTTCCGCGCGTCCGGAATGCCGGAACCGGTGAATATAAATTTACCCAGGATGACATGGATCGGCTGTACTCCGATCTGAAAACTTCTATTGACGGGGATTAGCGGCTCCCTCTATTATGAACAAAATAGTGCGCCACCTGCGAAGTCTGCATAGGCGTCCGGCCGGGTTTAATACGGCGGGCCCCGGATATCCGGGTACGATTCAAAGAGTGGAAACCGGGGGAAAATATGACCATTAACGGAAAAGGGCCGCGGGCCGTATGTCTGTATCAAAGGCGGAGAGGGCGCCTTCCGTCATGGAAGAGCGAAGCAGGGCGGTATCGCGGACCGGATAGTTCGTCCCGGCGTACATTCAACGCTGGGGGTATGTATGTCCGATAGTCAAAAATCCGGGAAATTAGCTTTGATCCGCCACTCGGTAAGCCATATCATGGCCCAGGCGGTTACCCGGCTTTTTCCCGGCGCCAAGGTCGCCATCGGCCCTTCAATTGAAAACGGCTTCTATTACGATTTTCTGTTCCCCCCCTCGCCGGAGGGGAAGGCCCCCGTCACGGCGGAGGATCTTCCCGCCATTGAGGCGGAGATGAAACGCATTATCGACAGCCGCCAGGACTTTGTAAAAACCGCCGTAAGCCGGGAAGAGGCGCTTAAGCGTTTCGCCGAGGAGCCCTTCAAGGCGGAACTGATTCAGGAATTGCCGGCGGATACGGAGATTACCATCTACGAAAACCGGGACGCCGCGGGACAGGCGGTCTGGGCCGACCTCTGCCGGGGTCCCCACGTGGCCAATACCAGGGAGATTAACTCCGCCGCCTTTAAGCTGCAGAACATAGCCGGGGCCTACTGGCGGGGGGATGAAAACCGGCCCATGCTTACCCGGATCTACGGTACTGCCTGGGAAACTTCCAAAGATCTAAAGACCTATCTTGCCTTCCTGGAGGAGGTGGAAAAGCGGGATCACCGCCGGGTAGGAAAGGAGATGGACCTCTACTCGATTCACGAGGAAGCCGGGGCGGGGCTCATCTACTGGCATCCCAACGGGGGCCGTATGCGGGTGGCCATTGAAGATTTCTGGCGGAAAGAACACTACCGGAACGGTTACGAGATCCTCTACACCCCTCATATCGGCAAGTCCTGGCTCTGGGAAACCTCGGGCCATCTGGGCTTCTACAAGGGAAATATGTATTCCCCCATGAAGATCGATAATCAGGACTATATCATCAAACCTATGAACTGCCCCTTTCATATCATGATCTACAAAAACAAGGGCAGGAGCTACCGGGATCTGCCCCTGCGCTGGGCGGAGCTGGGGACGGTGTACCGCTATGAGCGGAGCGGGGTCCTCCACGGCCTCCTCCGGGTCCGGGGCTTTACCCAGGACGACGCTCATATTTTCTGTACCCCGGATCAGATTGAAGATGAAATCCGGGAAGTGCTTCGTTTCAGTCTTCATCTCTGGAATGTTTTCGGTTTCAAGGATATTAAGGCCTACCTGGCTACCAAGCCTGCGGAATCCGTGGGGGAACAGAGCCGCTGGGATCAGGCCCTGGAAAGTCTGCGCAAGGCGGTAGACGCCGAGGGACTGGAATACGAGATAGACGAGGGGGGAGGCGCTTTCTACGGACCCAAGATAGACCTCAAGATCAAGGACGCCCTGGGCCGGGAATGGCAGATGACGACGATTCAATTTGATTTTAACGAGCCTGAACGTTTCGATATGACCTTTGTGGACGCCGGCGGCCGGCATAAGCGGCCCTATATGGTGCACCGGGCCCTGCTCGGCTCCCTGGAACGCTTTTTTGGGGTTCTGATTGAACACTTTGGGGGCGCCTTTCCGGTGTGGATAGCCCCGGAACAGGCTGCGGTCATTCCCGTGGCGGAGAATTTTAACGGTTATGCCGGACAGGTTGCCGCCGAATTGAGGGCCCGGGATCTCCGGGTTACCGCGGAATTGAATGACGGGCGGCTGAACGCCAAGATCCGGGACTGCCAGAACCGGAAGATCCCCTACATGCTGGTAGTGGGCCAGCGGGAAGCCGATCAGGGGACCGTGTCCATCCGGCTCCGGGACGGAAGGCAACTGGAACCCATGAAGACGGCGGATTTTGCCGCCTATGCGCTGCAGAGGGCGGAAAGCAAGAGCCTTGAGCTGTAGCAAAGCCCGTTTAAGTCTGTTAAAGCCCTCCCCCGGGAGGGCTTTTTGCTGCCCATACCGGTAAACCGGGACTTTGACGTTCTTCTTAAAGACAAGTTTCTTTAGAAAGTAACATTCGTAAATAAATTTATTACAAATGAAATAAAAAGCTTGACTTTTGAAATAGAATTATTACTTTATAAGTAAGGATATTAAAAATCCTTAAAACCAGTAGCGCTACAAACCATTAAATTGAGGAGTGACCATGACTGAAAGACACAACCGGATTTTAGAATTGCTGGCTAGAAAGCAGCGCCTTGAAGTAAGCGTTTTGGCGGATGTCCTGGCGGTTTCCCAAGTTACCATACGAAAAGATTTAGACTACCTTGAAGAACGGGAACTTATACGCCGGGAACACGGATATGCCCTTTTCGGCTCCCTGGACGATATTGGCAGCCGGATGGCTGTGCATTACGATGTAAAGCGCCGCATCGCCAAACTGGCGGCGTCACTGGTAGAAGAGGAAGAAACGATAATGATAGAGTCTGGTTCCTGCTGCGCCCTGCTGGCGGAGGAACTGGCCAACACCAAGCCGGTAACTATCGTAACCAATTCGGCCTTTATCGCCAATCATATACGGCATGCCCCCTACGCCCGGGTAATCCTTCTGGGCGGAGAGTACCAGAACGGCGCCCAGGTGCTGGTCGGTTCCATGACCCGCCAGTGCGCCGAAATCTTCCTCTCCACCAAGTTTTTTATGGGTACCGACGGGTTCAACGAACATTACGGCTTTACCGGAAAGAACCATCTGCGGGCTCAAACGGTCCGGGAGATGGCGGAACAGGCGGAACAGATTATTGTGTTAACCGAATCGGAGAAATTTATGCACCAGGGATCTGAAGGAACGGTCCGAACCCAGGATGTTTCCCGGGTGTATACCGATGAAAGGATTCCCAAGGAGAAAGAAACATTCCTGATGGAACATTCCGTTGCGGTTTTTAAGGTCCCGGAGGATCCATCCCAGGAACAGGGCCTTGAGGAACTTTCCCTTGTGCTCTGGACATGAACGGCAGGGCAGGGCTCCGCCGGAGTCCGCAGTCCGGGCTGCAAACTTCGGCGCCCCGTCCTATTCTTCAAAAATCGGCTTAACCGCGGCCTGTTCAAATTCGCTGCATATCTCCTGTGAAGGCGGCTTGGTAAGCAGGGTAATCGTCAGGATACTGAACAGGGAGATGATGAAGCCCGGCGCCAGGGAATAAAGTCCCGTAACCTGGCTCAGGGTAAACCAGGCATGCTGGCGCGGAACGCAGAGAATATAATCCCAGATAATTACCGTTAATCCCCCGGTAATAATGCCCGCCGCCGCTCCGGCGCAGTTAAGCCTTTTCCAGTAGAGGGAACAGAGGATCAGGGCGCCGAAGGTTGCGCCGAATCCAGACCATGCATTGGATACCAGATCCATGACGCTGGAGTCTGGATTAATGGCGATAAGATAGGCGACTATACAGGTTACCACAATGGCAAAACGGCTGAACAGGAGGAAATGTTTTTCCGGGGCGTTCCGGTGGATAAACTTCTGGTAAAGGTCGTTGGTTATGGTCGAGGCGGTTACCAGCAGCTGGGAATCGGCGGTGGACATGATCGCCGCAAAAACGCCGCAGAAGAAAAGGCCCCCCAGGGCGGGCATGTAGAAAGCGGCTCCGGGATCGGTAAACAGCTTTTGCACAACCAGGATGAGCGCCCGTTCCGGGTAATCGGTTTGGGGGATCAACGCTGCCCCGGCAAGTCCCATGAGGATCGCCGCCGCCAGGGAGACAATCACCATAAAACCGGCGACAAAGGCCGCCCGGGAAATTTCTTTTTCCCGTTTAACCGCCATAAACCGGATAAGCAGATGGGGCATACCGAAGTAACCTAGTCCCCAGGCAAGCTGGGAAATAACCGATACCGCCGTTATGGGCCGGCCGTTCCCGCCCGCCGCCGCATTGAGCAGGTTTTGGGGAAGTTTCTGGAAAAGCGCCGACGGCCCCCCTATATAGGCCAGAGTTATCAGCGGAACCGCCAGGATCGTGATCAGCATCAACAGGCCCTGGAAAAAATCGGTCCAGCATACCGCCCGAAATCCGCCAAGAAAGGTATAGATAAGGATAACCAGGACCCCTATAAGCAGGGCTATCTGATAATCAATGCCGAATATCTGGGAGAAGAGGGAACCGCAGGCGACAAAGCCCGAAGCGGTATAGATGGTGAAAAAAATCGTGATAAAAACCGCCGACACAAAACGCAGCACATGGGAAGAATCGTGGAGGCGCTTTTCAAAGAATTCCGGCATGGTAATGGCATATCCGGCGGTCAGGCTGTAACGGCGAATCCGCTTTGCCACCAGAACCCAGTTGAGGATAGTCCCCAGGGCAAGTCCCGCGGCGATCCAAATCTGGCCGATACCGAAGGCATAAGCCGCCCCCACCAGGCCCATCATCAGCCAGCCCGACATATCACTGGCGTGGGCGGAGAATGCTGCCACCCATGCGTTTAATTGACGGCCCCCGATAAAGTAATCCGTAAGGGTATTGGCTTTTTTAAAGAAAAAGCCCCCTATGGCTATCATAAGTACACTATAAATGACAAAAACCAGGATAATGCCAGCCATTTCATCCCCCGTATAACGTACCATGTTGAAAGATCAATATCCAGATGTTCCGCTAATATTGGTCCAGAATATCCGAGAGCCGCTGCTTATCTATGGATCTTAGAAAGTTTGCAAGCCGCGGTCCCTGGTCCTTGCCGATTAAAGCCTGGTAGGCGGCGCGGAACAGGGACTTGCCCTCGATGCCGGCATGTTCCGCCGTTTTGTAAATAGTCTCGGCGCAGGCCTTGTCATCCTTGAATTGATCAATTCTGGCGATCACCTGGTCCCGAAGCTCCCGCACTGCCCTGCGCTCTTCCGTGGAAAGCTCCGCCGCGGGAGGGGCCCCGGCCGGTTTAAGCCTGAAACGGAATTCCTCCGGGGCGCATTCCTCCGCCCAGTATTTGGCGCATTTACAACGGTTTCTCAGCCGGGCGGCCTGTTCCGCCGGGAATCCGGGAACGGCGGCGTCCTGGGCTCCAACGGAGGGTTCCGCCGCCGCGGCGCTTTCCCCGAATCCGGCGAGGACCTTCTCAATGTCCCCGTCGGCGATTTGGATCAGGTTGCAGAGATGCCGGAAAGGAACCTGGAGGGGGGGCGTTCCTTCAAAATTGACTCCGGGATCAACCTGGGAAAGCTCGTAGATCCGCCGGGCTCTTTGACAGGCGCTTTCATCTTTGGCGGCTTCACGTTTCCAGGCTATGCGCTCGATCCGGTCGTAATCCTCGTAGATCTTAATCACATCCAGATCAAAGGAAATGGTGAATTCCGTATTGGGCCGGGTTCCCGCAAAAAGGTAGCGGGTCAGTTCCGGGGTATAGACCCGGAGGACGTCTTCGATATTTATAACCCTGCCCGTCGAACTGGACATCTTTCCGGGACTTCCCTTGCTGCCGATAAAATCGTACTGAAAGGTTACCGGCGCATCCCATCCGTACACATCCTTGCAGATATGCCGGGCAGTGTCGAAGGAGCCGCCCTGGCTGTGATGATCCTTACCGGCGGGTTCAAAGTCTACTTGTTCGTATTCCCAGCGCATGGGCCAGTCTATGCGCCAGCCGAGCTTTATCCCCTTGGCCCGGCGTATGTCCACAGTCTCCTCGCGGCCGCAGCTTTTGCAGTGATAGGCAAGGCTCCAGTCCTCATCCCAGCCGTCGATGTCCGTCTCGTCCCTATTGCACCCTTCGCAGAAGACGTTTACCGGCCACCATTCACCCTGGATCTTGTGATCCTCGTCCCGGAATTTGTCCAGAATAGTCTTGAGGGTTTCCCGGTGTTCCAGGGCCCTGCGGATACCCTGGGCATAGGCGGAGACCCGGTATTTTTGCGCCTGATAGAGGTATTCCGGTTCTATCCCCAAAAGGGGGAGTACGGTTTCCACATCAACCTCGTTATGCCGGGCGTAACTTTCATCCCGGCCCCAGGGATCGGGCACCATGGTAATGGGGAAGCGGAGGTATTTGGCCAGATCCTCCTGACGGGGCATGTTTTTGGGTACTTTACGGAAAACGTCGTAATCATCCCAGGAATAGATAAACCGCGCTTTTTTACCCATATCCCGCAGGGCCCGAACCACCAGATCCACCGAAATGATCTCACGAAAGTTGCCGATATGTACAGTCCCCGAAGGGGTAATGCCGGAAGCGCAGGTATAACAGTCTTTATTGCCCTTCTCGCGGATAATTTTTTCCGCCGTAATATCCGCCCAATGTTCACTTTTCTTAGTCATAGCGGGGGCTAGTATATATAAAACGGGCGCCCGCGAAAAGATACGCCGGACGGATAAGTCCCCGCCTGACAGGGCTTGGGCGGCTTAAAGCCGCAGGGCTTCTACCATATAGCGGATTTCAAAGTCGTTTCCCCGGGGTTTACGGGTTTCGATAACAAAGATAACCGAACCGTCTCCGGGGGCTATGACCACCTTGCCGATCCGGTAGGATGCGATGAGAGGACGCTTTATTTGGGGGGTGCCTACGGTGTAAGTTTTTTTAGAACCATCCCTGGCGGTTCTTTCCAGGTTGATGTAAAAGGATGATTTAAGATTGGTCCCGCTTCCCTCCACATAGGGGACCAAAACGGCCCTGTAGGAAGCGCCCTGCTCAAAATCCCGGAATTCAATAGTTTCCCCCATAGCGGCGGCGCGGTTTTCCAGCGCGATATAGAGGGGCTGGCCCTGCAGGAGAAAGCTGACCCCGTAACGTTCCGCCAGGGCGGCGTTCCGGGCTATGATCCGGTACAAGGCTCCGGAACCATCCTGACCCGCCGTTACCGGCCTGTCGTGGACGTAGGAAATTTTACCCCCGGAGACAAAGTTGTTCCGGGGTACATCCACCACAAACATATCCGCCCAGGGACGAAGGGTAGAGGATTCTACCCCGTATTGGGCGAAGATATAGACGCTGCCGTCGGGAGAAAAGCCAAGATCCACAAAGGAAGCGGTATCCCCAGCCCAAAGGGAAACACAGAGGATCAGGGCCAATATGATAAAAACAGTTTTCTTTTTCACCGTTTACTCCTTATTTAGGGGTCCTCCTTGTTAGTATCGGAGAAAAATCTCCGGGGCTTTATGTTTAAGAAGGGTTGTGGAATTCCGGTCCGGCAGCCGGTCTTGAGAGTCCGCGGAAGATAGACTATGCTTACCCCATGACTCTATTAGAGCGGAATTGGTATTTTAAGGCAGGTATATTCCTCTCTGTAGCGGCCTTGGGGCTGGTGATCGTTACCGCCTATATGATACTGCCGGTCTATCCCATGCTGACCGCCGGGGGACAGCGTTCTTCCGGGCTGGTACAGTCCCTGCTCAGCCGCTTTTTTCAGCCGGCGCCCTATGTGCCTTTTATTACCATCCTTGCATCGGTGGTTTATTCCCTGGTAACGGCGGTGCTGATCTACTACTTCTTTGAGAAGACCCAGTCTCCTGAAATTCTCTTTGTGGTTTTCTTCATCCTGTCCTTTGCCTTCGAGGCGGCCCGGATTATGGTTCCCATCAGGATGAAATTTGAGCTGCCCGGCGTATTCCTGGTCATGGCCTGGCGGGCGCTCCTCTTTGGCCGTTACTTTGGCATTTTTTCGCTGTTTGCCGCCAGCGTCTATGCCGCAGGTCTCCAGATCCAGAAGCAGGGCAGCTTTATTTTTGTCATTACCGCCGCCGCCTTGGTTATCGCCCTGGGGGTTCCCATTGACGGCCTTTCCTGGGAGAGTAATTTAAGCATGATAAGCGGCTATTCTTCCATGTTCAGGCTGGTTGAAACGGGTATTGCAACAATCACGGTGATAAGTTTTTTTATTGCCGCCCATTCCCGGGGTTCCAGGGAATATACTTTTATCGGCATAGGCGCCCTACTGGTATATACGGGCCGGTATCTGCTTCTTACCGCCGACACCTGGGTAACCCCCTTTCCCGGGCTGATTATCCTGGGCCTGGGGACATGGTTTATCGCCAACTACCTTCACCGGGTGTATCTCTGGCTCTAGGAATACACTAAAAAACATCAATTTTTCAGTGTCTTCTTACTCCGATATACTGGAAAACCCAACCGGGGGTTTTTCAGTGTATTCCTGGAGCTTAAAAAACAAGCTGAACCATAAATCCCACCGTCAGGGGAAGGACTATATTATCGTAATCTTCCAGGGGCAGAGCTTCCGTCAGGGCCGCAATAAAACCGGCAAAAGCCGCAACTGTGATGCGTCCTGAGACCCCATGGGCGGCAATAAAAACCGCTGTAAAACAGGCCAGCGATCCTTCAAGGCTTTTGCCCAGGAGCAGGGGAGGCCGTATACGTCCAAAGAACTTACCCACCAGGCTGGCAAAACCATCGCCAAAGGCCAGGGCATAGACGGCAATGGAGGCGGCGGGAGAAGGGTAGAAAAGCAGGGCAAGAAGCGCTCCCAGGCCGAGGGTTACCGGTCCAAGCACAAAACGGTTCCGGTCCCGCCGCCGGGAGGCCGCAGCCGTCAGGAAGGAAATAAGGGGAACAGACCGTCCCCCAAGCCGGAGCTTTTCCAAACAGGCATACGTTATGATCCCGGTTATGAGCAGGGCAACCGTGAAGGACCGGTTTACCGCCGCCATAAGGGGGCTCAGGGCAATAAGAAAATGTATGGATTTTCTGATTAGTTCGGCGGTAAGTTCTTCAAAATCAAGCGCCGTAAACACAATACGGGTTTGATGCAATATGTTTTTCTGTATCGGCATATAACTCTTCTAGCAAAAACCATACCAGCATTGTTCCGCAGTTCCGGCGGAAACGAATATCAAGATATTTATATATATAACAAGGAATTAGGAAAAATCAAACCGGACCCGCCGGTCAGGAGAAATCTTAATGTATGGAAAAACATACAAAAAACCGGTAAAAAATACTATTCATAAAACGCGCCGCGCTGTTTTTGGTCCTTCGGCAAAAACGTTCCCCGCCATAAAGGACAATACAGATTACTATACAAACAAGTTGACACTGGACGATACTGGATTTGAACCAGTGACTTCTACCGTGTGAAGGTAGCACTCTCCCGCTGAGTTAATCGTCCGCAGGCGGCTTACAGATACATGCCGGCGCATGATCCTCTTTCGCCAAGCCGGTTACTGGAAGATCCAAAGGCTTTACTATATATACTTGATTATCGGGCCGGTGTCAATGCGGCTTACTGCTGGGACAAACGGAATTCCGGCGGGGCCAAGTCTTCCCAGGCCGAAGGTTCCAGCGCATCCTTATCGATCTGGATAAAAATCTGGGGTTCGTAACCCGGAACCGGGTACAGGATGTTCTGGGAATTAAGGAAACCCAGATTTACTCCGGGGCCGTAGAGTTCCGTGGGGCGCATGCGGGCCATGGTATTGGAGTTCCGGGTGATACTGTCCCAGGCCCGGGCGGATTCGGCAAAAAGGGCCAGCGCCCTGGAACGGTAACTGGTATTACCGGTGGTTTCCGCCAGGGCTTCCAGGGTCACCCCCAGATTGTTCCGGCCTATCATAAGCCGTTCCGCCAGTTGCATGTGCTCCGGCTTGTCGTTAGGCATTACCACGGGGAGATGGGCCCGCTCGGCTTCGAGCAGATCCAGAAGGCGGTTGTAATAGCTCTGGGCGGCAAAATAATCCCCCCGGAGGTAGGCGGCATTCCCCAGGGCATGAAGGATACGCCGGTTAAGGGGCATCGATGCGGAGGCGGTAAAAAACCGTTCCAGCGCCGGCGCCCACATCTGCAGGTGATAATAGGCGGAGCCTGTACGGTACTGGATTTCCGGCGGAGCCCATCCGTTTTGTTCCGCCCGGCGGTAGTACTGGAGCGCCGCTTCCATATTGCCGTCTTTGGTAAAGTATTCCAGATCCCCCAGATCCGCATAGAGCCTGCCGTATTCGGGAGCCCGTTTGAGGAGGTCCCTCTCCAGGGCATTTTCGTAGATCCCCGCCGCCTTGGTCAGGTGCTCTTCGGCGCGGAAAAATTCCCGTCCGTTTATCAGGATCTGGGCGTAACGCCGTTCCGCATCCAGGCGGTAACGGGTCCGTTTGGCGCTTTCCCTCCCGGCGGCGTCAAAGGCCCGGATGGCGGCTTCCAGGGTCTGCTGCTCCACCCCCGAATTGCCGAAGTGGTTATAGTACCTGGCCAGATGGTAATGGGATTCGGGGAGATTCGGATCGATCTGTATTGCCCGGAAGAGTATGTCCCGGATGCCGTCTATGCGGCCAAGATTTTCGTCGGGTACGCCCCGGACTTCTTCGCTTCGTTTGTCCAGGAGATATCCCCCCAGTTCCGCCAGAGTCGCAGCGGAGATCTTACTCTTCCTGGTATCCATAAAGTACTGTTGAAGGGCGATGGTCTCCCCCAGGTTATCGGTACGGATAAAGTAGAGCAGCATCCGTTCCAGGTAGGGGTCCCGGCGGCCGTATTTTTCCAGGAGCCGGGCAAAGGCTTCCCGGGCGGCGTCATATTTGGAGGGGTCCTCCTCTCCCCAGGCAAGAAAATTATCCCCCAGGGCGGTAAGGCCCTCCTGGTCATCTATCGCATAGTCCAGGATATTCTTTCTCAGTATCTGTTCCGCCAGGGCGTAGTCCATCAGCTCGTTTGTCGCCATATCGGCATAGTCCAGGGCGCCCTGTTTGTCCCGGGGATAAAACCAGAGCAGTTCCTGGTACTTTTCTCCGGCAAAGATATACTGTTTGGATTTTCTGAAGGCATGGGCATAACGGTAATACCATTTCTTCATACGGCGCCGGAGGGAGGCTCTTCTGAACTGTTCGTTTGCCCTGGCGTATTCCCCCGCGGGGATCCGCTCATAACCGTCTTTGTAAAGGGCGTTTGCCGCCAGGGGAGTATAGACAAAATAGTGTATCAAATAGAAGAGCGAAACCGCCACCAGGGCTATGGCCAGAAAGACCCGGAACACGGGAATGAATTTGTGGATAAAAATATAGGCAAAACTGGTCTGTTCCTCCTCTAGTTCCGCGCCGGTTTTCTTTTCAAAACCCCGGGGAATGGAGATGGACTTATTGAGGATTTTTCCCGCCAGGGCTGCAGTTTCCCTGGCCGGCGCTCCCCGGACCAGGTGTTTTATCAGGGAGGACATCAAATCCGGGGCTACGGCCTGTTCGGCAATCAGTTCTTCGCAGGCGATACGCAGGTTTAAGGGGTAGGATGCCAGAGTTTCCTGCAGACGGGTAAAATCTTCCTCGGAAAGATTGATTTCCTCCACCTCCGGGGCGGCCTGTCCTGCCGTCCTGCCGGTTCCGGGAAGATCCGGTCCAGGGACGCTGAAGGGATCGTCTATGCCCGCCAGGGAAAAGTCCTCTATGCTTTCCCCTGCGGAAGGGGCGTTTCCAGTCCCAAAATCAGGAACTTCCCCTTCAAGGCTGAAGGCGTCAAAGGCGTCGGGGGTTCCCGTATCCGCCGCAGTTTCTCCCCCAAAGTCAATAAATTCGTCCTTCCTCTCTTCGGGGATGGAAAAGCCGTCTCCCGTATCTCCGGCGGGAGAAGCGCCGGCATCTTCCAGATCGGGGATTGAAAAATCCATGGCTTCCGCCGGTTCAGAGCCGGAAACTTCCTCTGCGCCGGCTTCATCAGGAAAATTCGTTGGGGCCATTAGATCGATGCCCGTACCTGTATCGAAGGTTTCCGGCCCGGACGCCTGATCCTCATCCGCCGTACTGCCCCCGTCCTCGGAGAAGAGGGAGAACATTTCCTCATCGGGAAGATCGGCGATGCCGAAATCGGGGACTTCCGGCTCTTCCGGCGCAGCCTCTGCGGGCTCTTCGGGAGAAACGGCGCTTTCCGCTTCCAGTCCGGCTGTTTCGGGACCCAGGGCGTCAAAATCGCCGGCGCCGGGGATGGAAAAATCCTCCTCTGGACCGGCCGGACCGGAATCCGCCTCCAAATCCAGGGCAGGCACCTCCGGTCCGCCGGAAGGTTCCGCTTCAGCATCGCCGGTAAAATCGTCAGACAGGGTATCGGGGAAACTAAAATCGTCCGTTTCGCCGCCGGGTTCATCCATGGAAAAGTCAGGGAAGGAAAAGCCATCGCTGCCACCGGCGTCAGGGGCATCCGCTCCGGCGGAATCCGGTTCATCCATGGAGAAGCCGGAGGCGGGAAAGTCGCCGCTATCGCCGGCGTCAGGGACAGTTTCGTCTATGCCCAAGTCCGCTGCGGCAGAATCACCGGGTATGTCCGCATCCGGCGGGGGAACCAGATCGTCGGGAATGGTGTCCAGAAAGGCGCCAAAATCAAGGTCCCCGGCCTCCCCGTCTTCGGCGCCGGACAGGGGAAAACCGGACGCAGATCCCGGCTCCCCGCCGCCGGCATCTTCCATCTCCGGCATGGGGACCGGTTCCGTATCGGGCAGGGGAAGATTATCCGCGGAAAGATGTTGTTCTGCCAAAACAGCGGCTTCATTTCCAATATTGAGGAAGGATACTTTAAATTTTTCAAGCTGCTGTAATGACGGCATAATCAAGATATTGAAGCATCAACCGATAATTGTAAAGAATATATGAAAAAGATAATGGTTTTGATGCTCCTTGGGCTTATTATCGGCAGCAGTGGAGCGGTAGATACAGAATCTTACCGGTTTATTGAGCGTCTCCTCTCCCTTAAAAGGCCGGGATCGCCCGAGGTTTATGAAGATGCGGTGATCTTTACCGCTTCTTCAGCATACCGGCGGGTGGGCATAGCCTTTGCCGGCGAAGATTTTTCCCGGGTTCACTGGTTTCAGAAACTAATGGTGCCCGTAGACGCTCCGCTTCCCCGGAAAGACAGGGACCCTTCCACGGTTTTTACCGATTCGGGAATTCTTTTTCATGTGTATACTGTTCCAGAGGGTCTTAGGGAGATTGAATACCGGCTGGTGATTGACGGCCTCTGGACAACGGACCCCTTAAACCCCCTGCAGCGTACCGATCCCGCCTCGGGGATAACCCGTTCCGTGATGGTCCTGCCCGAAATACCCCGCCGGCCTTCTACCCTTGGCGGCCCTCCCGGCAGTCTCAGCTTTACATTTACCGCCCCGCCGGGGGAACGGATTACCGTGGCGGGCAGTTTTAACCGCTGGGACCCCTTTATGTACGAACTGCAGGAAACCAGGCCGGGCTTCTATTCTCTGACTCTCCCCCTGCCGCCGGGGACCTATCACTATGTCTTTTTCTACCGGGGCGATCGTATCCTGGATCCCAATAATCCCGGCAGGGTGTATACCAGGGAGGGAAAGATTGCCTCCGAGGCCGTGGTCCGGTAAGGTCCCGCGCTCCGCCGCCTGTCAGGACCCCAGGGCCTGATCAAAATCGGCGATAAGATCCTCCGCCGATTCAAGGCCCACTGCAATTCTGATAAGGTTGTCCGTAATGCCCATCCGCTCCCGTTCCGGGACGGGCATGTTGATGTGGCTCATCTTGACCGGATAGGAGGCGATGGTCTCCACTCCGCCGAGGCTCGGCGCCGCGGCGGCAAGTTTTATCCTGCTGTAGAAGTTAAGGGCCTGGCCGGTGGTTTTTGTCTTGAAGGAGAGCATGGCCCCGCCCCCCGCCGCCTGGGCCAGATGGATGTTTCCGCCGGGATGGCCGGGAAGGCCGGGATAATTCACTTCGGTAACCTGCTTATGCTGCAGAAGCCATTCCGCCAGCTTCCCCGCAGTGGCCTGCTGGGTCTCCATCCGTACCTTGAGGGTTTTGATTCCCCTCATTACCAGCCACGCGTCCCAGGGGCCGGGTACGGCGCCGAAACTGTTCTGTATCTGATACAGCCTCTCTCCCAGTTCCCCGTTTGCGGTAACCGCCAGGCCGGAGATAACGTCGCTGTGTCCCCCCAGGAATTTGGTGGCGGAATGAACCACGATATCGGCGCCCAGTTCCAGCGGCCGCTGGAGGTAGGGGGTCATAAAGGTATTGTCCACAATGGAGAGAAGCCCCCGTGCCCGGGCTGTTTCCAGACAGGCCCTCAGATCGGTGATCTTGAGCAGCGGATTCGAAGGAGTTTCCAGGTACAGGGCCCTGGTATTGGGCCGTACCGCCCTTTTAATGTTCTCCGGGTCCGCTGCGTTCACGGCGCTCATCTCCAGACCCCACCTTTTATAGAAAGTTTCGATGATATATCTGCTGCCGCCGTAGACATCCTCGGCCATTATGATATGATCCCCCGCGGAAAGCAGGCCCAGTACCGAAGAAATTGCCGACATGCCGCTGGCAAAGGCAAACCCCCTGGCGCCGCCCTCCAGGGATGCGATAATCTCCTCCAGGGCCTTTCTGGTAGGATTGCCGCCCCGGGAATAATCAAATTCCTGGACCTCGGTAATCACCTTCCGGTAAAACGTGGAGGTTTGATAAATGGTAACTCCCAGGGCTCCGGTAACCGGATCCGCCTCATGGCCGTTATGTATAAGCAGGGTTCCTCTGTCCATATCGCAATTATCCCCCAATCGGAAAGGGGTTACAAGTGGTGCTGGGCAATAATCATATTTTGTATTATCATATTGATATGTTGACCTTTGCTAGAAATTTTATTTCAAAATACATTTTTTCTGATGATCTGCCCCTGGAAGGCCGGGTCTTTAATCTGGTTCTTTCCTTCGGCATATTGGCCGAAATCATCGCCGTTATTGCCCGGATTATTGAAGGGGTTTCCTCTATCGCAGTTATGGCAGTACTGGGGATGATGGCGGTAACCGCCGCCGCTTTCTATTTTTGCAATAAATTCCGTCTCTACAAACTGGGTATCCGCCTTGCCATTATTGTGGTCTGCAACATACTTTTCCCCCTGATCTTTTTTACCAGCGGCGGGGTGAACAGCGGCATGGCCGGCTACTTTGTGCTTACCCTGGTGCTGATTTTTTTCCTTGTCCGGGGCAGGACTTGTTTTTTTATGGTCCTCGTACACATTTTTATTTTGATAAGCTGCTATATGATCGGGAAATTATATCCCGGTACGGTTATCCCCTTTAAGCGTGATTTTTCCCGTTATGTGGACATCATCCAGACCATTCTGGTAAGCGGTATTCTTATCGGGATGCTGATTAAATACCAGAACAGGATCTACGAGGAGGAAAAGCGCAGGGCCGAAGCCGCCACCAGGGCAAAGGCGGAATTTCTTGCCAATGTAAGCCACGAGATACGCACCCCCCTCAACGCCATTATCGGCCTGGGCGAACTTGAACTGGGAAAAGAACTGCCCGGCGAAACTCACAGCAATCTGGAAAAGATGCATAACTCCGGCATGGTGCTTCTGCATATCATCAACGATCTGCTGGATATTTCAAAAATTGAATCCGGCCGGTTTGCGCTTGTTCCCGGAAAATACCAGGTCGCCAGTTTTATCAATGATACGGTAAATATCAACATGGTACGCATAGGAAGCAAACCCATACGCTTTAAGCTTTCGATTGATGAAACTATTCCCGGCGCCCTTATAGGGGACGAGCTGCGCATCCGGCAGATCCTGAACAACCTTCTCTCCAACGCCTTTAAGTACACCAGGGAAGGAACCGTTGAACTTTCCATAGGCTTTGAAGAAAGAACAGAGGACAGCCTGTGCCTTGTCTGTACCGTGCGGGATACGGGAATAGGCATAAAGGCGGAGGATGTTTCAAAATTGTTCTCCGCATATAATCAGGTCGACTCAAAGAGCAACCGCCATATAGAAGGGACGGGGCTGGGGCTTTCGATAAGCAGGAACCTTGCGGAGATGATGGGGGGAAGCATCTCGGTGGAAAGCGAATACGGCGCGGGCAGTTCCTTTACGGTGCGCCTCCCCCAGGGAATAGCCGCCTCCGGGCCCCTGGGCAAAGATACCGCCAGGGCGCTTGAAACATTCCAATTTGCCGTTGTCCGGGAGAGGAGACGGGGGCCGCGCTTTAAAATGCCCTATGCCCGGGTTCTTGTGGTTGACGATGTGCAGATAAACCTTGACGTAGCCCAGGGGATGATGATCCCCTACGGCCTTACCGTGGACTGCGTCCTCTCCGGTTCCGAGGCAATACAACTGCTGCGGGAGGAAAAGGTCCGTTACGATGCGGTATTCATGGACCACATGATGCCCGGTATGGACGGCATTGAGGCGGTGCGCATTATCCGGGAGGAAATTGACAGCGATTACGCCAGGACAATCCCCATCATAGCCCTGACGGCGAACGCCATCATCGGCAGCGAAGAGATGTTCCTCTCCACCGGTTTTCAGGCGTTTCTGTCCAAACCCATTGATTCGGTAAAGCTTGACGTTATCCTTAACAAATGGGTGCGGAACAGGGAGAAGGAAGCGGCCCTTTCCGCCGGAACTGCCGTACCTGCCCCGGGAAACGGTTCCGCCGAAGCGGCCCGGGGAACTGCGCCGTCTGCCGCCGCCGAAGCCGCCGATACCGGGTTCGCGCCGCCTGCCGCCGTACCCATACCGCCCGTTGCTGCTGCCGCTGCGTCCTCCTCCGCCAATGCCGCTGTACCCGCCGGGCCCGCCGCTTTTATCCCCCCGCCGGGCCTTGATTATCAGCTGGGACTTTCCCGTTTCGGCGGCAGGGCGGACGTTTTTCTCCGTATTCTTACTTCCTATGCGGCGGGTCTGCCGGAACTGCTTGATAGGGTCCGTCCGGCCACGAACAATCCGGCCCTTGAAGGGGAGGCCCTGGCCGGCTATATCACCAGCATACACGGCGTCAAAGGCGCCTGCCGGGGCGTAGCCATCATGGAGCTGGGCGGTATGGCGGAGGAACTGGAAATGGCCGCCAAACGGGGCGACACAGCCTTTACCGCCTCCCATAACGGAGCCTTCATTGAGGCGGCGGAACAGTTTCACGCCGAACTAAAAAGAAGCCTGGCGGCGGCGTCCATTCCGGTCCCGGAGCGGCGATAAGTCCCGCCGTCCCCTTTACACAGAAAAGACAGATAGGCTATAATGCCCCATTCCTGACAACCTGTAATCAGGAACAGCCGGTATTGACCCGCCGGTTTTGGAGAGATGCGAGAGTGGTTGAATCGGACGGTCCCGAAAACCGTTGAACCCGTCAGGGTTCCGAGGGTTCGAATCCCTCTCTCTCCGTTAAAAACGGAGAGAAGGATTCGAACCGGAGCGTTCCTGTTTAACGGCTAAAGCGCAGGCCTTGACCGTGCCTGCGGCGCAGGAGCGCCGGGAGAGCGAAGGCGGGCCGGAGAAGCGGACAGGAAAGTCCGCGCCGGAGGCCGAATCCCTCTCTTTCCGTTAACAACGGAGAAAAGGATTCGAACCGGAGCGCTCCGTGCAGGCGTTGCGTATGGGCAGTTCTGGAAACCCCGGTTGGGGTTCCATATTTTGGAGAGATGACCGAGCGGCCGAAGGTGCACGATTGGAAGTCGTGTGTACCCGTAAGGGTACCGAGGGTTCAAATCCCTCTCTCTCCGCAAAATTGACAGTGTGCGAATACTATGGGATTTGAACCGCGGAGCGCTCCTGTTTAACGGCTAAGGCGCAGGCCTTGACCGTGCCTGCGGCGCAGGAGCGCCGGGAGCGCGCAGGCGGGCCGGAGAAGAGAACAGGGAAGTCCGCGCCGGAGGCCGAATCCTCTCCCCGGCAGCTTGATTCCGTCCGTGGGGTACATGCCCAAGAGCCCGCTTGCGCGGGGGAGCCTTGGGGCGGTTAGTCAGTGCAGCGTCTACGAAATGAGGTATGTATCCCCACATATAATCACATTCTTCCCGGAACGAAGAACCCCGCCGCTTACGGCGGGGTTCTTCGTTAATAACGAATCCCCGGAGACCGCCTTCTCCGTTAGGGACCCCACGCCCCGGCGCTGTAAGTATAGGTTCCCGCCGCTTTGCTCTTTGTAAGCTCATAAAATTGCTTAAAAGCGGCCCCGTAAGTTCCGAAGGCCGTACCGTCCGCTATGGTTACATTAGCGCCGATGGTAATAGAAGTTATGACATTGCCGGCAAAGGCCCCAATGCCAATCGAAGTAACGGTATTGGGAATCGCAACGCCGGTTAACTGGTTATTTATGAAGGCATAAAGCCCGATTGCGGTAACGCCGCCGGGGATAGTAACGCTTGACAGCAGGTTATTTGCGAAGGCATAGTTTCCAATTGCAGTAACGCCGCTGGGAATTGAAACACTGCCCAACCGGTTGTCTGCAAAAGTATGGTCCCAAATTGCAGTAACGCCGCTGGAAATGGTAACGCCGGTTAACTGATTGTTTGCGAAGGCCCCAATGCCAATCGAAGTAACGGTATTGGGAATCGAAACGCCGGTTAACTGGTTATTCGCGAACGCATGATCCCCAATCCCGGCGGCGCCGCCAAAACTGGTAATAGCGGCAATGGCATTATTTGCAAAGGCATAAGGTTCTATCGAAGTAACGCCGCCGGGAATTGTAATGCCGGTTAACTGGTTGTTTATAAAGGCATGATCCCCAATCCCGGTAACGCCGCCGGGAATGGCAACGCTTGGCAACTGGTTATTTGCGAAGGCATAGGATTCTATCGTAGTAACGCTGCCGGGGATAGTAACGCTGGTCAGCTGGTTATGGGCAAAAACGGCGGAGGCAAGGGTCGTAATGCCGGCGGCGCTGAGGTCAACGGTTTCCAGCCTGTTGTAGGCAAAGGCGTTATTGCCGATGCTGGTAACGGAAGCAGGAATGGTAAGGATATTGGGAGTGGCGGGGTCCTCTTTCAGCAGGTTGTCCGCAAAGGCGTGATCCTTTATTTCTGCAACGCCGGTCAACGAAACGCTGGTCAGCCGGTTATGGGCAAAGGTATACGGCTCAATGCTTGAGACGCTGCCCAGGGAAACGATCTCCGCGATCCTGTTTTGGCTGAAGGCGCAGGCTCCTATGGCGGTAACCGAAGCGGGAATGTCGATACGTTCAAGAAAATTATAGTAAAACGCGTATTCCCCAATGACAGCGAGGCTGCCGGCGGCGCTCAGGTCAACGCCGGTTACTTTTCTGTTCCTGTACGCTCCGTCTGCAATGAGGGTCTGCGTTGAAGGAATAAGCACTTTAATAAACGGCGCCTCTTCCCCCGCATCCAGGCTGCACCCGGAAAACAGCAGACCCAGCGCCGCCAATACGGACAGGCCTGCAAAACTTCGGCATTTCATCATGATTCCTCTTACCGGTTCCGGCCCGGCAGTAGTTAGCTCCGGCTTAAAAGTAACTACTTCTGGCTCTGCGGTAGTTACTTCTGACCCTGTAGCAGCTACTTTTGGCTCTGTAGTAGCTGCTTTTGGCTCTGCGGTAACCGCTTCCTGTGCCATAAGTATAGCGATGTTTGGAAAAAAGCGCAAATATGGTTCGGAAAAGCGGCGTTTTTCCATAACCCGCCGGTTTTAACCCACCGACCTTATAAAGATCTCCAACAGATCCTCCCGTTCGGCCCGTATCACGCAGTTTGAGATATTTTTTGCCTTAACGGCGGTTTCGGCGTACTGTTCAAGCTCGGCGGGGGTCAATTTTTCCCGGACCCCCAGCAGTTTGTCCAGGTTCCGGCCAAATTCGTCCACATTTTTCATACTCAGGGCGGATAAAATGGCGGGGATGCGCCGGGAGCCTGCGTTTTTTTCCTTTTCCTCGATAAATTTAAGGAAATTGGCGAAGAGGAGGCCGTTGGCCCGGCCATGATCGATGTTCTTATTATAGGTGAGGAGGTAGCCCATGGCGTGCACCGCGGTGGTGCCCGTATTGGCGATTACCATACCCGCCAAGGCGGAGGCATAGAGCAGTTTCCGGCGGGTATCCATGTCGATGGTCCCGGCGGCTTCCAGGACAGGAAAACAGGCCGCTATGGCGGCGATGCTTTCCCGGGCCAGGACATCGCTGAGCGCCGAGGCCCGGAGCGACAGCATACCCTCTACCGCATGGGAAAGGGCGTCTATGGCGGTATTTACCGTTATATTCCGGTCAAGGCCGGCCGTATACCGGGCGTCCAGGAAGGCAAAACGGGGAAACAGCGCAGGGGAAGCCACGGAGGTCTTGGTTCCGGCGGCGTCGTTGGTCAGGATGGCGTATTGGGTAAGCTCGGAACCGGTTCCCGCGGTGGTGGGAACCGCCGCTACCGGCAGGGCGTCCGTAAGGGCGGCGCCGAACAGTTCGTCCTTCCGCACTTTGGTCAGCGCCAGGGCGGCGGCGGCCTTGGCGGCGTCCATGGGGGAACCGCCCCCCAGGGCGGCGACAAAGCTGTAACCCCCGCTTTTTGCCAGCTCCGCAGCCTCGAACACACAGTCCACCGTGGGGTTGCTCATCACCTTGTCGTAGAGCGTATAGGTCTGGCCGTTGGCCTCCAGGGCCTTCACCATATCCGCCAGGGAACCATTGGCTTTGGCGGAATGTTTCCCCGTTACAATCAGGGCCTTTTTGCCCAGCCCGGCCAGGAGGCTCCGGTTTTCAAAGATACAATCCTCGCCCATCACAAGCTTGGTGGGCATATAATAGTTAAGTTTCATACTTCTAAATTAAACGTTCCTTTGCCCCCCCGCAAGGGCGCCGCGCCTGACGATTCACAAATATGTATAATTATACACGAAGGAAAAGCGCTTGAAATTCAGGGGGATTCCCCCGCCTTTTCCAAGAGAATCGCTAATTTATTGTACTATAAACAATTACAAAAGAGCGATTTTCTCCAGGGGCCGGAAAAAGAGTTGAGGTCTTCAATTTGCGGCATTTTTCCAAAGAAAAAAATTTATAAGAATGCATAAAAATACTTGATTCTTTTCTTTTTTTTATCTAAAGTGGAGCGATGCCGCCTTATGCCGGTATATTCCGGCCTGCGGCATGATAAGGAGGATAACATGAAAAAGGTATTTTTGGGCGGAATTTTTTGTCTGCTTGTTCTGTCCCTGCTGGCGACGGGCTGCGCAAAGAAAACCGGAACTATCAAAATAGGGTTTAACATTCCCTTAACCGGCGATTCTCCCAAAATCGGAGAGGGCGCCAAGTTTGCTGCGGAACTTATCAAAAAAGAACTGGATGCGGCCGGCGGCCTTGAGGTACAGGGCAAGAAATACGCCGTGGAATTTATCTATGTCGATAACGAGCTTAAGCCGGAATCCGCAGTGCAGGCCGCCCTGAGGCTTATCGAGCAGGATCAGGTTCTTGCCGTCGTTGGTCCCGCCGGTTCGGGAAGAGCCAATCCCGCGGGCCAGGTAAACAACGAAAACCGTACCCCCATGGTTTCGCCCTGGGCTACCAATCCAACGGTTACCCTCGACCGGCCCTATGTATTCCGGGCCTGTATCCTCGATCCGGTGCAGGCGACTTCGGCGGTGGCCTTTTTTAAAACCCAATACGCCGATGTAAAAAAAGTTGCGGTGCTTTACAATATTGATGACGATTATTCAAAGGGCCTGGCGGAATTTTTCCGGGAAAACTGGCTCAAGGGCGCCGGTAATTCGGTAACGGCCTTTGAAAGTTTCGGCCAGAAGGATCAGGATTATTCCACCCAGCTTACCAGGATTGTCAATTCCGGGGCGGAGATGCTCTACCTTCCCGACTATTACAATCATGTGGCCCTTATCGTTCCCCAGGCCAAAGATCTGGGCTGGGGCGATAAGCCCATCTTCGGCAGCGATTCCTGGGGCTCGGCGGATCTCTGGAACCTGAGCAAGGGCGCGGTCAAGGGCTGCTTCTTTACCACCCACTATGCCGCCGCCGGGGCCACCGGGGCTACTAAAGCCTTTATCGATCAGTATCAGGCTGCCTACGGCTATATTCCCGACGATGTGGCGGCCCTTTCCTACGATTCGACGCGGATAGTTCTTCAAGCGATACAGAACGCCGGTATCTCGGGCGATCTCCAGAAGGACCGCCAGGCGATTCGGGACGCCATCGCCGCCCTGCGGGATTTCCCCGGCATTACCGGTACGATGACCTTTGACGAAAACGGCGATCCCTATAAGCCTGCGGTTGTGGTACGGGTAAACGACTCGGGCGAATTCGAATACGTTACCAGCCTGTAGGAGGCGGGGAACCGGCAATGGCGGCAACGCTGTTACAGAATATTTTTAACGCCCTCCAGTGGGGCAGTTTCTACTCGATGATCGCCCTGGGTTATTGTCTGGTTTACGGCGTGCTCCGTTTGATCAACTTTGCCCACGGCGATATTTTTATGACCGCCTGCTACATTGCCTTTTTTATCACCGCCGCCCTGCTGGGCGTCTTTGCCGGGGGCTGGCCGGTTTTTGCCATTACCCTTCTGCTGACTATGGCGGGCACCGCCCTGGTGGGCATTACCATCGAACGGGTTGCCTACCGGCCCCTGCGCCGCAAAGGGGTAAACCGGCTCTACGTTGTCATCACCGCCCTCATGGTCGGCTTTATTCTTGAAAACGGGAACCTCGCGCTTCTCGGCGCCAGTTCCCGCCGTTTCCCCGACATTCTGGAAAAACAGATCTGGCAGCTTGGGCCGGTGATGCTGACCAACCTCAAGATTCTGGTTATCGCCGCCGCCTTTGCAGTGTTCGGGGTTCTGCAGTTTATCGTTAAAAAAACCACCTTCGGCATGTCCATGCGGGCAATCTCCTACGACAAATTTGCCATTCCCCTCATGGGTATTCCCGTGAACCAGGTGATTACCTTTACCTTTGCCCTGGGTTCAGGCCTTGCGGCGGTGGCGGGAATTCTGTTCGGCATGTCCTATCCTGTGCTGGATCCCTATATGGGGATGATCATAGGCTGGAAGGCCTTTATCGCCGCGGTGGTCGGCGGCATCGGAGAAATAAGCGGGGCTTTTATCGGCGGTTTTATCCTCGGCTTTATCGAGATCTTCATCGCCGCCTTCTTTCCCTCAAGCTTTAAGGATCTGGTATCCTTCGTCATACTGCTTATCATTTTGGTTCTAAAACCGACGGGATTCTTCGGCGTCGCCCGAAGCACCAAGATATAAAGGCGGGCCGATGCAGAGTATGCCTAAGAAGATACAAGCGCCCCTCATTTTTGGCGTAACCCTAGGGGCCATGGCTCTTATTGCCGCCCTCTCATCCCTGGGGGTCTTCAATCAGTACATCCAAAGCGTGATAATGTCCATCGGCATCAACATTATCTTTGCCGCCAGCCTCAACATCGTAAACGGCTATATGGGCGAATTTTCCTGCGGCCATGCGGGGTTTATGGCGGTGGGGGCCTATATTTCGTCGGTGCTTTCCCTGATTCTGTTTACGGAAAATAAATTTACCGGCCCGTCCCTGCTGCCCCCGCAGACGGCGGTTTTTCTCTTTCCCGCGGTGATTATCGCCGGGGGCATTGCCGCGGCCATTGCAGGACTCCTGGTGGCAATCCCTTCCTTCAAAACCCGGGACGATTATCTGGCGATCATCACCATCGCGGCGAACTATATCATCTCCACCGCCATCAATAACCTGGAGGCGGTTGGGGGCAGCCGGGGCCTTATGGGGATGAAGTCTACGATATTCGCCATGACCGGCATAATTTCCCTGCCCTGGACTCTGATGTGGATCATGATTTTTACGGCCCTCTGCATAGTCGCCATTAAACGGCTCATGGGCTCGGTTTTGGGCAAGGGCATCTCCGCCATCCGGTACGACGAAATTTCCGCGGAGATTATGAGCGTCAATACCAACCGGATAAAGCTTTTGGCCTTTATGTTTTCCTCCGGCTTGGCGGGAATTGCGGGGGGACTTTTTGCCCATCAGCTTGGATTTATCAATCCCGCTTCTTTTAACATTATGAAATCCACCGAGGGGATGGTGATGGTCTACCTCGGCGGCATGGGTTCCCTTTCGGGTTCGGTGCTGTCGGCGGTTTTTTTTACCTTCCTTCTGGAATTCATGCGGCCCCTGCAGATCTTAAAGTGGGTGGTTATCCCCCTGCTGCTGATCCTGCTTATGCAGTTCCGCCCCGAGGGGATCATGGGCAACCGGGAATTGCCGGAGCTTTTTGCCAAACTGATGCGGGTTCGTTCCGCAAAAGGGAAGGGTCATGGCGTATCACCTTGAAATCAGAAACCTGACCCATCGTTTCGGCGGACTCCAGGCGCTGACCAATATCAACCTGACCCTGGAGAAGGGGGAGATTGCCGGTCTCATCGGCCCCAACGGAGCGGGCAAGACCACGGTCTTCAATCTGGTCAGCGGTTTCTATATTCCCTCCGAGGGGGATATTCTGGTTCACGGAACGCGGATCAACGCCAAAAAACCCCACGAAATTGCGGCCATGAAAATAGGCCGGACCTTTCAGAATATCAGGCTCTGGAGCGAGATGACCGTGCTGGACAATATCCGTATCGCCCAGCATTACCAGCTCGGCTACAGCGCCATGGATGTATTTTTCAATACCCGGCGCTTTCGCCGGCGGGAGGCGGAGATTACCGAATCCGCCCGGGAACTGCTGGCGGTTTTTAAGCTTTCGGATCTGGCCGGCGAGTACCCCAAGAATCTTCCCTACGGGATTCAGCGCCGGGTGGAGATTGCCCGGGCCCTTTCGCTGAAGCCGGATCTGCTTATGCTGGACGAACCTGCCGCGGGGTTGAGCACTGTGGACATTGCCGAATTAATCGATTATATTCGCTGGATTCACGAACGGTTCAAATTGACCATCTGGATGATTGAACATCAGATGGAGGTGATTATGACCCTGTGCCGGAATATTTCGGTCATTGATTTTGGAAGGGAAATTGCCCGGGGGAATCCGGATGAGATTAGGTCCAACCCCGGAGTTATTAAAGCCTACCTCGGGGATGGAACGATTTAGGAACGGAGCGATCATGCTGCTTGAGGTAAAGAACCTAAAGACCTCTTATGGAAACATCGAAGCCCTTCACGGCATTTCCTTCAATATCGACAGGGGAGAAATAGTTACCCTTATCGGCGCCAACGGCGCCGGGAAAACTTCGACCCTCCTCTCCCTTGCCCGGCTGGCCCGGCCTGAAGCGCCGGTGGTTACCGAAGGGGAAATTCTCTACGAGGGGCAGAGTATCATCAGGGCCGAACCCCATGCCCTGATACAGAAAAAAATGCTTGCCCTGGTCCCCGAGGGACGCCATATCTTTGGAAACCTGACGGTTCAGGAGAACCTGCAGCTTGCCGCCTTTCCTCACCGTAAAGATCCCAACCGGACGGCGGCGGCCGGGGAAATCCGGAATCTGGTTTACGAACTGTTTCCCCGGCTCCATGAACGGCGGAAGCAGCGGGGGGAGCTTCTAAGCGGCGGCGAACAGCAGATGCTGGCGGTCGGCCGGGCCCTTATGACGGGAAGCAGCTTTATCATGCTGGACGAACCCTCCATGGGCCTTGCCCCGAAGCTGATGTATGAGATGTTCCGGGCCCTAAAGCAGCTTAACCTTTCCAAGCATATAACTATTCTGGTGGTGGAACAGAACGCCAAGGTGGCCCTGGAATTCGCGGGCCGCGGCTATGTGCTTAAAACCGGAGAAATTATCGCATCGGGTACCTCGGAGGAACTGAGCGCCAATGCGAATGTCAAGAAGGCTTATCTGGGAGGGTGAGTGACTGTTTTGTTTAGTCCAATTCGCAGCTTGTCCATTCTGAGATTTCTTTTTTAGAAACGCCCCATTTTATTTGCAAAACTGTTTTTTTGATGTTACAGTACCGGCAAAAAGGCATGGGCTTGGATAAAAAGCCGAATATTTCTTTTATACTTTCTGCTTTATAAATGTCAATGTAATCAGCCTCGGTAACCTGTAAATTTTTATTAAAATATGCATTGAAATATTTTATATATGCAATCACTGCACAGGTATATAATTTTCCATCAACTAACTGAATGCATCCATTCGCCATATAACACAGCTTGAAGCTTTCGTTTACATCTTGTTCCCCCTGTAAATCCAGAGGCCTACGCTGCCATCGTGTAGGTTCTTCCGGATCTCCCCAGTATTTCAAATGTATACCATGCTTTTGTGCCAGAGACTTTATGGCGGCATGATCAATTTTTACCGGATATACCGTAATAATTATCTCGATATTATTTTTCCGGCAATTCTTCCAGAAATTATCCGTTTGTTTTAACAACAGTATTCCATTTGTAACAATACGAATCGAGCATGTACTAAAATATTCCCTGGCTATATCCAAAAATTCAGTAAGATTGGGATGCAGCAAGGGTTCTCCGCCGAGTACCGAAATTTCGTTGATTTCTCCATTTGTCAATTCAGAGAGTCTTGCACAATCCCGTCTAAAAACCGCAGCATCAAGAAATTTTTCTTCAGCAAGCGGAGAAAAATGCTCGCATCCTTTACAATTTAAATTACAATGATCGGCAACGTGAATATTGAATCTTAATAATTCTCTGGGCCTTGTCTTTTCATTTTCCGCCTTTTTTATTTTTTTTAAATAGCGATATAATAATATTTCTTTTAAGAGTTTCTTGGGAAGGAATCTTTTAGCGTACTTTTTTACTAATTTAAAGACATTATTTTCGTTGACCGTTGACCGTTGACCGTTGACCGTTGACCGTTGACCGTTGACCGTTGACCGTTGACCGTTGACCGTTGACCGTTGACCGTTGACCGTTGACCGTTGACCGTTGA
>JAISPH010000133.1 GCA_031275035.1 Treponema sp.
GGGAGGAAGCCTGCCCGTCCGCGTTTTGGGCGGATCTATCCCCCCGGAAAAAAAGATGGCGGTGAGTATTATATGAGAGAGAGAGAGAGAGAGAGAGAGAGAGAGAGAGAGAGAGAGAGCAAGAACCGTGCCAAGTAAGCGGCGTTATTTGTTATTGCGGGGCCGGAAAGGCTTTTCATGATGGAGGTATCGTAGCATGGGGAGGGGGATTTGTCAAGTCGCCATAATCCGCCTTCCCTGGCGGATTATGGCGCCGGAGTTTGGGCATTGCCCAAACTCCACCTGTCCGCCAATGGCAAGGATGCCGCAGGCGGACAGCCTAAAAATAGCGGCGTCCCTGCCGCCGCCCTGCGGGCGCAATCCGGTATGGAGGGCGGAGGGTTTGGGACAGGTCCGGGGCGATATATACGAAGTACGTCTATAGACGGGATGGGGGGCGATTATACGAAGTGCGTCTATATACCGGGGTGGGTGGGATATATGCGCAATACGTTTAACGCGGGGCTTGGGGTGATATATACGAACTGCGTATATATGCCGGGCTGGTGGATGTAACGCGCATTCGCTTTACTTCCGGGGAGGCAGCGATTAGACGAATTACGTATATATCCAGGTGGGCGGGATATATACGAAGTACGTTTAACGCGGGGCTTGGGGTAATATATACGAACTGCGTATATATCACCGGGCAGGGGGCGGGTCTGGCCTTTACCAGGGCGATATATACGAACTGCGTCTATATGCAGGGAGGTGGGATATATACGCAATACATCTATATCGCCGGGATGGGAGGGGGCGGGGTAGTCCGGCGCCCCTCTGGCAAAAACCTGCCGGGGGGCTTACACTCCTTACATGAACCAGGACCAGGTTAAGAAACTGCTCCTCTCCGTCGAAGAGGCTCCCATGGAATTTACGGTGATTTTTTCCGGAAAGAAGAGCCGTAAGGTCAACGGCCTCTACAAACCGGATACCCGGGAGATAATCCTGCATAACCGGAACTTTACCGATGACAACCTCCTCCTCTATACCGCCATTCACGAATATGCCCATCATCTCCACGCCTGTTCCCGGGGAGGGTCCCTGTCCGTCCGGGCCCATACGGCTGAATTTTGGGCTATCTTCCATGGCCTTCTGGAAAAGGCCGAAGCGGGGAACATCTATAAAAATGTTTTTGACAGTTCCGCGGAGCTGAAAAAGCTGACCGAAACCATCCGGGAAAAGTACCTCCGTCAGAACGGAAACCTGGTCAAGGAGCTGGGAAAGGCCCTTCTCCGGGCGGAGGAACTTTGCCAGGCTGCGGGGGGACGTTTTGAGGACTATATTGACCGGATTCTCCGCATCCCCAGAACGGCGGCCAGGATGATGGTAAAAATGTACCAGTACGATCTCGATCCCGCGGCGGGCTCCGACAATATGCGTTTCCTGGCGGGAATCAGGGATGATGAGGACCGGAGCGCCGCGGAGAATGCCCTTCTTGCGGGAAAGAGTCCCGATTCGGTAAAGATCCAGGCCAGAAAGCCCGCCGAAGAAGAGCCCCGGCTCCGGCTGGAAAAAGAGCGGCTCCGGCTGGAACGGACCATCGCATCCCTTTCCCGGCGCCTTGGGGAGGTGGAACGGGAACTGGAGGATATGCGGTGGCCCTGATCCGGGCCTACCCCAGTTCCCCGCTTTTTTCCAGGGCCAGCACCACGGCGGCGGTACAGGCGGTTTCGGTGCGCAGCGCCCGGTTTCCCATGGAAAGCCTGATAAACCCCGCCCTTTCCAGCAGGTCCCGTTCCCGGTCGGACCAGCCCCGTTCCGGGCCCACCGCCAGGGTAATGGGCCGGCCCAGGGCGGGAAAACGGACAAAGGACCCCTCGGGGCGTACATTGTCCAGGGCCACCAGAAAGGGACCCTGCCTGATCCGTATCCGCCGGTCTTTTTCTTCCCAGGGCCGCCCGGTAAGCCAGGCTTCCAGACTGGGATAGACGGTCAGCGCCGGGATGGAAGTATCCCGGGCCTGCGCCGCCCCTTCGATAAGGGCGGCCCTGGCCCCGCCGCCGGTAAGCAGCCTGGTGTCCCGGTAGCTCTTTTCCCCTAGTTCGGTCCCCATCAGATCGACGGCCTCAATGCCCAGGCTGGAAAGATCCCGCAGCAGCCGCCTGAGCTGTATGGGCCTGGGAAAGCCCACGGCGGCCCTGATGGGCGCCCGCGGCGGCGGATCATTCTTCAGGTCCAGGGAAAAGATCAGGGCCCCGTCCAGGCGTATGCTTTCTATGCGGCCGTGTCCCAGGCCGCCCCCCAGAAGTCCCGCCTCAAAAGTATCCCCCGGCTTTTTATGGAGCACCTTGAGGAGGTGGATGGTCCGTTCATCCCGGCGGGGAAGGGGGCGGCCCAGTTCGCGGCTTTCAAAAAGGATGATGTTCACAGGGGCAGTATACCGTTTTTCCGTCTCCGTTTTACAGTACGGGGCGCAGCCGCCGTGCAGCCAACGCTAGATCAGTTTGTGTTCTTTGGCGGCGGAACCCATCATGCTATTCCAGTAGTTCTGGGAAAGGAAAACCCGCCTGGTTTCAATGTCGTCGATACGGCTGGCCCGGCTCTGGAGCCGCTTAAAGGCCAGGCTGATGGCGGTGTTCATGTCAACCTCGGTGGCGCCGTGTTCCAGGAGGATACGGTAATAGGCATAAAAATAGAAAGCGTCGTTGGGGTCCGTGCCGGGCATTCGCTCGTCCCGCAAGATCCGCTCCATAATGTGCATCGCCTGTTCCCGGTTGGAACCGGGCCCAAGGCGGCTCAGGGCCAGGGCCTGATAGGCGGAAACCAGGCGTTCCCAGAAGGCCTGGTAGGGGAAGAGGAGCAGTTCGCACTGGGAAAAGCCGCTGTGCCAGTCGGGCTGTTCAATAAACAGGAAACCCTGGCCGGGCAGTTCCGCCTGCATCTGCTCCGCCAGCTCCACGGTTTTCCGGTAATCCCCGGCCAAATAGGAAGCCTCAATCTCAAAAAGCCGGGCGTCGGTATTCCACTCCGCCGAAAAGCGGACATCGTTCCGCAGATATATATTGGTCCTGAAAATCCAGGCGGACAATACCCTGTCCGCTTCGGCGGAGACCGGAACCGAGGGATTCTCCCGCAGGGCGGAGAATATCCCCAGGGCTTCTTTGTACCGCCCGCTTTCAAAACGGAACCGGCCCTGGAGAAAACGGGAACGGTCCGTCCATTCGGGCCGGCCCGAGAGGGAAGCGGCCTCCTCGGCCCGCCTGGCATAACGCTCCGCCCGGGAGAGGTTCCCAAAGAGGAAGAGGGTCCCCGCCATGTAGTAGGCGCATACCGCCAGTTCGTCAAAGTCTTCCGCCTTTTCGGCGTTTTCCACGGCAAAGGTAAAGTAGTCTATGGCGTCGCCCAAATTCTGCTTGGCAAGATTCACCAGGGAAAACAAACGGTAGGCATGGGCAAGGCCGCGGCCCTGTACATTCTGGTTCAGCAGTATCGATTCTTTAATCACCTCGGCGGCGCCGGCAACGTCATGCTTTCCCAGGCTGAAGCTGGCAAGGTTGGTCATTATCTGAGCCTTATAACCGGGGAAGCTGATCCGCCCGGGGTAGGGTTCCTGGAAGGCCTCCCGTATCGCCGCCTCATCCCCGTGGATAAGGGCCTTGAGGGTCCTGAAAATAGAGAGTAGCGCCGGAACCCTGGGTTCTCCCACGATGGCGCCGAAAATTCCCCTGTCTATCGCCGCCTCAATGCCCGCGTAGGTATTGTTACTCAGATCCCCGTAGATGCTGTCCAGGATAAGCCCGTCGCTCCCTTCGCCCCCCAGATCCGAAAGGGCCTTGAGGAGGTTAAAACAGGGTTCAAGCTTCCCCGCCGCAACCCATGCCAGAAGGCGGTTCCGTACCATGCCGCGGAGCCGGTCCATCCTGTCCCCCAGGGCCTTTCCCGCCTTCCGGGCAAATTTATGGATCCGGGGCCGGGGGTCCGAAAGGCTGTCTATGATCCCCGTATGAATAAGCAGGTCGAAGGCCCGGGAGAGCATCCGGGGGTTCTTCCCCTCCTCGGCGATAAGCTGGGGAAAAAGGGAACCGGGAAAATAGGGCCACAACAGATCGCAGAGACAGGCTATCTCCCAGAGATCCCCGGAGATGGTCTCCGGCCGGGAAACGGCATGGCCCGTTTCCGGGAATTGTATGACATGGGAAAAGATCCCCTCCCAGCTTCTGAGGCAGCTTTCGTCGGCGCAGGTGCCGTAAACATCGAGGGACGGGGCCCGGGGGCCGCTTCCGGACTTATCCGGTTCCTTATAGGAAAGGGCCGCATAGGCATCCTGAAAAATTTCCCGGACCGTTTTGTCCGCCCGGTGGATATTTTCCAGAATGATCAGGGGAGATATTTTGCGCCCTTCAGCGGCGGAAATATAGGATTTAAGCAGAATATGAAAAAAGCGCCTTCCCTTTTGGATCAAATACGGTGAAAACGTATCCCGCAGCCGTTCCCGGAAAATATGGGCCGCCAGGGTATCCAGCGCCTCCAGCTCCTCCGTATTCCCCAGGGCTGCGCGGATCTGCTGGCTGTAGGCGTCGGAAAGGCAGCTAAGGCCCCGGCCCCCGGCGCCGAAACGAATGATTAGCGGGGGGAAGCTTCCCAGACATTCCGTACAAAACCGGTACAAGTTTGCCCGTTTCCCGGTAAATTCCGCCCCCAGAAGCACCGTGTTCCGCCGGCCCCCGTTGTAAAGGAGCCGCAGGATCTTTTCGCCGGAGGGATTTTCCCCCGCCATGGACGGCGCCGCCGCCGGGGACCAGGATTTGACGCTCTTAATTTGGGCATAACCCGATACCAGCGGGCGGTCTTCGGTCCAGTTCAGCGGAGCGCCGAAGACTACATAGGGAGCCAGGGCCTTCTGTACCGAAGTGGCGCACCATATCCCGGTTTCGCCGGAAACGGCGGGAAACATCTGGTGAAGCAGCTGCATGGTTTCTTCGGAAATATTCCGGGCAATCACGCAGTTATGGCCGTACAGTTCGGAGGCGGCCCCCTCCAAAACCCGGATAAGATTCTCTACAATGCAGAGCAGATCCAGCCAGAAGGCAACGGCGCTTTCGTCAAAGGAGGCGGCGATGGACTTTTGCTCAAGCCGGACGCTGCCCCCGGATGCCTTAATGGAGGCGGCGATGGATTCCTCTAGAGAGGAAACCAGGGCGGACCGGGTCCGGCGGAGCTGGGCCTTGTACCGGAGCGAAAAGAGCATCTGTATCATAGCAATTTTTTGCCTTTAGGCGTAAACTTCATTCCCGGATAGTATACACTAAAAACGAAATACTCAAAGTGATTTTTATGACAGAGTTATTCAGAAACTGAAGTTTCTGTCGAACCAAAGGTTCGCCGGCAACCGCTTAAAAATTTTTTGAACGAGGGGGAGAAACTATGACATTACAAACATTAAAAGGCCGGTCCCTGCTTACCTGGCTGGACTATACGGCGGAAGAAATCCGCTGCCTCCTGGACTTTTCCAAACTCCTCAAGGCCCAAAAAAACGAGCCGCGCCGGCGCCTTGCCGGAAAGACCATTGCCCTCCTGTTTGAAAAACGTTCTACCCGGACTCGGTGCGCCTTTGAAACGGCCTTTGGCGAGGAGGGGGGCCATCCGGTATTTTTATCCGCCGCAGACATACAACTGGGGGCCAAGGAATCCATAGAAGATACCGCCCGGGTCCTGGGCCGTATGTTCAGCGCCATCCAGTTCCGGGGCTTTAAGCAGTCCACCGCAGAGATTTTGGCAAAATACTCCGGGACGCCGGTGTACAACGGCCTGACCGACAGTTTTCACCCTACCCAGGTTCTGGCGGACATCATGACGGTGGAGGAAAGTTTCGGCCCCGCCGGGGGAAAAAGGCTCTGTTTTGTGGGGGACGGCCGGAACAATGTGGCCCGGTCTTTAATGGTAATCTGCGCCAAACTGGGGGTCCATTTTACGGTGATATGCCCCCCGGCGCTCAACCCCGGCGCCGCCCTGACCGGGCAGTGCAGAACCCTGGCGGCCTCTTCCGGGGCGGAAATTACCGTTACGGCGGACCCGGCGGCAGTGGAGGGGGCCGAAGCGGTCTACACCGATGTCTGGGTCTCCATGGGGGAGGAGGCGAAGCGGGAGGAAAGGCTGGCCCTGCTGGGACCCTACCAGGTTAACCAGGCCCTGATGGACAGAACCGGCCGGAAGGACAGCATCTTCCTCCACTGCCTCCCGGCGGTAAAAGGCGAAGAGGTTACCCCCGAAGTAATCGACGGCCCCCAAAGCCGGGCCTGGGATGAAGCGGAAAACCGGAAACATACCATTAAAGCCATCGTCCTGGCTACGCTGGGCTGTACCGGATAATCCCGCCGTCCGGGCATTGGTCCTGCGGGCGCAATCCGCCTCCCGGCGCCGGGGGGCCTTTACCGGGGAAAGGGGCGATGTATACGCAATGCATCTATATGCGGCGGGGCGGGTATATCTACGAACTACGTTTATATGCGGTGGGACAGATATATACGCAATGCGTCTATACGCAGGATGGCGGATGTAACACGCATTCGTTTTATTTCCGGGGAAGAGCGATTAGACGCAATCCGTTTATATGTGTTGAGGCGGCGATATATACGAATTGCATATATATGCGGAGAAAGAAGTGATTAGACGGACTGCGTCTATATACCGGGCAGGGGGCGGTTGGCAGGGCCCAATGCAGGGGCTTGGCGCGCCGGTATGGACGCCGGCGGCTTGAAGCGGGGGTTTTTTTCCGGTATTCTGACGCTAAGGATGTTGCATGAATGTAGTTGTCATCGGCGCCCAGTGGGGTGATGAGGGAAAGGGCAAGATCGTGGACTATCTGGCCAATGAGGCCCAGATAATTGTCCGTTTCTCCGGCGGGGCCAACGCGGGTCACACCATCGTTATAGGAGACGATCAGTACGCCCTGCATCTGATTCCCTCGGGGATACTCTATCCCGATAAGATGGTGGTCCTCGGCGCCGGGATGGTTATAGACCCTGTGGCTCTTTTTGCAGAGCTGGATATGCTCAAAGACCGGGGGATCGACACCACGGGCCGGGTTTTTATTTCCGACCGGGCCCACGTGGTGCTGCCCCGGTATATCGAGATAGACAAGGAACGGGACCGGTCCCGGAAGAAGCCCATCGGCACCACCGGCCGCGGTATCGGGATCACCTATTCCATGAAGAGCGACCGGGAGGGGATACGGATTGCGGATCTTGCCTGGCAGGAAAAGATGGCGGAACTGGAATCCCCGGACCGGGATTTCCTTGCCCCCTACAGGGAACGGCTCCTTGCCATGGCCGTCGATCTTTCCACCTATCTGGTGCACCGTAAAAACGCCCAGGTTCTCTTTGAAGGCGCCCAGGGGGCCCTTCTGGATCTGGATCTGGGAACCTACCCCTACGTGTCCAGCGGCATGTCCTGCGCCGCCGGAGCCGCGGTAGGCGGCTGTGTGGGCCCCCGGAACTTGGACAAGGTGCTGGGGGTGTTCAAGGCCTACTCTACCCGGGTGGGAAACGGCCCCTTCCCCAGCGAATTCGACGCCAATTCCGAAGATGAACTGTGCCGCTTTGTCCGGGATACGGGCCGGGAATACGGGGTTACCACCGGCCGGCCCCGGCGCTGCGGCTACCTTGATCTGGTGGCCCTGCGTTATGCCTGCCTGACCAACTCCATTGATTCCCTGGTGATGACCCACCTGGATGTGTACGATACCCTGGAAGAGGTAAAGGCCTGTATCGCCTATCAAATCGGCGGCCGGATAGTTGAAAGCTTTCCCGCCTCCATCGAGACCCTCAACAGCGCCAAACCTGTGCTCCGGTCCTTCCAGGGCTGGAAGAAGTCTCTCTCACCGGCCCTGACCTACGAGGAATTCCCCGAAGCGGCGATGGAGTATATCAATTTTATTGAACGTTTCTGCGAAACCCCCGTGGACATTGTATCCGTAGGCTACGACAGAAAGGAAACCATCATCAGGAAAAATCCGTGGACCAAATGAAGCCCCGCCCGAAACTTCCCCGCCGGGGTATTGGACTTGTTCGATAACCTGGTTGGTTATTGCGGACCTGCGTCCGGCACAGGTCTCCCAAAAGGCGCGGGTTCCTTAATGAAATTCACGTTTTTTGTTGTTTTTAAGCGGAAGCTGTTCAGAAGCTGAAGTTTCTGAACAACGCTATTGTATGAACAGGATATTGCATGGATAAGATTCTGATACTGGACTTCGGAAGCCAGACCACCCAGCTTATAGGAAGGCGTATCCGGGATATGGGGGTCTATACGGAGATACTCCCCGGAGACGCCTCCCTTGAGGGGATCCCCGCCGCCGGCGGAACCTGCGAAGGGGAGGGGTTCCGGGGGATCATTCTTTCGGGGTCCCCCGAATCGGCGTATTCCCCTGCGGGGGCCGCGCCGGACAGGCGGGTCTACGATTCCGGCCTTCCCCTGCTGGGGATCTGCTACGGCCTTCAGCGCATGAACTTTGACAACGGCGGCCGGGTAGAGCCCCTGCCCCGGCGGGAATACGGCGGCGTGGAGGTTCATATCCCCCCTGCGGAGGACCAAGATGGCGGCGTCAATCCCCTGGCCCCGCGGTTCCTTGCGGGCTTCGATCCTTCCCTGCCGTTTGCGGCCATTACGGCGGGAACCGCTGCGGCGGATCCGGGAAAAAGCTTTACCTTTACCGCCTGGATGAGCCACGGCGATACCCTTACTGCCCTGGCCCCGGGGTTCCGGGAATACGGCAGGAGCGTCTCCGGTTTCCCCGCGGTGGTGATAAGCGGCGGCAGGCCCTGGTTCGGCCTTCAGTTTCATCCCGAAGTAACCCACAGCGAGCGGGGCCTTGAGATCCTCGCCGCCTTTGTCTTCGGCGTCTGCGGCTGCAAACCGGGCTGGACCATGGAGCATTATATCGAAGAAGTCCGCCGTTCCCTGCAGGACAGGGTGGGGACGAATCCGGCGCTGCTCCTTATTTCAGGCGGGGTGGATTCCACCGTGGCCGGGGCGCTGCTCCTCAAAAGCCTCGATCCCGCCCAGGTTCACCTGATGTATATGGATACCGGGCTGATGCGGAAGGATGAAACCAGGTCCGTCAAGGCCGGCCTGGAACGGCTCGGCGCCAGGCACCTTCATATAATCCACTGCGGGGATGAATTTTTTTCGGCCCTCAAGGGACTGACGGAGCCCGAGGAAAAACGCAGGGCCGTCGGGGATCTCTTTATCACGATACAGGAACGGGAAGTGGCCCGGCTGGGGCTTCCCGATTCCTGCTTTCTTGTCCAGGGTACCCTCTACACGGATCTCATCGAAAGCGGCAAGGGGGTGGGGAAGAAGGCCCGCCTTATCAAAAGCCACCACAATGTGGGGAGCCCCCTGGTGGAAGCCAAGCGCCGGGCGGGCCTCGTTATTGAACCCCTGGACCGGCTCTACAAGGATGAGGTCCGCCGCCTGGGCCGGCTCCTTGCCCTGGACGAGGGAGTGGTCCGCCGCCATCCCTTTCCCGGCCCCGGCCTCGCGGTCCGCATCCTGGGGGAGGTAACCAGGGAAAAATGTGATGTCCTCCGGGAAGCGGACGCCGTCTTTATCGACGAGCTCAAAAAACGTCCCGCCCCCGGGGCCCTCCACGGCGCCCCCTTGTCCCTCTACGACGATATCTGGCAGGCCTTCGCGGTACTCCTCCCCATCCGTTCCGTCGGCGTTGCCGGCGATGTCCGCAAGTACGGCTGGGTCCTCGCCCTCAGGGCCATCACCAGCGCCGACGGCATGACCGCCGATGTTTATCCCTTTCCCCCCCGGGACCTCCTGGAAATCTCCACCCTCATCACCAATACCGTCAAGGACATCGGCCGGGTCACCTACGACATATCAAGTAAACCCCCGGCAACCATCGAGTGGGAGTAGCGAAACAAAACCGGGGGTTTGTACCGGTGGCTTGACCCCATTAGGCAGACAGGATTAAGCGGCCTGCCCTGGGTTAAACCCATTCGACTCATTTGAAATATAAGTCCTCAATTTGTGGTTCCCCCCAGGGATTATAGGCATCGACAAAATCGTCTTTGTCCAAAGCCTTTATCTTCTCCATCGCGGTTTTGTAATTAGCCTTGGTG
>JAISPH010000155.1 GCA_031275035.1 Treponema sp.
GTTCCGGTAAGATCCGAGGCCAGGTCAAAAAGCCGCTTGGCCCCCGGCGAACCGGCGGCCAGAAAATCCAGGGCCATCCCCGGATACTGGGCCCCCTGGCCGGGAAACAGGAAAAAGGCCTTTTTGTTTTTTATCCCCATGTGGTTATCATCCTTGAAACCCGTTACCAAACGATAAGGTTTCCGCCGTAGGTAAGCCCGCCGCCGAAACCAATGGTCATGATCAGGTCCCCCCGCCGTAATTTTCCGCCCCGGTTCAGCTCGTTCAGGGCGATGGGGATCGATGCGGAGGAGGTATTGGCATATTCCTCAATATTGAGGAAAAACTTTTCCTCCGGTATCCCCAGCCGTTTTCCCGCGGCCTGTACGATCCTGGCGTTGGCCTGATGGGGGATGATCCGGGCCACATCATCCATGGCGATCCCCTCCTGCTCCAGCAAGTTGACTATGGTCCCCGTTACCGCCTTGACCGCAAAGTTGTAAACCGCCCGGCCGTTCATCGCAATATGAGGAGGGATGTCTACGGTTTCCCCCGGCCTGTAAGGCGAACGGGACCCGCCCCGCCGCATAATAAGATGTTCAGTTCCGGACCCGTCCGCTCCCAGGATGGTCCGCAGGAGCCCCCGTTTTTCCGGGCCCTCCGCCGGAGCTGCCGTCTTCTCAAGTAGCGCCGCCCCGGCGCCGTCCCCAAAGAGGACGCAGGTCCCCCGGTCCCCCCAATCGGTAAACCGGGTCAGGATTTCGGACCCTATTACCAGGGCCCGTTTCCTGGCGCCGGAGACCGCCAGCAGCCCCGCGGCGGCTTCAAGGCCGTAGATAAAACCGGTACAGCCCGCGGCAATGTCCATGGCGGCGGCCCCTGCCGCCCCCAGCCTGCCCTGAACAATGCAGGCCGTGGAAGGAGTTCCCCAGTGATCCGCGGTGGCGGTGGCGACCAAGATCAGATCCAGGGCCGCCGCCTCCGCTTCCGGAGTCCGGCCCTCCCTTTCCGCGGCCATGGCAAGGGCCTGTTTTGCCGCCTCCAGGGCCAAATCGCTGCACGCGGTGTTTGTATCGGCGATATACCGGGCCCCTATCCCCGTGTGGGACCGGATCCACTCGTCGCTGGTATCAATTTGTTTTGCCAAATCATCGTTGGTAACCCTTCGTTCCGGCACAGCCTGTCCGGTAGCGATAATTTCCATAGCCATCGTAGCGCCTTACATGACAAAATACTAATATTTGTCATAATCACTCTAACATATTTCTTGAAAATGTCAAGATCAAGATATCTATTAGACCCCTGAAGGATTTACAGGTTGCATAATTCCCTTACGTCAGGAAGATACCGAAAACCCCGGCTGGGTTTTCCAGTGTCTTTTTGAGAACCGTTCTATTGGGGAAACCGGCCGGAAAATCCGTTTGGACAAAAATTTTTCCCGAAAAAAATATTTTCTTGAAAATCTATTGACAAAGCCGGTATATTCCGATTAAATACAGGTGTTTTATAGTATATTAATACTATGTTTTTAATATGATATTGACTGAATGCCGGAGCCGGCGGTTTCGGGGATTATGTATTTTGAACAATCCGATGGGTTGGTTTTGGGTTCTGTTCAAACTGCATTTTTTAAGAGGGGTATAATGGCGCGCGCAAGTTTGAATCTCCCTGTGATTAGTATTTTACAGAATCAGTCATGTCCTGTCCGTTCTGCGGCGGGGTATCTTCATTGGGACATTCCTTCTCTCGATACCGCCGCCGTAACTTCGATCTGTCCCCGGAAGGGCGACGGAGAACTCCTCTTTATAAGTTCCGGGGCATGGCGCCTTCTGGGGAAGGGACTCCGGGCGCCCCGGATAAACGGGGCCGTCTATGACGGCGATTTACCAACAAAGGGAGAATCGGAAAATGCCGGCAATCATTGGGAATGGGGTGAACGCAATGCCTGAAAATATATTGGAAATGCGGAATATATCCAAGAGTTTTTTTGGCGTTAAAGTACTTAATAAGGTTAAATTGGAGCTGCGGCCCGGAGAGGTACACGTACTGCTGGGGGAAAACGGCGCCGGAAAATCTACGTTAATCAAAATACTCTCCGGCGCCTATCGGCGCGGGGGAGGAGAAATTTTCCTTGACGGACAGCCTTTTATCGCAACGAACCCTAACGAAAGCATAAAAGCCGGTATCAGTGTTATCTATCAGGAATTTAATCTGGTTTCCGAACTGCCTATTTACGAAAACATTTTTTTGGGGAAGGAATTTATTAAAAACAAGATCGTGGTAGACAAAAAAACTGCGATTCAGGAATCAAAAAAGTATTTAACGATGCTTGGTATGGATATTGATCCCCGGGTGAAAATAGCCCGGCTTTCAGTGGCCGCAAAGCAGCTGATAGAAATCGCCAAGGCTATCTCTTCTAATGTGCGGGTTCTGGTGCTGGACGAACCTACGGCGACAATTACTAACAAGGAAACCCGGATGCTTTTTGATATTATCAGGGGGTTAACTGCAAAAGGTATCGGTATTATATATATTTCCCACCGGTTGAGCGAGCTTTTCCAAATTGGCGACCGCTGTACAGTTCTTCGAGACGGAGAATATGTGGATACCGTTAGATTGGAAGATACGGATGAGGCGGCGCTGACCCGTATGATGGTAGGGCGGGATGTAATTTTTGAACGGCTGACATCCCACGAGATTGGGCGGCCGGTTTTGGAAATAAGAAATATCTCCTATAAGAAGGCGCTTCGGGATGTCAGCTTTGTTCTGCGCAGGGGAGAAATTTTCGGCATATCGGGGCTGATTGGCTCAGGCCGTACGGAACTCGCCAAATGTATAATCGGCGCTTATATCGCAGACTCCGGGGAGGTGCTTTACAAAGGCAAAAAACTTAGATGCCGTCTCCCCGATACTATTGCCGAAGGTATCGTTTACCTCAGCGAGGACCGTAAAGATGAAGGGCTTATCCTGCCCCATACAATCCAGGAAAACATCGCGCTGCCTAACCTGAGGCATTACGGCAGGGTATTGCTCAAGTGGGCGGACATATCGGCGATGGCAAGAGAAAGTATCGCAAGGCTTCGTATCCGTACCAATAGCCGCCATAATGCCGTTCAGAACCTTTCGGGAGGAAATCAGCAAAAAGTGGTTATCGCAAAGTGGCTTAAGACCGGCGCCAATATTTATATCTTTGACGAGCCCACCAGAGGCATTGATGTGGGCGCGCGGAACGAAATTTACAGCATCATGTACGATCTGATTAAAAGCGGGGTTTCCATCATTATGATATCCTCCGATATGCCGGAACTTATGAAGATGTGCGATCGGATCGCTGTGATGAGAAAAGGACGAATGGTTTCTGTTTTTGATAACAATGAAGATCTGACGCAGGAACGAATTTTAAGTTGTATGCTGCAGGAGAGGGAAGATTATGAGCACGCAAGTTGAAAAAACCGGAAGGCCCTTGTTTTTGAACGGAAAAAAACTGGTCCTTTCTGAAATATCACTGTATATCGGGGCGGTATTTATTATTCTCATTTTTACGGTTGTTTGCGGGATCGTTGGCAGAAATTTCCTTACGGTAACCAATATCCAGAACATTATCACCCAGTCTTCGATCATTTCGGTTATTGCTATTGGTTCTTCTATTGTCATACTCACCGGCGGAATTGACCTGAGCGCCGGATCCATTGTTGGATTTGTGGGCATTTTTGCGGGGCTTATTATTAAAGCCGGAAACCCAATATGGGTAGCATGTATCTGCGTAATGTTTGCCGGTATTGTCTTTGGTTTTGCCAGCGGTATTTTGATCAGCATTGGAAAGGTGCCGGCTTTTATTACTACCTTAGGCTTTATGCAGGTCGCCAGGGGATTAGCCCTGCTTATTAACTCGGGTAAGCCCATATCGAGTTTTCCCAGAAAACTGGGTGCAATTATGAATACTAAACTGGCGGGAGTACCCCTCTCTATCGTATATGTTTTTGTTTTTTATTTCATCGTAATCGTAATAATGGGGAATACCAGATTTGGCCGCCACATTTACGCCATTGGGGGCAATCCTAATGCGGCAAAGCTTTCGGGAGTTCGTACCAGGCGCGTTGAGATTGCCGCCTATGTGCTCAGCGGACTCTTTGCTTCCATTGGGGGAATATTGCTCCTTTCCCGGTTGACCTATGCGGACCCAAACGCCGGTTCAGGCTATGAAATGAGCGCTATAGCATCCACGGTTATTGGCGGCATTTCTCTTTCCGGGGGGAGGGGGAAGATCGGGAATACTCTGGTGGGTTCCCTGATTCTGGGTTCCCTGACTTGTGGGCTGCAAATTCTCAATGTGGCCACTTACTATCAGACCATCATCACGGGCCTGGTGATCATTATGGCGGTCTTTGCTGACAAAGCCAAGGAAAGAAAGGGGGAATGATATCTGCCGCTGCGGTGTTTTTGGAAAAGGAGATGAACCATGGCATCTCTGTATCAAGGAACCCTTCCGGCGATCTTCAGACCCTGTTTCTTTTTAAGGATAGAGAATTTGTTTTTGAAGGAGAATATGTATGAAAAAGAGGTTTGTTTGGGCTTTTGTTGCCGTTCTGATGATTGCGGCGATTGGTTGTACCCGAAAGTCCGGAGGATCAGGGGACAAGGGCGCTTCGGACATCCATCTCGGATTTGTTGGTATGACACTCAACAATGAATACCACATCACCCTTGCCAATGGCGCCAAGGAAAAGGCTAAGGAACTGGGCGTTAATATTGATGTCCAGGCGGGCGATCAACATGCCAGCGCGGATCAGCAGTTGACTATCATCGAAAACATGCTGGCCAACAATGTTGACGGGATCATCCTTGTTCCCAGTTCTTCCGAAGGCTTGGAAAGCGCCCTCAGAAAATGCAAAGAGAAGGGTATCCCGGTGATCAACGCCGATACCAGGCTGAACCCTGTTATCGTCGAGGCTGTTGGCCTGGAGATTCCCTTCTATGGCACCAATAACTATGAAGGGGCCAAGCTTGCCGGACAGTATGCCGCGCAAAGTCTGCCCGCCGGCGCTGTAACCGCCATCCTTACCGGCATTGAGGGGCATCAGAACACTACTGATCGTCTGAATGGTTTTAAAGATGGGGCGGGCAGCGCGATCAAAGTTGTAGCCGAGCAGACCGCCAACTGGGAGGTTGATCAGGGTTACACCGCAGCTCAGAATATCATCAGCGCCCATCCGGATCTGCAGCTTTTTTTCTGCTCCAATGATAATATGGGTATCGGCGCTCTCCGGGCGATACAGGAAACGGACAAGCAAGACCAGATAAAAATCATTGGTTTTGACGCAGTCAGTGAGGCATTGAACCTGGTCGAATCCGGGGAATTTATGTGCACCGTAGCTCAATATCCCGCAGAAATGGGCATCCTGTCGGTTGACAACATTGTAAAGTGGATCCGTAGCCAGCCCTACGAGATAGAGATCGATACGGGTTGTAAAGTTATCACCAAGGATAACGTAGAGGCGCATAAGGCGTATACCGCCAAGTTTGCCAACTAGATTCATATACTGACCGGGGGCAAGGTAATGTTACGCGTTTGGTTTATCTATGTCCCCGGACAGTTTTGAGTAAAATTGCATTGTTAATGCGGGGTTTTGATGATTTTTAGCGGTTTTGCGTGCCAGTTGAAAAATTTTTACAGACTCAATGACTCTCCTTGCCTTAAAAGCGTGGACCCGCTTGCAAAATGAAGAACCCCGCCGCAAGCAGCGGGGTATGGATATTATGCGTGTCCATACCCCCAACAAACAAATCGTTGCCGGGTCCAAATCGCCCCAGGGGCTCCCCCGCGAGCGGGTTCTTGGGCAGGGACCCGCAGGCGGAATCAAAATACTTATTAGATCCCCGAAGGATTACGGGTCGCATAATTCCGTTTGTTAAAGACCGTTTATTCGCAATGGGACTGATGCCCAAGAACCCGTTTGCGCAGGAAAATTCCAGAACAGGGAGGTTCATTGGACTTGTTCGATAACCCGGTTGGTTATCGCGGACTAAAGTCCGGCACAAGTCCATTAAAAAATTTTTTTCGAAAAAGCTATTGACAAAACCGGCATTATACTGATTAAATACAAGTGTTTTATATGATATAAATACCATGTTTTTAATATGATATTGACGGAATGCCGGAGCCGGAGGTTCCGGAACCATATGTTTTGAACGATCCGATGGGTTGGTTTTGGGTTCTGTTCAAACTGCATTTTTTAAGAGGGGGCACGATGGCGCGCGAAAGTTTGAATCTCCTTGCGATTGACTGCGGTAATTCCGCAATCCGCGTTACCCTGGGGCAGTTTGACGGCGGCCGTATACGGACGCGGCTCATACACCAGATAGAGCAAAAGGAAGTCTACTTTAACGGCTTCTTCTATTGGGACATCCTTTTCCTGTATCAGCACCTGAAAACCGGCTTGAGCAAGGCCTATGCGGAATGCGGAAGGATCGATTCCGCCGCCATATCCACCTGGGGCATCGATTTTGGCCTGTTGAACAGTGAAGGTTATTTTTTGGCCAATCCCCTTTCTTACCGGAACACCCTGGGCAGGGAGGCCCTGGATAAGCTGCCGGAGGCGGACCGGCGCTTCGCTTTTTTTAATTCTGGAATTCAATGCGATAAGATCAATACCCTGTATCAGATCCTCGGCTTCAGGGAAAAATTTCCCCGGACCTTTGAGCAGGCGGCCCGGCTGCTCCTGATTCCGGATCTGCTGAACTATCTCTTTACCGGCGAGGCGTATACCGAATCGACCATCCTCAGCACTTCCCAGCTTTATGACGTACAGAAGGGGACCTATTCGCAGGAGATCCTCGGCGCGTTCGGTATAGACCGGGAAATCTTCCCGGAGATAAAAAAGCACGGCGAATCCCGGGGTTTGTTAAAAGCCGGAATTGCCGAAGAGCTGGGGGTCAATGTTTTTCCGTTTATTACTATTCCCTCCCACGATACTGCCGCCGCCGTAACTTCGATCTGCCCCGGGAAAGGCGATGAGGAGCCCCTCTTTATAAGTTCCGGGACCTGGTGCCTCATAGGGACGGAACTCCGGGAACCTCTGGTAAACGAGGCTGTCTATAACAGCGATTTTACCAATGAAGGGGGAATCCTTGGAACCACCACCTTTCTTAAGAATTCGGCGGGACTGTATATAGCCCGCAGGGTCTACGATGAATGTTTCCCCAAGGGCGAAACCGCCTGGGAGGAGGTTGCGGAAAAGGCCGCCGCCCTGCAAGCGCAGGAGACGCTGTTCGATCCTAATGACGATGTTTTTTTTAATCCCCCAAGCATGAGAAAAGCCATTATCAACAAGACCGGAATAAAGGGACCGGACGATTTTATTCTGTTCCGCCTTATCTATGATTCGCTGGCCCGCAGTTATAAAGAGGCCATAGAAGAGATCGAGCATATACGGAACAGAAACTACGGGGCGATTTACATTGTCGGCGGCGGCAGCAGGAATAAGCTGCTCAATCAAATTACCGCCGCCGTAACCGGGAAGGCCGTAGTTGCGGGCCCCGACGAGGCGACGTCCTTCGGTAATTTGGGGGCCCAGCTTTTATACCAGGGAAGGGCGGAATCCCTGGCCGACATCAGGGACATTGTGCAAAAATCGGCGGAGGTAACCCTCTACGGCGACTGACCGGCGCGGGGCTTTGGGAATGCAGGTATGATCTGTAAAAAATAACCCGGGCGGAAATAAATACACGGAAGGAGGCTTTTATGGGAGATGAGTCGACAGGAAAAAATCCTGTGGCCGAGTTGGCGAAGCGGCATTTTATTTATGGATATCATTGCAGCGAATCTGTCGTTAAGGCTGTTAATGAGTATTACGGCCTCAAGCTTGACGATTCCATAATAAAAATGGTAAGCGCCTTTGCCGCCGGTATGGGAGAAGCCAAGTGCGCCTGCGGATGCATTACGGGCGGCGTTATAGTCCTGGGCTATTTGTACGGACGGACGGAATCCCACGAGGATGACGATCTTATCGCCGACCTGGCAAAGGAACTGCATGATAAATTCGTCGCAGAGTTTAACGTGGCTTGCTGCAAGGAGCTCACCAAAAATGTCAAATGGGGGCATCCCGATCACCGGGAGAAGTGCAGCGAGTATGTCTATAGCGCCGCCCGGAATTTGAGCGAACTGCTGGAAGAAACCCAAAGAAATCTGCCTGTTGAAAACGGCATCCATTTGCATTAAAGGGGGTTTACCGGATCTGGTTTTCGCCGGAAGCGGTACGATGGCCCCGGCGCGGTACGGGAAGTTAAACGGCAGAATGAGGTTAGGGTTATCGGTTTTGACGGTTCCCCGGATGCTGCGGACACGTCAGTGGAAAGCCGGTTCCGGCAAACGCCGGCACCGGGGCTGGTTTAATCGCTAGGGAATAACAGAGCGGCGTACTAAGGAATATCCAGAGCGGTTTCAGAGTTAAATGCGGCGAACAAAGGACTGTCCGGGTCGTTTCCGGACAGCCGGACGCCGTATGCCCCGTCCGCTTGCGGCGGGGTTATTGATTGCAGGGAGGCTTTTAGAACATGCCGGCATACGAAACGATTGTCATCGAGGCGGGTAAAAAAATGTCAAGGTTATCCTTGACCGTATCCACCTGGGGCAATATCAGCGCCCGGGACCCTAAGACGGGCAATGTGTATCTTACCCCGAGCGGTATGGATTATGAGAACTGTACGGAAAGCGACATTGTGGTTTTTAATGCGGCGGGCAGGCGGATCAAGGGACGCCGGAAGCCGAGTATCGAGAAGGATATACACCTTCTTATCTACGAGCGCAACAGCCATGTCAACGCCGTCATCCATACCCATGCCATGTATTCCACCGTATTGGCCGCGGCCAAGCTTACCCTTCCGGTAATTACGGAGGAGTTTGCCCAAACCATTGGCGGCGAAGTGGTATGTTCGGAATACGCCATTCCGGGTACGCCCCTTCTGGCGGAATATGTTTCAAAGGTTATTGAGGACGGGCGCCGGGCGGTATTTCTGCCCAGCCACGGCGCATTGTGCATCGGCGAGAATATGGATATAGCCTTTAAGGCCTGCGGCGTTCTTGAAAAAGCATCGGAGGTTTATATCAAAGTTAAGTCCATGGGCCTGGAACCCCGGATTATTCCGGAGGAAGATGTGGGCCACATGTTCAGGTTTTTCAGCAACCAGTATGGACAGGCTGCAAAATGATCTTCTCCAAAGCGGAACGGCGGAGCATTGCCGTCCTGCAGAGAATGTTCCCAGGGGATGTGTTTTTAACGTTGAACGGTATGCCGCCGGGGACGGGCCGGGTATACGGACCGTTATTTTTTTAAAAGGCTGCGGCCTGCGGTGCATTTGGTGTTCCAACCCCGAATCCCAGAGGCCGGAAAAGGAGAAGTTGTTTTTTAAGAACCTCTGCGTTAACTGCGGGATCTGCAGAAAGGTCTGTCCCCGGGGAGCGGTGCTGGCGGATGCGGTTTATGGTTTTGTAACGGATCATGAGCGCTGTATCCGTTGCGGCCTGTGCCTTTCGGGATGCGCTTCCGGGGCGCAGCAGGAGAGCGGCGGAGATAATTCGGTCGAAGACATAATGAAGCTGGTCGAAAAGGATATCCCCTTCTACAAAGCCTCGGGAGGCGGCGTTACCCTGTCGGGGGGAGAGCCTTTTCTGCAGGGAACTTTTACCCGGGAACTGCTGGGGGCGTGCAAATCGAAGGGCCTCTCCACCGCAGTGGAGAGCTGCGGGTATGTGCCCTGGGAGAATATCGAAAGAAGCCTGGACGTTATCGATTATCTCTATTTTGACATTAAGCATATGGATGAAGACAGGCACCGGCGCTTTACCGGCGCGGGGACCGGCCTCATTCATCAGAATTTAATGAAAATAGACATCCGCGGCGGACCCAGGGTGATACTGAGGATTCCCTTTATACCGGGCTTTAACGGCGACGAAGGGAGCATCCGCGGAATATTCGGCTTTGCGGCTCAATTGAAAAGGCCGGATCATGTCGAGATACTGCCCTACCACCGGCTTGGCTTGGGCAAATACGGCGCCCTGGGCAGGGAATATGCGCTGAAGGATCTTCAGCCTGTAAAAAGCGGGGATCTTCTGTTGTACGAAGCTGTCGGAAAAGAATACGGACTTGAAGTTACGATAGATGCGAAATGAGCGGCCGCAAGGTCAAAGAATGAACCTCCCCGCCCTGAAGGGCGGGGTATCTTGTAAGCGTTGCATTGTTTACGAGGTTCGTTCTGTAAGGAAGTTATTAACTGTGGGGTCTACTACCATTTTTTGTTGGCGTTGC
>JAISPH010000182.1 GCA_031275035.1 Treponema sp.
ATCCCCGATTCCAGCACATGGTTGCCGTCCTGGAGGTGCAGCTGCGCCGCTCCGCCGCCGAAAAGCCGGCGGAACATATTGTGGAAATTCTTTTTTATTTTGTTATAGGTATTCATAAACAGTTCTTTGGATTCGGCCCGTATTTCGGCGGTAATATTTTCCAGATCCGCTTTAGCCTTGGCCAGATCTTCCAGTTGGCCCGAAAGGAAGTCGTACCGTTCTTTGGTCTCGGCAAATTCTTCCGGGGCCATCAGGTTTACCGTCCCCAGATCCCGCAGGCTCCCCCTGGCGGCGGAGAGCTTTTCCCGCAGCTCCGGGGGGGCGGCGGTGATAGTAAAGATCCGTTCTTCAAATTCCATCAGATCCCGGGAATGGGTCTCCCTGAAGTTATCCTGGATATTTTTAATCTCCGTTTCGGACTGAACCAGTTCCAGATGGATCTTTTCCATGGATTCCTGAATCCTGGCCAGGGCGCCCTTTTTTTTCTCTATGGCTTCCCGGGTTCCCGCCACATCCCCGTTGCGCCGGGCAATATCCTTTTCCAGCTTTTCCAGATCCGCGGTCAACTGTACGCCCCTCTGTTCGATGCCGGCGATCTCCGATTCGGTATCGGCGATCCTTTCGTCAATTTCCTCAAGCCGTTTGCGGTACAGGAAAAGTTCATCCCGGATGGTTTTTCTCAGCCCCTCCTGGCCCGCCAGTTCCCGGCGTATCAGCCGGCCCTGTTCCTCCGCGGCCTGGGCCTGGGCGGTCATTCGGGCCCGGCTTACCCGGAGTTCCTGGAGGGTTTCCCGGTATTCGTTAATTTTGATCCCTAAATTTTCATTGTCCCGCCGGAGGGCGGCGATCCGGTCCCGCCGGTCCGCAATACCCTCGTTGGCGGCCCGGATCATGGCGTCATAATTCCGCTTCCTGGTGATGATTCCCTCGGGGGCGAGAAATTCGTCGATGAAGGAGGGGGTGCTCTTCCGGTAATTTTCAAAGAGGGAACGGACCTTTTCCACATTGGCCGCCGCCTCGGCTAAGGCCGCGGCCAGGCCCTGGGCGATATGTTTAAGCTCCGCTGCGGGCACCCCGGTCCGGCCGGCGGCGTCCGCCAGATCCCGGAGCAGGGTTTCCCGGCCCTCCAGAAGGGTCCTGAGCAGGCCCAGGGTCTCTTCCAGGGCCGCCTCGGCATTCCGCCGTTCCGAGGCGGAGTAGCCCGCCTCTTTAAGCCCCGCATCCAGGGCGGCGACTATGTCATCGGTGATAGCCTCCAGGTCCCTTTCATGGTTCCCCCGCTCCTGTTCCAGGCCGAGGATCTCCGTTTCAAGGTTCCTAGCGGAGGCGTCGTTTTCTCCAATCCGGGAAGCGGCGAACCGTATGTTTTCTTCAAAGGAGGCGATATTGGCATCGATGTCGCCGGACTTCTTCCGAAGATCCGCCACGACCCCATCCTGCTCCTCCGCATCCCCGGCAAGCTCTTCAATCTTGATCCCCGCCGCCCGTTCCCGGTCTTCGTTTTGCTGAATCTTGGCCTTGTTTTCCGTCCGCTGTTCCGCAAGGAGCCTGGATTCCTTTTCCCGGGCGTTTTTTTCCACCGCCAGGCCGTAAATATCCCGCTGGCACTCCACAAGCTTTTCTTCCATGGAATTTACTACGTCCATGTTTTCTTCCAGGGATCTATTGACGGCCTCCAGTTCCGCCCGCAGGGCGTCCCGTCCGGCGGTCCGCTTTTTCAGCTCCTCCGTCCGTTCGTCCCGCTCGTACTTAAACTGCTTAAGCCTGAGAAGCTGAATGTCAAGCTCGTACTTGAAGATATCCTCCCTCAGGGTCCGGTATTTCAAGGTTTTGTCCGCCTGGGTTTTAAGGCTGTCGTAGGAACGTTTAACCTCCCCCAGAATACCCTCGACCTGGCGCATGTTTTCGTCGGTTTTGATCAGCTTCCGCTCGGCCTCGGCGCTTTTTGCCTTAAAGCGGGTAATCCCCGCGGCCTCTTCAAAGAGGTAACGCCGTTCTTCGGGCCTGGAGGAGAGGACCTGATCGATCTTGCCCTGTTCCATCACCGAATAGGCGGCCTTGCCCACCCCCGTATCCCAGAAGAGTTCCCGCACCTCCTTTAGCCTGACCGGGGTGGAGTTGATGTAGTATTCGCTTTCCCCGGACCGGTAGAGCCGGCGTTTGATCTGCACCTCGGGCATATCCAGAGGGAGGAGTCCCGTTTCGTTGGCGATGGTCAGGGTTACCTCCGCCACGTTCAGGGGTTTCCGGTTTTCGGTGCCGTTGAAGATAACGTCTTCCATCTTGTCGGCCCGCATGGCCCGGGAGGCCTGCTCTCCCAGGACCCATTTGACGGCGTCCACCACGTTGGATTTACCGCAGCCATTAGGCCCCAAAAGGGCGGTAATGCCGCCGGAAAAGACTACTTCGGTATGATCGGCGAAGGATTTAAAGCCGAATATATCCAGTTTTTTAAGAAACAAATGTAACTCCGCTTCCCGCTGCCGGAAGGCCCCGGGCCCTCCCGCTATAAAATTAATTATAATTTCATCCTACCATAAAAAGGGCGGCGGGTGAAGCGTCCCGGCGGAGCACCGTTCCGGGATAAACCCGTTCCTTGACAAATTTCCGGTCCGCCTCTACACTTGAAACAATAAAATAACCCTTTCAGGGAGGCTTCTATGGCAAAAGTAGAGTTAAAGGGCATTGGCAAGGTCTACGACGGCAATACCAGGGCTGTGGACAATGCTAATATTGTGGTTGAGGACAAGGAATTTGTCGTTTTTGTAGGACCCTCCGGGTGCGGCAAGTCTACCACCCTCAGGATGGTCGCCGGTCTTGAGGATATTACCGAGGGGGAGCTCTATATAGACGGGGAGTTGATGAACGATGTTCCCCCCAAGGACCGGAATATCGCCATGGTATTCCAGAACTATGCCCTCTATCCCCACATGACGGTATATGAAAACATGGCCTTTGGCCTGAGGATCAAGAAGGTGCCCAAGGACGAGATCGACCGCCGGGTCCATGAAGCGGCGAGGATTCTGGATATTGAGAAATTTCTGGACCGCAAGCCCAAGGCCCTTTCCGGGGGTCAGCGGCAGCGGGTCGCCGTGGGACGGGCTATTGTGCGGAATCCCAAGGTCTTCCTTTTTGACGAGCCCCTTTCCAATCTGGATGCAAAGCTGCGGGTGCAGATGCGGGCGGAGCTTTCCGACCTCCACCTCAGGCTGAACGCCACGATGATCTACGTTACCCACGATCAGGTCGAGGCCATGACCATGGCCAATAAGATTGTGGTTATGAAGGACGGCAAGGTCCAGCAGATCGGCTCTCCCCTGTACCTCTACAACCATCCGATTAACAAATTTGTGGCGGGCTTTATCGGCTCCCCTCCGATGAATTTTCTCACCGTCAAGGTAACGGAAAAGGACGGTTCGGTGGTGCTGGACGAAGGTTCTTTCCAGGTTAAGCCCGTGCAGGAACATCAGAGCTACCTTAAAAAATATGCGGGAAAGGATATTTACTTTGGCATACGGCCGGAAGATCTTAACTTTACCGAATCCTCCGGGGGGGAGAACGCGATGGGCGTTAAGATAACGGTAGTGGAACCCCTGGGGGCGGATATTCACCTCTGGCTTACCACCCCCACCCAGCCTCTGGTTGCCCGGACCGAGCCCCATCATACCTTCAAGGTCGGCGATACCGCCAACTTTGTACCCAGGATGGATAAGGCCCGGTACTTTGACCGGGAGACGGAGCTTTCCATTCTGGCGGAACTTGACGCCGCCGCGGAAAAGTAAATCCGCAGACGCCCCGCCGTTTTCAGGCGGGGCGTAAAAGAACGCAATTATACCGTAACGTACACAGAGAGCGTATGAATTTTCATACGCCAAAATGAGCGCTTTTGGCCCGGTTATTCAATCAGCCCGCCATAATAGCCATAGCCATGAATAATTAGTCATTCTACTTATTACTTATAGTGCATCACTTTAAATAACTGAAACATTGAAGTAATCATAGATTGCGTTACTA
>JAISPH010000190.1 GCA_031275035.1 Treponema sp.
GCTCGTTCGATAGGAAATTTATAGTACCGCGTCTGGTTTAATACCAAATTTTTGTAAGCGTTACATTGTTTGAGCCGGAGCAGAGCTCCGGGGTATTAAACCAGACTTTCGAATAAACACCGGGGCTGCAGCAGCGGGATTGATCCGTAAAGGGCCTGTACCTTACCGGAGTCCCGGGGTTATCTTCCCGTCCATGTCCCAGAGATCCTCCCAGCCCTTGGCGCCGGGCCAGAGGAAGACCTGTCCCTTGACCAGCCGGCAGTTCCGGTCCGCCTTTTTTATGGCCGCCATTTCCGCCTCTGTAAGGGGATCTGAAAGTACCGAGCGGAGATTGTTCTGGTAATTCTTCCCGTGGACCGAGAAGGGAATGGGAATGCTGCCCCGCTGAACCGCCCATTTAAGGCAGACCAGGGCGGGATGTATCCCGTGGGCTTGGGCTGCGGCAATAAGTTCCGGCTCCGCGGTATCCACATAATCGCCGGGGGCCTTGTCCCGGTCGGGCCGGTTGGGAGAGCCGAGGGGGCTGTAACCAATCACGGCGATGCCCGCTTTGACGCAGTAATCAAAAAGTTCCTGCTGCTGGAAACAAGGATGCTGCTCCATCTCAATAAGGGCCGGTTTGATCCTGCACCGGGGCAGCACCGCCTCAAGCTTGGGAATGGTCATATTGGACATACCCAGATGTTTTGCCAGCCCCATATCGCAGATCCGCTCCATCTGAGCCCAGACCGCCATAAAACGATCCGGGGAGAAGGGAACCGAACCGGGGTTGCGGGCATCCCCGTCGCAGCCCGGAGCATGATAGTTGGGAAAGGGCCAGTGAACAAAATAGGCGTCCACATAATCCAGCCTGAGATCCCTGAGGGTCTTCGCCAGAGAGAGAAGCACATCCCCCCGGCCATGCATGTCGTTCCACACCTTTGAATTGATGAAGAGATCTTCCCGCCTTACCGTTCCCGCCTCAAGGGCCTCCTGGAAAACCTGGCCGATGAGATCCTCGTTGCCGTAGACCGAGGCGCAGTCAAAAAGCCGGTAACCGAAACGGATCGCCCCGGCCACTGCGGCGGCAACCTCCGGGGGGGCGTACTTGTCCGACCCAAAGGTTCCCATGCCTATACAGGGTATCTTCGCTCCCGAAGGCAGAGTGAACTGCGGTACCAGCTTGGGATCAACCGAATCGGTCATATACGCTCCTCACTTCATTCACTGCGGGGACTGATACCCCGCTCTTCGAGGAGGTTCATTCTTCTCATTTCAGCTCTTCATCGGCGCAGACCGCCACCTTGCCGCACTGTCCTTCGGCCATAAGCTTGTATGCATCTCCGGCCTTTTCCAGGGGGAAACGGTGGGTTACCAGTTCATCGGGGTGTATTTTCCAGCGGACCAGCTCTTCTACCAGGTTTTCCATAAGCCAGATGCTGGTTACCCAGCTTCCGTAGATTGTCTTTTGGGGATGAATAATATCCGGGCTGGGGTTGAAGTTCACGGTATTTCCCTCCCCTACAAACGCAATCTTACCCCACTGCCGGGCGGCCCGGATCGCGGTCTGCCGTCCGGGATCGCTGGCGGAGGCGTCAAAGGACCGTTCCACCCCGCTGCCGCCGGTGAGGGCCTTGACCTCGTCCACATTACCGGGACCGGCAAGCAGCACGGCATCCGCCAGGTTCAGCTTCTTCGCCAGATTAATACGGTAGGGATTGGACTCAATGCCGATAAGTTTCTGGGCCCCCATGGCCTTGCAGAGCATCAGGGTAGCAAGCCCCACCGGGCCGAGACCCACCACCAGCACCGAATCGGCGCCGCTGACGCCGACCTTGTAGATTGCCTCGTAGACCGTACCGAACCCGCAGGCTACCTGGGCGCCGTCGGCATAGCTTAACTCACCGGGAAGCTCCACCAGGTCCTTCTCATCGCAGAGGATGTATTCCGCCATGCCGCCGTCCCGCTGCCAGCCGTAGGCCGCCCGCAGGGGGGAGGAACAGGAGATCATATACCCCATGCGGCAGTCATGGCAGACCCCGCAGCCGGAAATATGATACACAATCACCCGGGAACCTTTCTTAAAGCGCCTGATTCCGGGGCCTTCCTCCACAACCTGTCCGCATGGTTCATGTCCGGCAATAACGTTCTGGTATCCCTCGGGACCCTTCCCCAGATGTTCCCGGTAAATGGCCCGGATATCGCTGCCGCAGATGGTACAGGCCTTCATCTTGACCAGCACCTGTCCGTGTCCGGGGCTTGGAATTGGAACGTCCTTCAAAACCGCCGTACTGTTTCCCGGAAGGTAAGCGCCCTTCATCGTTCCCTGCATAATCTCCTCCTCAACGTAGGCTCCGCCGAATTCTTTTGCGCCCTATGCGCGGCGGGCATATTTCTTCATATCAAAATAAACCGCCACTATTATTATAGCGCCTTTCACTAGTAATTGATAATAGGAGTCTATCGAAAGGAAACTCATCCCATAGTTGATAAGTCCCATGGTAAAGACCCCGATGATCATGCCTCCCACGGTTCCAATGCCGCCGTTCTGGGAGACGCCGCCCACGGTAACTGCGGCGATGGCGTCAAGTTCCATGCCGTTGGCGGTAAGGGCGTTGGCCAGGCCGAGCCGGCCCGCCTGGAGCACCCCGGCGCAGCCATAGAGCAGCCCCGCATAGAGGTACACGCACATCAGGTCCCGCTCTACATTGATCCCCGAAACCCGGGCGGCCTGGACGTTGCCGCCGATGGCGTAGAAATGGGTCCCCTGTTTGGTATGTTTGAGCAATACCCAGATGACAAAGGAGACGATCACCACATAGACGCCCAGATAAGGAAATGAAAAGACCGCGGGTCCTATGGAATTCTGGGCCAGGGCCTTAAATTCGGCGGTCAGGGAACCGACTATGGCGGCCTTGGTATAGATAAGCTGAATGCCCCGGGCTATGGACATGGTCCCCAGGGTGGCGATAAAGGGGGGAAGCCGCCCATAAGCCACAAGAACGCCGTTAAAGAGCCCGAACAGTCCCCCGGCAAGAATACCCGCCACAATGGGAACAATCAGGGGAAAGGAATGGCCAAAATAGAGGGCCGATTCATAGGTGGGAACCTGGGCAAAGGAGGCCGCCACCGAAGCGGTAAGGCACACCACATAGCCGATGGAAAGGTCTATTCCCTTGGTGATGATGATCATCCCCACCCCCAGGGATGCAAAGGCCCTGACCGCTTCCGCTATCACAAGGGTTTTGACCGAAGCCCAGCTCAAAGCCTGACCCCTTGTAAGGATCGCCAGGACAAAAACCAAAAAAACAAAAGTAAAGAAGGTGGTATACCTGCTTAAATACTGCCTGAAATTTTTCATCACTTATCTCCCTTACGCAAATTGAGTGGCAAAGCGCATAATGGCTTCCTGGGTAACTTCGTCTTTCTTGAGGGCGCCCGTCAGGCGTCCCGCGCAAAGCACCAAAACCCGGTGGCTCATGCCGATAAGCTCCGGCATTTCGCTGGATACCATGATGATGGCCTTCCCCTGCTTTGCCAGATCCGCCATGATCGTGTATATCTCATATTTGGCCCCGACATCGATGCCCCGGGTCGGTTCATCCATGATAAGAATATCCGGCAGGGTCATAAGCCAACGGCTGAGGATCACCTTCTGCTGGTTTCCGCCGGAAAGATTCTGAACCAGCGTATTCATGCTGGGGGTTTTGGTTTTAAGCTGCTGATTTTGTTTGAGGGCGACCTTGTTTAACTCCTTATGATTCAGGAGGCCGATCCGGGTCGTATAGTTCTCCAGGGAGGCGATTGAGGTATTGGCGGTCACATCCATCAGGGGGAAGATGCCGGAATTGCGGCGATCCTCGGTAACCAGGGCTATCCCGGACTGTATGGCGCTTTGGGGAGAGATCTTCTTCAGGACTTTGCCGCGGACCAGCACTTCCCCGCTTTCCACCGCCCTGATGCCGAAGATAGCTTCCACCAGCTCCGTCCGCTGGGCTCCAACAAGGCCCCCGATGCCGAGGATCTCCCCCTTATGGAGTTCAAAGCTCACATCCTTAAAGGACCGGGGATCTGCGGCGCTTAGGTTCCTGACTTCAAGGCATACTTCCCCGATTTCCGACTCCACCGGGGGGAAACGGTGGGTGGTGTCCCGGCCCACCATGAGGGATATCAATTTATCCCCGTTTAATTCCTTCACCGGATGGGTACCGATCACCCTGCCGTCCCGCATGACCGTAACGGAATCGGCGATCTGGAAGATCTCTTCCATTTTGTGGGATATGTATATAATCGCTACCCCTTTGGACCGGAGGTTTCGGATAATCTCAAAGAGATGGGCGACTTCATTCTCCGTTAAAGAACTGGTCGGTTCGTCCATAACCACCACCCGGGCGTTATAAGAAACCGCTTTGGCTATTTCACAGCCCTGCTGGTGGCTGATGGAGAGGCGGCTCATCGTGGCCGCGGGATCAAAGTTGAAGTTAAGCCCCTCCAGCAGGGTCTTAGTATCCCGGAACATCTTTTGATGATCGATAAGGCGCAGTTTATTGACAGGTTCCCGGCCCAGCCATATATTCTGGGCCACCGAGCGCTGGGGAACATTGGAAAGTTCCTGATGGATCATCGAAACCCCTGCGGCCATGGCGTCGGCGGCGCTGTTAAACGTACATTCTTTATTGTCGAGGAATATTTTTCCCTCGTCCACCTTATAGATGCCGAAGAGGCACTTCATCAGGGTGGATTTGCCGGCGCCATTTTCCCCCATCAGGGCATGCACCGTCCCGGGCAGGACCTTAAAATCAACCTTGTCCAGCGCAAGGACCCCGGGGAATTTTTTGGTAACCCCCAGCATCTCAATAATATAGGATGTATCTGCCATTACTTCTCCAAAGAAAAACAAGACGCCTTCAAAGCACCTGCGTACAATTGAAAGCGCGCCAATAGAGCTATTCGGAAACCTCAGTTTCCGTCGAACCAAAGGTTCGCCAAATTCCGCTTAAAAACATCAAAAAACGTGGGTTTTGTGAGAAACCCGCGTTTTTTGAAAGACTGGCGCCGGACTTTAGTCCGAGAGAACCAGCCGGGTTCTCGAACAAGTCCAATGTTTTTTAAAACCCGCAAAGGGCCTTAAATGATTGGAAGGCGGGGGTTTGTAAAATGACCCTTCCCAGGCGGATTCCGGCTATGGACCCGCCTGCGGACCGGTTTTACAAACCCCCGAAGCAATTTTCCCGCCGTGGGCAGCGGGATATTAAGCCGACCGCCGCGTTACTTTGCGTTGGCCTTGTAGTAATCCGAATCCTTGGTTACCGGAACGAAGGGAACCAGATAGCACTGTCCGATAATGGCGGCATCGTTGGCCGGAGCTTCGTCAATCGGCGCAGTTGCCGCGGGGGTTCCGCCGGCGGCATTTCCCGCTTTGTAGGCGCCGGTGGCCATCTGATAAATCACGTCAAAGGCCGCCGAGGACTGGCCCACGGCATCCTGCAGTACCGTGGCGTAAAGCTTGTTCTCCTTCATGGAGTTGAGGGCTTCCCCGGTAGCGTCGATACCCAGAACCGGAACGGTCAGGATGGTGCCATCGCTGGCGTTGTTTTTGGTAAAGCCGTTCTGGATAAGGGATTCCACCGCGCCCAGGGCCATGCCGTCGTTCTGGGCGGCGACCACATTAAACTTTCCCCGGTAAGCGCCGATCCATGCGTCCATCTTCTGCTGGGACTGATCGGGGGTCCAGTTTGCCGTATCCCGGGCGACGATATTGACGGTGTATCCTCTGGTCTTGAGTTCCGAGAGAAGCCCCGCTTCCCGGTTGATTTGGGCGGGATGGCCCAACTGCCCCAGGATGAGGAGCATGTTCAGAACCTTGCCGGGGGCCTTATCGGGATACTTGTCGAAGTAATCGGCGATAATCTGGCCCTGGAAGCGGCCGCCTACAAATTCGGGGGAAGAGGCGTAGAAGAAATTCTTGCCCACCTTGAGGGCCGCCACCGTGGGCTGAATATTGGAATAGGCCGCCGCTCCGCCCCGCTCGGCGATAAGCTGATTCATCTGTTCGGAAAGTTCCGAAACGCAGGGGATGATCACAAAGTACTTGTAGCCCTGGTTGAGCAGCGTCTGGAGCTGGGTAAGCTGGGTGGCGCCGTCGCTCCGGGCATCCTGGACGTTCAGATCCACTCCTTTTGCGGCGGCCAGTTTCCGCACGCTTTCGGAATAGTCTTTCAGGAACTGTTCGTCCATATTCCGCATAAGCAGGGCGATCTGCACCTTGCCCCCGGCCTGTCCGCCCGACTGCTGGCCTCCCGCAGCAAATACCAACGCGGAAACCGCGAAGAGCGTTACAAGCATTAACGCAATCTTTTTCATATCCTGTCCTCCATCGTTCTTTTTCGATCCCTCTGGATCGTATGGAAAATTGTATTCCCCCTTTTCTGTCCCGTAAAGTTAATTTCTTATGGAATATGGTAAAAAATTTCTTTTTTGGAGAGACCCCGGAGTCCGCCTTCCGGCGGGGGGTCTCCGGGGCTTTAAACCCGCTAAAAGCTTGGTTATCGGGGGCAGGGACCCGCATACTATCCCATCAACCCTTTCAGGACCGGCAATTAGTAGCAGGATTTATGCGCCGCTATTCAGCGGCACGGAATTGTACCTTACAGAACCATCCATATCCCGTCCGCTCTGCGGCGGGGGCTGGTTGATTTATTCGAAAGTCTGGTTTAATACCCCGGAGCTTGCTCCGGCTCAGACAACGCAACACTTACAATAATTTGGTATTAAACCAGACGGTATAATAAATTTCCTCTCGAACGAGCCTCCGATTCAAAAACAGCTCTAAGTTTCAG
>JAISPH010000198.1 GCA_031275035.1 Treponema sp.
ACAACGAGGCCAGCCGCCCGGAGGATGGGGGATCTTTGTTTTGTGAGACAAAGACCAATTTGCGAATCATCAAGAGAACCTCCATGGAGAAACTGCAACGATGAATCTGCGATGATCAACAGAATAGATCCCGGGGCCGGTTCTGTCAAGCGAAGGGCTGTACGGATTGGCGATTTTCAGTTTCAACAAGGGAGAGGAAAAAACCGCGCCGGACCTCTGGTCCGCAGCCGCACAAACTGTTCGTGTCTGTTCGAGCGGCTCATGGTTGTTTTACGCCGGGAATTACCGGATGATTTTCCGGTTCTATTGAAATTGGAGCCCAAAAACCGTATGATTAATTTTAAGGGCGGCGGACCGGAGCCGGTGAACAGATGACAGAAGGGTATGCGCAGTAATGAAAAAAGAATTCCTTCCCTATGATGTGGTGCGCAATAATGCGCTTAAAATGGCTCACCGGATCTATCATGAAGGGTTTGTTCCCGATGTCATTTATGTTTCCCTCCGGGGCGGCGCTTACCTGGGCAATGTGATAAGCGAATATTTTAAGATTATCCGCAGGGAAGGACGGCCGGTCTACTATGCGGCGGCGGTAGCCCGTTCCTATACAGGGATCCGGGCGGCGGAACAGATCAAGGTTGAAGGCTGGACCTATGCGCCGGAACATCTGCGCATTGGGGATAAGGTGCTGCTGGTGGATGATATCTTCGATACGGGGAAGACTATTAATTACCTTACCGGGATTATCCTGGAAAAGGGCATTCCCCGGGGGGATCTTAAAATTGCGGTCCACGACTATAAGTATTTTTATGATAAGGTCCCCCAGCTTCCCATACAGCCCGACTACTGGTGCCGGAAGCATGAACTCTCCGTTAACGATGAGGATACCTGGATTCATTACATGAGCCACGAGCTGGTGGGGTTAAGCCCGGAGGAACTGGAGCGGTACTACTATGCCCAGGACCCGGAACTCCGGGATGTTCTGGATGTGCTGCGTTAGGCGGGGGGGCCTGTGAACAAAAAATGGTTGAGCCGTATATGCGGGTTAGTCCTCCTCTGTTTTTGGGGCGCAGCGAATGCCGCCGCCCAGGACGCCGCCGGCAGGGATGCCGCCGGAACAGGTACGGGGATCCATACCAACGCCAGGGCGGGGATCTTTGCCTCGGAACGGTGGCTCTGGTTTTCGGTACATCCCCGGGAGAATCTGAGGCTGATTCTGGACGGCCTTGAGGCATACCGCGGTCCCGGACCGGGTATGCTTTTTCTGAACGTCAACTCCGGGGAAGAACGGCGTTTTGAAGTTACCGCTGAACGTTATGCCGCCGCGGATGACACGTTTGCTTCCCGTCCCCGGGAGGTCCGGGTTTTTGTGATTCATCTTGATAAACGGGCGTCGTCGTCCATAACGTCGTCATCCATGCCGTCCCCTGGGACGGCGGGTTCCTCCGTCGCGGCCCTGGGGACCGGCGGGGACGGATCGGTGGTTTTTATACCGGAGGCCGGTTCCGGCCAGGACGTTTATGTGGCCTCCCCTCCCGGGCCGGTCCCGGTTTCCCCGGAAAGTCCCGCCGCAGATGCGGGAAGCGGGACCAGGGAAGATCCGTTTATCTACCTTGACGACGCCGTCAACTTTGCCCGGAGGACGGGCAGGACCAGTATCCGCCTGAGGGGCCGCGTCCGCTTGAGGGGGGATCTGGTAATTTCGGGAAACATTACGGTTTACGGCGCTCCCGGTCCGGGGGAACACAGCGCGGCAGTCGAAATTCCCGCCGGTACCGGCATTAGAATTCACCGGGGCATACTCCGCTTTCAAGGGCTTGTGTTGGACCGGAAAAGCGCCCCCGTACCGGCCCTTTATCTGGACCCGGGGGCCGGTTTTGAATTGGCGGATTCGGTTTTTAAGGGCGAAGGTCCCCTGGTCTGGGTTGAGGAAAGGGGGGTCTGCCTTATCGCCGATTCCTTAATCGCTTCGGTTATGAAGGAGAACCGCCGGCTTCCGGTGTTCAGCGCCGGGAAGGGGGAGATCCATCTGCGCCGGATCCGCGGGGATCTGGACGGCGTTCACGGATTGTTCTTGGAGATGAAGGGAGGAATCTTCTCGGCGGAGGACAGCTTTTTCCGTCTGGAAGCGGAACGGAGCGGGACCCTTCTCGACCTTGAAAGGGTCCGGGCGGATATAGCCAATCTCAGCGCCCTGGTCTCTGCGGGGGATTATGGTTCCCTGATGGAGATCTCCGGTTCCAGGCTGGTAATGACCGGGGGGAGTCTTTCGGTATCCGCCCGGGACGGCCTTATCGTTCTTGCCGAAGAATCGGAGCTTCTCTTCGCCGGGACGGGCTTTTTCCTCTCCTCTTCCTTTGTAGCCCGGGCCATGGAGCTTTCCGGCCGTTTTCCCCTGGTAAGCGGCTGTTATTTTGACTTTACCGGCTTTGCCCGGCAGGCGGAGGTCTTCTCCGCGAGGCCCCCGCAGGGCGCCGCCGGAACCGGCGGCCGTCTCCAGCCCCCTCCGGGTTCGGTGGCGGGTTCCATTTTTAAGGGTTTTACCCACATCCTGGGCGGCGAGTTTCCCCTGAGCGGCCTTCCCGCCTTTAACCGGGCCTTTGCTCCCCCGGACCGGCCCAATACCGCAAGATGATCTGCGGCCTTGACGAAGCGGGCCGGGGTCCTCTGGCGGGTCCGGTCTGCGCCGCCGCGGTGATACTTCCCCGGGACTTCCCCCGGGAGCTTCTGGGGGATTCAAAAAAACTAAGCCCCTCCCGGCGGGAAGCGGCCCGGCGGGCGATCTGCGAAAGGGCGCTTTGGGGTATAGGCTGGGCCTCGGCGGCGGAAATCGACAGGATCAATATACTCAGGGCAAGTCTTCTGGCGATGGAGCGGGCCTATGGAGAACTGCTCCGCCTTGCCCCGGTTTCGGACCGCCCGGCGCCGGGGGATGTCGAGGCGGTGGCGGACGGCCTTTATACGCCGGACATTCCCATCCCCTGCCGGGCTCTGGTCAAGGCGGACGCCCAAGTCCCGGAGGTAATGGCCGCCTCCATCCTGGCAAAAACCGCCCGGGACCGGATGATGGAACGTTATGCCTGGCTCTACCCCGAATACGGCTATGACCGGCACAAGGGGTATCCCACCAGGGATCACCTGGAACGGATCGCCCGCTGCGGGCCGTCCCCAATACAGCGAAATACCTTCAGGGTAAAGACAGTTTAATTGCATTGAAGATCATGCCGGCGGAAGGTCAGGAACAGGGCCGGTTACTCTTCGGTTCCCTCATTCCAGTGGCCGACTTTGCGGATCTTCTGATTCCGGTAGCGGACCAGGATGTCGGGATTTCTGCCGCAGAGATCCGCCAATTCCTTGACCAGCACTTCCTTGATGATCGCCGCCGCCTCGGCGGGATTGGTCTGGGCGCCGCCGGGGGGTTCCGGAATCACGCCGTTAATTACCTTAAACTCCAGCAGGTCCGCGCTGGTGATCCTGAGCATTGCCGCGGCGTCCTTCGCCTTGGCGGCGTCCCGGAGCAGAATGGAGGCGCACCCTTCGGGGCTTATCACCGAGTAGATGGCGTTTTCCAGCATGTAGATCTTGTCCCCCACGCAGAGCCCCAGGGCGCCGCCGGAACCGCCCTCGCCGATGATGACGCAGACTATGGGGGTTTTAAGCTGGCTGAATTCCCGGAGATTTCTGGCGATGGCTTCGCCTATGCCCCGTTCCTCCGCCCCCAGTCCCGGATAGGCCCCGGAGGTGTCCACAAAGGTGATGATGGGTCTGCGGAACTTTTCGGCTTCCCTGGCAAGACGCAGGGCCTTCCGGTACCCTTCTGGGTTGGCCATACCGTGATTGCGGAATACATTTTCCTTCAGGGTCCGTCCCTTCTGATTTGCCAGAATGGTAACGGGCCGGCCGCCCAGAAAGGCAAGACCCCCCACGATGGAAGGATCGTCGCCGTAGGCCCGGTCGCCGTGGAGTTCGGTAAAACCGGCGAAGATCCGGTCAATGTAATCCAGGGCATAGGGCCGGCCCGGATGGCGGGCAAGTTCCACCCGCTTCCAGGTTGTCTCGATCCTGGAGCCGGAACCTATCTTTGCTTCAAGCCTTTCCAGTTCTTCGGCGGCGTCGAGCCCCGATTCCCGGATCAGCTTTTTCAGTTCCTGTACTTTTTTCTGCAGTGCGGTATTCACTATCGTTCCTCCGGGGATTCCGCCGGGATACAGCCGGGCTGATGCAGGTCGATGAGCCGGGCGATGATATGCCGCTGATCCTGGCGGCGGACAATAAGATCCACAAAGCCCCGCTCCTGTTGAAATTCCGCCCGCTGGAAACCCGCGGGCAGGGCCTGCCTGATGGTTCCTTCGATAACCCTGGGGCCGGCAAAGCCGATAAGGGCGCCGGGTTCCGCCATGGTTACATCCGCCAGCATGGCGAAGGAGGCGGTTACCCCGCCGGTGGTGGGATCGCAGAGGACGGTGAAAAAGGGAATTCCCGCCCTGTCCAGTTCCGCGGCGGCGCTGGAGGTCTTTGCCATCTGGAGGAGGGAGAAGATCCCCTCCTGCATCCGGGCGCCCCCGGAGGTGGTGTAGATCACCAGGGGAAGTTTTTCCTCCAGTCCCCTGAGCATGGCCCGGGAGACCTTCTCTCCCACCACGGAACCCATGGAACCCCCCATAAACTCAAAGGACATCAGGGCCAGGACGGCCCTCCTCCCCTCGATGGAACAGATCCCGGTGATCACCGCATCCTTCATCCGGGCCTTCTCGGCGGCGGCGGAAAGTTTTTCCTCGTACCCCGCAAGGTCAATGGGATTGAGGGAGCTGAGGTTCGCCGAGAATTCTTCAAAGCTGCCGGGATCGATCAGGTAGGCGAGCCGTTCCGCCGGTTCCATCCGGTAATGGAAGCCGCAGCCGGGGCAGGTTTTGAGGGCCTTCGATATAGCCTCAGGATCGCGCCGCTCCCCGCATCCGGGACAAAGATCGGGATTTTCCGGCCTGGAGGCGTTCAGCCTGGAGCCTTCGGCGGGTTTTCCCACCACCCTTGCCATTGCCTTGGCCGCCGCCGCTTTGGCCGCCGCCGCCAGGGCTGCCGCCCCGGCAGATATTTCAGAGGGCATCTTCGGCCTCCTTGATCAGGGTATTATAAAGGGACGTTCCGAAATTGCCGGAACGGAACCGGGGGGAGGCGATGATCCGCTGCTGTTCCGCCTTGTTGGTTTCTATCCCCTCGATGACAAGCTCCTCCAGGGCCCGCTGCATCCGGGTCAGGGCCCGGAGACGGTCCGGCCCGTGGACGATCAGCTTTGCCGCCATGGAATCGTAGTAGGGCGGGATAGTACATCCCGCGTAGAGGCAGGAATCGAAACGGACCCCCGGCCCGCCGGGAACCTCAAGCCGGGTAATTCTGCCGGGGGTAAGGGCGTTGATCCGGCATTCCAGCGCCCACCCGGAAAGCTGCGCCTCCCCGGAATCAGGCTCTATACATCCCCGGCCCGCGGCAAGGATCTGCTGGCGGACAATATCTACGCCGGTGATAAATTCGCTTACCGGATGTTCCACCTGAAGCCGGGCGTTCACTTCCATAAAATAGAAGTTTTCCCCCTCCACCAGGAATTCTATGGTCCCCGCCCCCTGGTACTTTAGTTCCCGGAACAGCCTTACCGCCCCCCGGGTCATACGTTCCCGCATGGCGCCGGTTACCCCCGGAGAAGGGCTTTCCTCAATAAGCTTCTGATGATTTTTCTGCACCGAACAGTCCCGCTCTCCCAAGACCGCCACCTTACCGCCGCCGGCGAGGATCTGCAGTTCCACATGCCGGGGGTTTTCCAGATACCGTTCAATGAAGACCCGGCGGTCGGCGAAGTTTGCCTCCGCTTCGGCCCCTGCGATGGAAAGGTTTTCGGCCAGGTTTTTTTTCTCCCGGACGATCCGCATCCCCTTGCCGCCGCCACCCGCCGCGGCCTTGATGATCACCGGAAAGCCGATTGCCTCCGCCAGTTCCGCGGCGGCGGCGGGATCGGACACCGCCTCTTCGGTGCCGGGGGTTACGGGGAGGCCGAAGCGTTTTGCCGTTTCCCTGGCTATGACCTTGTCTCCCAGAAGTTTTATCACCTCCGGGTCCGGGCCGATAAAGATAAGCCCCTTTTCCCGGACCAGCCGGGCAAATTCGGCGTTCTCCGAGAGAAAGCCCACTCCGGGATGAATGGCGTCGCAGTCCGTATGGGCCGCCGCATGGATGAGGCTGCTCCGGTTAAGGTAGCTTAGGGAAGCCGGGGGCGGGCCTATGCAGACCGCCTGATCCGCAAGCCGCACATGGAGGCTGTCCTTATCGGCGGTAGAGTACACCGCCACGGTTTTAATCCCCATTTCCCGGCAGCTTCGGATGATCCGTACCGCAATTTCTCCCCGGTTGGCGATGAGGAGGCGGCGAATGGCGGTTCGTTCGATCAAGCTGCGCTCCTAAAGCCGTTTAACTTCAAAGAGGGCCTGATCGTATTCGACCAGGTCCCCGGTTCCCGCCAGGACGCTGAGAATCTCGCAGTCGAATTCCGCCTCCAGATGATTCATCATTTTCATGGCCTCAAGGATACAGAGGCTGTCCCCGGCCTTTACTTTGGAACCGGGCCGCACAAAGGGCGGCGTGTCGGGGCCGGGGGCCGCGTAGAAGGTGGCCACGATGGGGCTGGTGATGGTTTCGCCTTCGGCGCCGGCCCCCCCGGCGTTTCCCGGAAGCCCCAGATGTACCGGCGCGTCGGCGGCCGGTCCGGCGGCGGCGGAAACGGCGGCCCC
>JAISPH010000072.1 GCA_031275035.1 Treponema sp.
CGGGGCCTTCGACGGCCGGCTGGGTGATCCGTTTCCCTTCCGGGGTGTACGAATCCCCGTCCAGGAGCCCCTGGTGAAAACGCCGGATAATCCCGTCTTCGGTTACCCGGATTCCCTCAAGGGGCTTGCCCCCGGCGTCCCGGCATACGTCATTCGCCTTGTTCGATTCGATATGGTATGATTGGGATAAAAACGGCACGGCCCTAATCCTTTTGCACGTCGGTTATTTCCGCAGTCCCGAATACCCGGATCATCATCAGTTCCCCGTGGCGCCAGAATTCCTCCCAGGCCCCGTGCCGGGTAATCACCGCGGGGCCGTCGTCCCGGTGGAGGTAACCGTCTTCCCACCATTCGGTATGGCCGTCAAGTAGTTCAATGGCCGGCTGGGATTCCCCCTCAAGGCCAGTCCCCCCGTGGAGAAGGCCGTTCCTGAACCGGGAAATATCACCGTTGACGTTATAGTCCCCATTGCAGGGAACGCCGGTTTCCTTGTTCCCCACCGTGGCTCCAAGAAACTTCAGATACAAGGACCGGGAATGGGATTTATCGTTGGTCCTGAATTCTTCCATCTGTTCGCTCTGTCCGCTCATCATCTTCTCCTTACGGTTCAAATTGTGATTCATTCAGGGCATGAAGCATCTGCTTCCCCTGTAAATACGCATTGAGGCTTGACGCCTTTGCCTCCCTAAAAATCCTGGTCAGAAAACGGCAGGTAAGCGGCTGTATAATTTTCTTGTCCTTTTCCGCCTTGATGTAAACGAGGTCCATGCCGATGACCAGGGCTTCTTCCGCCGATATGGTAAGCTGAATCCGCACGCCCACGCTATTCGCCCTCCTGCCCGGATTCTGATGCGCCAATATCTTCGGGCAACGGTACGTCCGGCACATCCGGGTCCGAACCGGTATATTCCGCTTTTCCCAGAAGCCTGATGCGGTCAACGGCGATCTTAATGCCGCTGTGTTTCTTGCCTTCATGCTCCCATTTGTCCTGTTCAAGACGGCCCTGGATAGAAACCAGAGAGCCCTTTTGGAGACGCTCCCCGACGCTCCGCCATTTTTCGCCAAAGAGACGGAGCGGAAAATAGTGGGTTGTTTCCACCCATTCCCCATCCGTCAGGCGGGATCTGTGGGTTGCGATGGAAAAGGCGCAGAAGGGCGTGTTATTCCCGGTAACGCCCAATTCCGCGTTTTTGGTAAGCCTCCCAATGAGACATACGATATTTAGGTCCGACATATATATCCTCCATGACCTTTGGTGTAGTTTTCTAGTGTCAATACGCTGATTCGGCGCTGCGTTCATTCAAGGAGGTGGTATTTTTTATCGAGCATGATCCATTGCGCCTTTGTTTCCGCTAACGGTGTTCCGGATTTAAAGGCCTGTGAAAAAAGCGCCCATTGCTCCTCCGCATACTCGTCTTTTACTTTCCGCGGCAGCCGGTGGAATTTCCGTTGCCGCGCTATTTTAGCCGGATCGCCCTCATCCGCTTTTTCCAATTCACATTCAGGACAACGCTCAAGACAGGCCGGATGCATGGTTCCGCAGCACGGGCAGGTTTTTTGCGGCGGCGGACTCTTTGCTTTCCGCCGTTCCTTTTCCACGTTTCGGTAGAGGGCGGCCATGTCTTCTTTGTCAAACAAAGTGAAATAAAGCCCCCGCAGGTTGTCAGGCTTCCGGTTCCGGCATTCCCCATAAAGCCAAGAAAGGTAATCGCCATCAAAACCCTGGGCGGCAAGATATTCGAGGGCCTTCGGGTAAAAGGATTCATCAAAGACCAGTTTCCGGTTTATTCTGAGCAAGTCGGCTTTCAGTTTTTCAATATCAAAAAATCCTGCTGCTGCTTCAGACTTTTCCACAGGCCGGGCCATTTGCCCTCTTTGATTTTTTTCAGCAGCAACAGCTGGTTTATTTATAGGTTTATTATATGGTATTGTTGTGGCGATTCCGCCGCTTCGATCCGGCGAATTCGCCGCTTCCATGTGGCGATTCCGCCGCATCCATGCGCCCCCAGGGGCGGATGGATGTGGGACTTCCGCCACATCCATCTGCCCGGGAGGGCAAATAAAAGGTTCTTCCCCGGCAGACTCAATAGGCGCTTTTCCGCTTTTTTCTTCCGGGGCTTTCGGGGATTCCGGCCTTTCCCCCGCGCCTTCTTTTTGTCCGCCCTGCCCGGACTCTTCCCTCCTGAATTCTCCCAGGTAGAGTTCCATCACTTCATCGCTTACCGAGTACCACTGGGTACGGTCATCATGGATGCGGTTATATACCCCCACAAAGAGAATATCCTGGCTTTTCATCTTGTTGATAAGGCGCCGTATCTGGTCCTTCGAGAAATACGGGAAAAGCTCCGCCCACGCTTCCATCGTGTTGTAGACCCAGTAATGCCCGTCATGGTAATTGATCCGGTTCGCCTTGTTTTTCTCGATCCAGTAACAGAGGTTCGTGAGAAAGAGCGATTCATTAGTTCCGAATTTGACCGCCAGGGCTAGATTCATGAAATGGGCGTGGGCCACTCAGAACCCCCCCGAAGAAGGGAGCATGATTTCGGACAGGCTGCTTTGTTCCGTGAGGATTACTTGCAGGTAATACTGATATACCTTGTTGTTTATCTCAAACCGCGCGGTACGGTCAATGGTCCGTTCTTTTTCGTATGCCCGTTTGATACAGCCCTGTTCCCGGAGGTTTGCCAGGCAAACCCGTATCTGCTTTTCCGTTAAGTAGGAAAAATGTTCCTTCCCGAGGGACACGGAAAAGGGTACGGCCGCCGCCCCCGAAAGCCGCATGCGCCGGCATAGTTCGGTTAGGATTAAACCTTCCTTAATTCCGTATTTCCGGGCAAAATCAACAATCACCATATGCGTTTTCATAGTCGTTTCCTTTACACCCACCGGGGAGGCAGCCCCCTGACGGAAAACCGCAGGAGCGGATGCCTCCTTTCAGGTGTTACCCGGTAGATATATATCGTATCAGCCGGTTCCAGCACGATTGTGAGCCGTTGGGCGCTTTCCAATACGGCGTATTCGTTTTGGCCAAGGCGGAGGTATTTTGATTTTCCCCTCAGTCGTGTTATGTCAGGCGTCTTAAAATCACATGACCGGGGATGCCAATATATGTTTGTCCTGCCGTCTTTTGCGATAAGCACTTTCACTATATCTCCCTCATAGACCGGCAGTTGATTATCCGTGAGGAACAGGGCGGCCTTCCGGTTATTCCGCATCTTCCGCTCCATCCGGGCCGGCGGTATTTATCGCCGCTTCCGGAACCGATTGGCTGTCCAAGTCCACTTGAAACAGGGATTGCAGCATGGCGTGAAGGTCCTGGGTAAATTCAACCGATACGCTGAAACCGTGCAGATGTTTAAGCAGAGACCTGGCCGCCTCAAGCCGGGCGTCATTCCCCGCGGGGATATTGAGGTTTTCCCGGTGGACCCATAGTTCCAGGCGTTCAAGACGGCCACCGCCTTGTTCCGGGGGACATTCCGTTGATTCATTCCTTTCACCGGAAATTGAACATCCCGCATATTCAAGGACGGGTTTTTCCTTATCTGTTTCCGGTTTTCCTTTGGCCGGTTTGTCCAATGTGTTTTTGGCAAGCCGGTACGCCTTGTTGATCGTCATCCGGTTGTTTTTTACTTCATCAATAATTTCAGGAGGCGCTTCCTGCGCGACAATCTGCGCGTGTTTCACGGTGGAAGGAGATACACCCAGGTTTTTAGCCAGAATTTCCGATGCCCTCCCGGTCCCGTCCCGTGAATTTTTTGGCTGTAACTCCATAGCAGCCGCCAGTATCTCGGCAGGGGCCAGATTCCGCCGTTCCGCCTGACGCCGGTAGGCGTAGAGTTTCGCATCCGCAAGGGCGGCGAATTCCTTCTCCTCCACCGGGATTTCCGTAATACCCGCTTCCCGGGCGGCCTGTAACCGGGTATGGCCGTCTACCACAACCCCGTTTCCCTTCCACAGGACCAGGGGCTGGGACTTGTCATAGCCCGATTTCCGCATGGAGGCAACTATTGAGGCTAATATCTCGGCATTGACCGTAAACATTCCGGCCAACCGGGGATCGGTTTGTATCTCCGATACCCGTTTCATCCGGGCCACAACTGCGGCCCCGGCGTTCATACCGGCGTTTCCGATGGAATCAATAAGCCGCCCCATTAAAACGCCTCCGGTTTCCCGAACGGCCCCTGGATCAGAAATTCCGACAGGCGGATCACCGCATGGTACAGTTCGGGATTACATATTTCACCGCGCAGGGAGGTATCGGACAGCTGCTTCTTACGATCCTTAATCTCATTCATATCCGCCGTCCAGGGAAACCAAGTCCCGGGGTCTGTTATCCGTAAAAATTCATGGCGGTACACGTCAATGTATTCTTTTTGTTTGCCGCCAAAAGCGTCTTCATAGTGGCGGTTATACCCGTTAATGGTGATATACCAGCAGTCCTGTTTATCCGTATCGAGGGCTATCTTCTGCCCGAGAAAGGCCGCCGCGTTGAAACTGTCCAAATCCTTTAAGACCGGCGTAATGATAAGGCTTGAGGCGTTCAGGGCGTTGAGGGTGAGGTTGTTGTAATCGGGCTGGCAGTCGATAATCACCAGGTCATACGTTCCCCCGAGGGCCGGTATCATGCGGCTGAGACGCTTCTCGTTGATACTGCGGAGGTCCGCCAGGTACCGGCTTGAGGCTAAAAGGTCAACCCCCTGGTGATCGGTAGGAAGAATATAATCCGATAATAGGTTGCTCTCTTTGGCGAGGGCGTCCGCGATGTTCTTTTCCCCGGCCGCCGCGGCCTTGTCTTCGGGAAGATAATAAAAGGTTGCGGAGTTATTAAAATCCATATCAATGACCAGAATCCGTTTTCCCGCCGCCCCCAGACAGTTTGCGGTTAATATCGCCTGCCGTGTTTTTCCCACGCCGCCTT
>JAISPH010000128.1 GCA_031275035.1 Treponema sp.
CTACCGGCCCGTAGCCCGGATACACAAAGAAGACGGCGCGCTGCTGTCTTCCCTCGCGCCTTCCGCCCGCCGGGACTGCCGGAGCGCGTATTTTTTAACCGCCGCCCCAAAGGACGGCGTTCCGGATGACGGCGCGGTCTGGCTTGCGGCGGGCGGCGGCGGGGACCTTGCCGGCCATACCGCGTATGTCCGCCTGGTCCGTGGGGAAGGCGGCGCGCTTGCCGCGCTGTGGGAACTGGCCGGGGACGATTTTGACACGAAGGATCCCGCGGTAAAATGCGGGCCGGTCAAGGCGGCGGCCTACGATTCCCGGCGGGATCGCTGGCTGGTTTCAGGCGGGACCATTGAGTTTGATTCCATGGGAAGGCCCGTTCCCGGCTCGTACATCGCGGAAATAAGCGGCGGCGGAGTTATCGCGTATATCGACGCCTCGTTTAAAGGCATGTCCTTCAACAAAATAACGGTAGACGCCGCCGGGGACCGGTACCTTGCCGGAGAGGAACGGCGGGAAAACGAAACCCTGGCGGCGCTCCTCAAATTCAGCGCCGATGGCGGCAGACTCTGGCGGCTTTCCGGTTCGGCCCCCGCTCATTCGTATTATCAGGACGCGGCGCTTGACGGCGAAAACAACCGGATTGTGCTTGGCGGGGTTATGCGGGCCGGTAACGCCGGCGGCGGCGGGGGTCTTCCCTTCATCGAGGCCGTTGATACGGAGCGCGGAACGAGCCTGTGGCTGGAGCCGCTCTTAGACCCGGCCCTGGGCGCTTCCGCGCTGGTCACCGGGATTTGCCGCGCCCCGGACTACGGTTTCGCCCTGGCCCTGTCGGGAATCGCCGGTAACCGTTACGCGAAACCGTTTTTGATCGCCCGGGTCAATTCACAGGGCGTTTTGTTTCGTTACCGGAATTAAAAGCGGGAGGATAATAGCATGAAGAAACTGTTTGTGGCCCTTTGCCTTTTGTTCTGCGCCGCCGCGTTGCTTGCGGAAGACCTTGACGGCGTGGTAAAAAGGGCGGTGGACGGCCTTGCCTCGCGGCTCCTTTACCCCCTTGAGGTGAGTATCGGCGGCATCAACCTGGCGGGGACCGAAAGCCCAAGCGCGTTCTCCCGGTATTTGAGCAACCGGATCATGGCCCACGCGCCGGGCAACCACAAGTTCAGAGTGGTTCCCCCAAGCCGGGGTATCGACCGGGTCGGCCCCGGCGGCCCCGAAAAGGGCCTTATTACCGGGGTTTTTCTGCGGGAAGGCGCCGTCGTGCGGGTAACGCTCCGCCTGGTAATCGAGCCCGGCGGCGTGATTTTTGACACCAGGGACTTCAGCGTCTCCGCGGCGGAGCTGGAACGGCTGGGTATCGCCCTGCTGCCGGAAAACACAACCCTGGAGGAGATCAAAAAGCGGGAGGAACTGCTCAACCCGCCCGCTTCTGCCGCGCAGGTCTTTACCCTGCGGACCTGGCCCGATTCGGACACCCGTACCTACCTTGACGGGGACAAGCTGAAAATCAGCGTTGTGGCGGACGAGGATTGCTTTTTCAAGGTGTACCACATCGACCTGAACGGCGACATGCAGCTTATCTACCCCAACGACAGGAACACCGATAACCGGCTTAGGGCCTATGTCACGCGGACTATCCCCGAATCGGACGCCGTCAGCTATGTTTTGCGGGCGCCCTTTGGTCAGGACACGATAAAGGTTGTCGCGGCGCGGCAGCAGTTTGAGAACCTGGCGGCGGAGTTTAACAGGGTGTGGAAGGCGGACGGAGAAACGGTACGCCGCGCCGAAAGCTACCGGGGCCTGGCGATCCAGTACGCGCCGGAAGGCCCCAATGTGGAAACCGTTACCGCGAGCTTTAACTTTACGGTGCTACCCGCCGCTTACAGCGATTCGGTATACACCTACCGGAAACCGGAGAATATGGCCGAAACACTACAGATCATACGGGCCGATATACTACGCTAGGGCGGCAGCTTCAACGAACGCAACGGAACTTTTAGCGTACCCGGAATCGCGGGCAGATACATAGTCAACGAAGATACAGTTGTCCTTAGTCTGCGCTATACCAGCAACGAGCTTACCGCGCCATTTACCAGGAGCGTTTCGTCTTTTAATTTTAATATCGAGAAGCCCCGCAATATTACCCGGGCGATACAGGCAATAAAAAACGGTATTGAGGCCAAAGGGGGCGTTTTTTCCGGTAACGAGCGGCAGGGTAATTTTCGCGCCGGCGGCATAGCGGGGCAGTACAATGTAGCGGACCGGGTCAATGTCAGCATTACCGAAAAGCCCGCATTGATTCCCGCTTCGCTGATCGAAAGGGAAGTAAGAAATTATTTTACCGGAAGATAGCAGAGGAGACATGATGCAAAAGACAATCCTGTTATTGCTGCTGGGCCTTTGTTCTTTTACGGCGCTGTTTGGCCGGAAATATCCCCGGGGAGCGATCCTTGATAAAGCGCTCTATAACAGTCTGCCCCCTATACCGGCGATCTGGGTATATACGGCGCCTATACCGCCTGGGCGGGCTATGTAGCGTAGACCATCGCGGACTATGTAACCCTGTTATGGACGATGTTACCGGCGTTGATTACCTGGTAGCGCTGTTTTCAAAACAGGAACCGGATATCGACTGCATAAGAACCCGCTTTGCAAACGCCTCAGGCAACTTCACGGATCGGGCGGCCTGCGTGGTGGGGACCGGTTACGCAGAACCCGCAAGCGTCAAACACGAAAGCTCGCGGATATGGTTTTCGGGCAGCATGATAAACAAATACAAAAAACAAACCGGGCCATAAATCCGGCTTGTTTTTACCTGTCTCTAACAATCTGCTATCTTTAATAATCTTGATTCGCAGTGGGGTCTAATACCCCGCCCTTCAAGGCGGGGAGGTTCATTTATACACGTATCTAGGAATAGTCTAATCGTTATAAACGATGCTAACGCATTGATAAGATCCGCCATATCCATAGACGCCTCCTCATTTTTAAATGCTTCTATAAAATGCCTCCTCGTTTTAAAATTGACCCAACAGATTTTGCGGCAATATACCAAACGGAAAACGGCTCCGCTAACTGCTTCGGTCCCCAATGGGGCCCTACTTCGCCAGCACCCGGCAGTACCGTTTCTTCCCGGCCCTGAGGATCAGCGCCCCCTCCCCGTCCAGGGAGTCCGCTCCGATCAGGGCCGCCGTATCGGTAACTGCGGCAAGCTCCGAAGCGCCCGGCGCCGAAACAAAGGCGCCCCCCTGACGGACCAGGCGGCGGGCTTCGCTCCTGGAAGGGACAAGCCCCGCATCGGCAAAGAGGTCCGCCACATTGTAGCCCGCCTCAAAACGCGAACGGGACAGATCCGCCGCGGGCATGGCGGACTTATCCTCCCCGCCGCCAAAGGCGGCCCGGGCGCCGGCCATGGCCTTGTCCGCCGCTTCCCTGCCATGGATCAGGGCGCTCACCTCCCAGGCAAGCCGCTCCTTGGCCTCGTTGGGGTTTTTCCCGGGGGCGCAGAGCGCATCACATTCCTCAATGGAAAGAAAGGTAAACATCAGCAGGAAGCGGCGTATATCCGCATCCTGCACATTCCGCCAGTACTGGAAAAATTCATAGGGGCTGGTCAGGGCGGGGTCCAGGAAAACGGCCCCCCTTTCGGTCTTGCCCATCTTCCTGCCGCCGGCGGTGGTAACCAGGGGAAAGGTAACGCCGTAGACCTCGGCCCCTTCGATGCGGCGGATCAGTTCATGTCCCGCCACGATATTGCCCCACTGATCATCTCCTCCAATCTGAAGCCGGCAGCCGAATCGGCGGTAAAGTTCCAGAAAGTCGTAGCTCTGGAGCAGCTGGTAGTTGAACTCGATAAAGGAAAGCCCCGTTTCAAGCCTCATTTTGTAGGCTTCAAAACTGAGCATGTGGTTGACCGAAAAGTGGCTGCCTATCTCCCGGAGAAAATCAATGTAGTTAAGATCCGCCAGCCAGTCCTTGTTATTTACCCAGCGGGCGGTTTCGCCGTCGAAACCCAGAAAGCGGTCAAGCTGGGCGGTAATGGAAGCGGCGTTGGCGTCGAGCTGATCGTAGCTTAACATGCGGCGCATTTCGGTTTTTCCCGAGGGGTCCCCGATCCGGGCGGTTCCGCCGCCGATAAGGGCAATGCCCCGGTGTCCCGCGGTCCTGAGATGGCGGTATGCAAAGAAGGGCACCATGTGGCCGATGTGGAGACTGGAACCGGTGGGGTCGCAACCCACATAGAAGATCGCCGGCCCTTCGTCCATCAAACGGGAAAGTCCCTCCGTGTCGGTACATTGGGAAAAGAACCCCCGGTCTTTTAAATTTTCCAAAGCCTGATTCATGGGGCAAGTATACATTTTTCCGGAAATTTTTTATAGTAAGTCCGAAGGGGACAACTTATGAAAACAGTACTCTGTTACGGCGATTCCAATACCTGGGGTTATATCCCCGCCTCGGACGGCCGTTACGATCATCATACCCGCTGGCCCTGCGTACTGCGGGAACTACTCAACGAAGGCAGTCCCGGCGGGGCCGCTTACTGGGTGGTTGAAGAGGGGCTCAACGGCAGAACCACCTGCCGGGAAGATCCCGTCGAGGGGGACAAAAACGGCCTCCGCCAGCTCATCCCCATCCTGGAAAGCCATAAGCCCCTGGATATCGTAACGGTGATGCTGGGAACCAACGATCTTAAACCCCGGTTCAGCCCCAGCCCCTACGACATTGCCGCCGGAGCGGCGCTGGTGGTGGAGGCTGTCCTCGCTTCGGGAACCGGCCCCGGCGGCTCCGCCCCAAGGGTACTGTGGATCTGTCCTCCCCCCGTCGTGGAGTCCCCGTTCTTTGAGCATGTATTCGGGAACGCCGCCCCCCTGTCCAAAAAAATGGCCCCCTATATGGAACAGTTTGCCAAAGAACGGGGGGCCGCCTTCCTCGATGCCGGCAGGATCGTGGTCAGCAGCAAAAAAGACGGCATACATCTGGAATCCGGCGAACACCGGAAATTGGCGGAAGCGGCGGCGGCGATCATCAAAAAGCTGTAGATTGAAGCGGTTTCAAAACCTCTGGTTTTGAAACCGGCTCGGCTCACTTTTTCCCGGAGTACAGAGTAAAGACCATCTTATCCTGATTTGTCTTGATCAGATTGTACCAGAGGGTTTTCTTCTTGGTTAGTTCCGGGCTCTTGCGGCCAATGAGGCGCAGCTTTTCAAAAATGGCGGTCCCGTTCTTTGCCGCATAGTAGGTCCTTAAATGGTTGCCGCTGAAGATCTGACCCGCCTTTTCGTCTATTTCCTTGTCCACCGCATCCTCGTAGGATTTAAGGAGAAGATCGTACTTGTCCGCCACCCCCTTTACATAGTCCAGAATAAGCCGGTCAAACCTGGGTATCATCTCGATAATTTCAATAAAGTCCCTGAGGAGGCCGATCGCATAGGAATAATCTTCATCCTGCATATAGGCCTTTATTCCCATGCGGCAGAGCTGCATAAAGGAATTGTTTATAATGGTCTGCATACCGTTGATGGGTTTCTTGGGAGTCACCGTAAAGGGCGGCATGGCGCTGGCGCTTTTGGAAAGAACGTCCATAAGATCCAGATAGATCTTCTGTTCCCAGAGATTTTCCCGAATCGAACCGTAAAGATGCACCAGTTCTTCGCTGTACTTTTCCTTGTACCGTTCCTCTTCCTTAAAGACCGCCTCGCAGGTGGGGAGCATGACCCCCTTAAACTCGATAAGCCCCGTATCCAGAAAATAGATGGTATTGTTCTCCGCCAGGGTACACTTTTCGGAGGCGTTTTCCTTAACAAAATTCATGTAGACCTGTCTTGCCACCATGACCCGGTTTTCCTTGGGAGAAAGTTCGTTAGCCCTGGTCTGAAGCCGGGCCCCGGAGTTAATCAAAAAGCCCGCCAGGTTTCCCTTTTCGGTGATGATCAGGGGTATAGAGGTATTCCCCCCGGTAATGCCCGCAGAGAGCTTAAAAACAGGCAGGATCGTCGAATCTCCCGCCCGTTTGGTGGAAATATTCGGGTCTTTTACCACATCGGTCTTGCCGAAGTAGTCCATAATGCAGAGGGTAGCCATCAGGGCGTCGGTGGCGGAGGCGGATATGACCACAATTTCATCTCCCCGTTCCCGCTGGCTCACCGAACCGCACTGGGTAGAAATGTTTCTAATCTCGTAGTCAATGGCCCTGTCCAGGGTATGCTGAAGGGAGAGGTTTTTCTTGGAATCCATGCAGAATTTGGTATAACCGTGGATATCCAGCATGGAAATATAGAGATTGGAGATGGATATGGTCCGTTTCAGATCCCCCGCCTCGGGGAAGGTTTTATCGGGAATTACCAGTTCCCGCCAAAGTTTCTTATGGGTTACCGGGGAAATTTGAGAGAAAAACCCCCAATTCAGGCGTTTTATAAGCTCAAAGGCCCGCATAATCACCGGGTGAGCGCGCTGGGACTTGATCACAGGGGCGGCAAATTCTTTCAGTGCGGAAAAAGTAACTATTTCCCGGTTTATAACCCGATCGTAGAGAAAAGAGAACAACTCATATTCCGAGCTTGTTTCCGTATATTCAGATAAACTTTTCACTTTTTACTTCTTTTTATCATCCTATCATAAAGCAGGGTCTGTTGTACACTATCCCCTATAGTAAAGGGTAATGCAATTTTTTTGAAAAAACCCTAGTACTTGGAACTATAATGCGTTATACTTTTTTGTGAAGGGAGCTTATGGAAACAGCGTCATTTTTGAACGATTCGGGCATTGCTTTGACAGAGGCAAACAGGCCGAATGAGGCTATTCCCCTTTTCCAGAAGGCTTTGATCATAGAGCCCGAAAATCCCCTTCTCTGGCTCAATTTAGGCATAGCCCAGCAGCGGACCGGCGATTATGAGCAGGCCCTTTCCAGTTTTCAACGGGCGGTCTATATCAACGATAACCTGGCCGACGCCTGGGTATCCATGGGGCTTATCTACTACGAGCTTGAAGCCTTTGAACAGGCCGAAGAGTGCTATCATTCCGCCCTCTGCCGGAACGACGGGGCTCCAAAGACCTGGAACAATCTGGGGGTGCTCTACTTTGTCGAAGGCAGTTTTGAAGAAGCCCGTCATTGTTTTGAAGAGGCCATAAGCCTCGCCCCTCTCTACCACGAAGCCCTCTATAACCTGCGGGATACCTGCCGGCAACTGCAGGATTACCGGGCGGCCGCGGAATTTGAACGAATCCTGTCCTCTCTGCCCCGTAACCGGGCTTAATCGTCCATGAAGCTTCTCTACATTGCCGAAATCGTAGGCAAGGCCGGACTCTACTCTTTGAAAAAGGGGATAGGGGAGCTTAAACTGCGGGAAAAGCCCGATTTTATCATCGCCTGCGCCGACAGCGTTACCGGGGGGAACGGCCTGGGCCGGAACCATGCCGCCTATATCCATAAACTGGGGGTACAGACGCTTACCACCGGAGAATGTTGTTTTTACAAGAAGGATCTGACCGAAAATTTAGAGCATATCCCCTATGTTCTCCGGCCGGAGAACCTGAATCCCGGCGCTCCCGGTTTCGGCTCCCGGATTTATAAATGGGGAAATCATAAAATAGCCGTGGCGGTCCTCCTGGGTCAGAGCGGCTTCAGCAGGCTTCACGGGGAAAACCCCTTTGCCCGGCTGCCGGTTTTACTGGAACGGCTCAAGGCCGAAACCCCCTGCGTCGTCATCGATTTTCATGCCGAGGCTACCGCCGAAAAGTACACCCTCTTTGCCCTGGCGAAGGGCCGCTGTTCCGCGGTAATCGGTTCCCACAACCGGGTCCAGACCGCCGACGAACGGGTGCTTCCCGGGGGAACCGCGGTCATCTGCGATGCGGGCCGTACCGGCAGCCAGGATTCGGTAGGGGGCAACGACCGGGAAGTCCGGGTCCAGGAATACCTTACGGGAATCCCCGACTGGACCCGGGAAGCCTGGGATCGCTGCGAACTCCAGGGGGTGCTGGTGGACATAGACTCCGGCGGCAAAGCCGAGGCCATACGGCGGCTGAGGATTCCCGTAAGCGGAGGCGGCAAAGCCGCAGCCGAACCGGGGGCGGAAAAATCCGGAGAGGAGGCCGGAGAAAACCATGGATGACTGCGGTCTATCCGAAACCGGCGTATTTATGGGCGGCGCTTCCTCCGAAACCGGCGTGTTTACCAAAAAGGCCCTGGTCCGGGAGATCAGGGGCGATCTGGTTACCCTGGAGCTGGACAAAGGCGAAGCCTGCTTTGGCTGCATGAACCGGCTCTGCCGTAAAAAGACGGGCCTGATACAGGCCGAAAACCGCAGCGGATTATCCCTCTCCCCGGGACAGGCCGTTACGGCCGCATTTCCCCTCCGCGGCGCCCTGGTTCAGGGGTTGGGAGCAATCCTCCCGCCGGTTCTGGGTTTTTTTGCAGGCTGCTTTATCCCCGCCGCCGGAGGCGCCGGAGAGGGCTGGCGCATAGGCGGAGGCCTTGCGGGTTTCTTCGCCGCCGCTTTCTTCCCCCTTGCCCGGAACATTTTCCGCAGACGGCCCCGGAGCGGCTGGCATATCATTGCCTGACTAGCGGGACCCGCGGAACAGTCCGCCGGAGCCCGTCTCAATTATCGCCGCGCCCCGTCTTTTTACGGCTCCGAAGGCGTTAACCCCGCTCCTCCATACGTTCAAGGAAGTCCCCTATGAGACGGCCGGTTTGGGTCAGGTATTCCTCTTCCAGGGCGGAGAAGCGGTTCAGCCGGGGGCTGTCCAGATCCAGAACGCCGTACACGGCGCCCTTCCTGAACAGGGGGATCACCATCTCCGAGGCCGATGCGGAGTCGCAGGCGATATGTCCGGGGAACTGGCGGACATTACCTGCAATGACGGGCCTCCCCTCCTGTACGGCCCTGCCGCATATCCCCCGGCCTTCGCCGATCCGGGAGCAGGCGGGAAGCCCCTGGAAGGGTCCCAGCACCAGATCTTTTCCTTTAAGAATATAAAACCCCGCCCAGTTAATATCCTCAAGACTGGCCTTAATGAGCGCCGAAATATTGGCCAGGGCGGCGATAATGTCCTCTTCGCCTTCAAGCATGGCCGCCGCCGTTTCCGTCATAAGGGCAAGATTCGCCCGGGGGTCCCCTTCCTTTTTTATCGTGAACATAACTCAATATACCACGGGGACGGTCCCCCTCCCAAGCCCTTCTCAATACAACATTTCTCTGGTACCATACCGTCATGCGCAAACCCGCTGTGGATGTCCTGACCGCTGCGCTTGGCCGTCTGCCCCGGGTCAGGCTTGGCTGTTATCCCACCCCCCTGCACAGACTATCCGGTCTTGAGGCGGCCCTTGGGTACAGCGGCATCTTCATCAAACGCGACGATCTTTCGGGACTGGGCCCCGGCGGAAACAAGCTCAGGAGCCTTGAGTTTTTGCTGGGCGAAGCCGTTGCGGGAGGAGCGGACCGCATCATCGTATCCGGGCCGGGCCAGTCCAACCTCTGCACGCTGACCGCCGCGGCCTGCGCCCGGCTTTCCCTTCCCTGCATCCTGATCCACAACTGTGCGGAAAGCGAACCCTGTACGGGGAACCTGCTCCTCAACCGCATCATGGGGGCGGAGTCCATTTTCCTGGGAGACGTGAGCGCCGGTGAGCGCCGTGCCTTTGAGGAAAAGTTCCGCGGTGAACTGGCGGAAAAGGGATTTAAACCCTATGTCATCCGCAACGGCGGTACCTCGGGCATGGGAGCTCTCGGCTACGCGGAAACCATTACCGAACTTTACCGCCAATGCGCCGGACAGGGTTTTGACATCGGTACGATCTTTGTTTCCGGGGGAAACGGCGGAATGGCCGCGGGGATCCTCTACGGCAATGCTGTGCTGGGGCGGCCTTTCCATATCTGCGTAATCAGCGTCGAAGACCGCCGGGAAGAATTGCGGGAACATATTGTCAAGACCATTGCCGGGGCGGAGCTTGCAGCGGAACTTCCGTTTCCCGGCGATCTCGAAGACCGCTGCGACATCGTGGACGGCTACCGGGGAGAAGGCTGGGGGATCAACACCGCGGAGTGCGAAGCGGCGGTGCTGTCCTTTCCGGGCCGGGAGGGGATTTTCATCGAGCATGTGTACTCCGGCAAGGTTGTCGCCGGCATGGAAGATTATATCCGCAGGAGGAAAACGGAAGGCGGCGTCTGCTATCTGCACAGCGGGGGCTTCGGCTCTCTCTTCAGCCAGTTTGCAGATCCGCCGCGCCGGGATCGCTCCAAAGGAGGTAAAGGTCCACACGAAGAACGTAGATCCAAAGAGACTATAATTTGAGACTACATTTTGAAGGAGAGAAATATGAACTATGGAATTCTTTCGGTTTTGCCGCCGGTATTGGCCCTGTTTATTGCCATCAAGTGGCGGAAGATTTCCCTTGCCCTGCTGGTGGGAACCTTCCTCAGTCATCTTATTATCAGCAGGTGGAATCCCTTTACAGCGGTCAATGTAACCCTCGACGGCATTCTGGGGGTTTGGTCAAGCGCCGATAATCTTAAAATATTCCTCTTCACCGCTCTTATGGGGGCCTTCGTCCTTTTGGTGCGCATTTCCGGCGGGGTTGACGGCTTCGTCAATTTTCTTACCGAAAAAAACAAAGCCGTCAAAAGCAAGCGGGCGGCCATGCTGCTTACCTACATCATAGGACTTATCATCTTCGTTGACGGCCTTTTGAGCATTATGTTTGCCGGAGTCGTTACCCGGTCCATCTCCGACAAGCTTAAGGTATCGCGGGAAAAACTGTCCTACATCTGCGATTCAACTTCGGCGCCGGTAAACGCAATTATCCCCCTTAATTCCTGGGGCGCCATGCTCATGGGACTTATCGGGTCCCAGATCGCCGCCGGCGTCATCTCGGGCGATCCCCTGCCCCTTCTTATGCGGAGCCTCCCCTTTCAGTTCTACTGCATCGTTACTCTGGTCTTTGTCTTTGTCATCATCATCACGGGCAAAGATTTCGGCGCAATGAAAAAGGCGGAACTGCGGGTTGAGCAGACGGGAAAGCTCTATGACGACGGAGTTATCCCGCTCCTCAACGACGAAGATTCGGGAGATATCCGCGCCGTCAAGGGAAAGGAAAAGAAGGGCAACATGGCGATTCCCCTGGTTATTCTCATCGCGGGAACTTTCGCCGGGCTTCTGATCTCGGGAAAGGGGAATCTTACAAAGGGAGACGGAACCACTTCGATCCTCTATGCGATCATCATCACGCTGCTGTTCATGCTGATCTATTACCGGGCCCAGAAGCTTATGACCGCAAAGGAATTCGGCGGCTATGTCTTTAAGGGGGTAAGCAGCATGATCTCCCTAGTCGTCCTTCTGTCCCTTGCCTTCGCCATAGGCCGGGGAATTTCCGCCCTGGGAACGGGCAAATTCCTTGCCGGCCTAGTGGAGGGACGGATAAGCGGCGCCTTTGGGCCGGCGATCATCTTTATCCTCGGGGCGGTTATATCTTTCTGTACGGGAACGAGCTGGGGAACCTTTTCAATTATGATGCCCATCGCCATTCCCATGGCGGTGTCGATGAATTCCAACATACTCCTCGCCATAGGAGCGGTAATTTCCGGGGGAATTTTCGGAGATCACTGCTCACCCATGTCGGACACGACGATACTTTCCTCCATGTCGGCGGGCACCGACCTGTACTCCCATGTCAGAACCCAGCTTCCCTATGCGCTTGTCTGCGCGGCGGGGGCGGCGGCGCTGTACATTATCTTTGGTTTTGCTTTATAGGCGGAAAAAAACCGGCGGGGCGGTCCCGGGAATCCGGTTTCGGGCTGGAGCTCCCGGGGCTGCTTGCGGCGACCGAAGGCGGCGCGTTTACGGATTCTCCAGCCCGCAAAACTTCAGGCCGGACGCCGCGGATCCGCCGTCATCGGTCTGAATCTTCAAGCCAGGCGCCGAAAACCCACCCCTCCGCCGGCTGGGCGATGTAATACCACCGCGCCGTTTGGCCGTCGATGGTGAATTCGTCAACCGTTTCTTCAACGGCCCGGACTTCGGTAAATTCCGCCAGTTGCGTAATCACCCGGGATGAGACGTTTGGACTTTCACGGACATTCACATTGTCATCGGCCACCGTGAACCACGCCTCCGTTTTCCGGGCAGGAACCGCGGAACCGCCTCCGGCAAGGGCCCGGATGTCATCGGCAAAAATTGACTGGGGATAATCGTAAAGCGCCGATTCAAGCAGGGCCGCGCGGCGGTTCTGCTCCTGTTCCGGATTCAGCGCCTCGGCAGTCTGCAGCAGAATAGAGGACTGCACGTCCTGCTCGCTGTAGGAAACCGCGGCGGTCTTGATAAACAGATTTCTGCGGTATGTCTGACTCGCCGGATCATAGGCTTCTATCCGGACAAAGCCGTCTTTTTCGGTTTCGGGGAATACCCCCAGTACGGTCTTGCGGGACAAAACATAATCGGTGGCGTCAACATTTTTGGGGCTGCGGTAGAGATTCGCCTTTTCATCGGTCACAACGGCCAGCCCGCTGCCCAGCGTCAGCTGGAGCGCAAAAACCAGGCCCTCTTTGCCCGTATCCCGCCTGACCCGGTAGTAATCGTATACCCTGTTATCGTAACGGTTGGTCGCCTTCCTTGGTTCCGCCGACAGTAGCTGCAGTCTCTCGCCCATGGGAATCGCTTCGATCGCCTTGGTAACGTCCGTCTCGGCCCCCGTGTCCTTATTATCCTCAATGGTATAGAGCCACATTCCAACGCGCAGCGTATAACCATAACCGGCCGCCGGGGTTTCCTGTTCCGGACCGGCAGTTTCCGCCGTTACCGCCGTCCCCGTCTGCGCCGGTTCCTCCTTTGAACAGCCCGCCGCCAGAAGAACGGCGCCCGCCAATAAAAAGAACAAAACCTGCCTGCCCATTTTCACACTCCTCCGGTTTCCCATTCGGGAAAAGCCTAATACCCCGCTGCGGCGGGTTTGGTCAGTGATAGGAAGTTTACCATAAAAAATGTCCAAAAACAACATACAAGGATACAAGGTTTACGGATTTTAGCCGCTTCCCGGAGATTTGTTTCATATATTTCACCTGCTTCACCGCGGCCTCAAAATATAGTATATTTGCAGGGAAGGTACGGCCCAGGCCGTACACTGCCGGATCGCCGTCAGGGGTCCGGGCTCTCCCGGAATGCCGAAAGGGTTCCGGCGATGGTTCTCCCCGCCCCAGGGCGCCGCCTCAGGGTGTGTGGAGTCTCCCCCGCATACGGGTTTGCGGCAGCGCGGAAACGATGTTTCCGGCGCCTGCCGGTACCGGCCCGCCGCGGATCAAGCCTTCCCCAGGGGAAGGAGCCGGGCCGGAAGGCCGGCAAAGGAGCCTGTATGAAAGGCGCACAGGGTTATACGGATCTGGGACTTGTCTTCGATGAGATCTTCGAAGCGGCCAGAAATTTCAGCGACGAGTTCCAGCGGAACCTTGGCCGTTTTGGATCGGGGGGACCGGCCTCCCCTCCCCGGGGAGGTTTCGGCGAAAACATCGACTACTATCCGAATTATTCCTACCCGCCAATGAATGTATATATGACCCAGGAGTGCAGCCTCGTCTTCGAGTTTGCCCTGGCAGGGTTCAGCGAAAAGGATGTCAGCCTCTCCTTTCAGGGGGATTACATGCTGTTCTCCGCAGCCACGCCGGAGGACACCGGCGCAGGCCCCGCGGATGAAAATGTCCGCTACTTCAAACGCCGCCTCAAATTAAAAAACATTGAAAGGCAGAAGTACTATGTCCCCCTGGACAAATACGCCCAGGAAAAGGTAAAGGCGGTGTTTAAAAACGGCATCCTCAGGGTAATCGTACCCCCCAAAGACGAACCGGATCAAAGCGGGATAAAGATCGAAATCGTAAGCGGCGATTAGGCAGGGCAGGGAATCTCTGTACATGTCGAAGGTTTTGGAGCTTCCCTGTAAGGAGTCCGGCATGAAAAATATGATGTAGTTCCATGGCAAGGGTTACGCCCGGAAAGGCCGGGTCCGGGCCGCGGCCCTTGCCTCATGGGCGTTTATCGCGTATGTGGGGCGCTTTTTTTATACCCCGGATTTTAAGCGGATTCGGGATTGGCGTTACCCTGGCGGCGCTCATTCCCTCTTTAGTATGCTGGACCGCGCTGCTCATACGCTGCAAAAGGCGCATTGTCCCCGTCATCCGGGCTATAGAAAACATCATGCCCGGCAAACCGCCCTTTTCCCCTCCCCAATCGAAGGAATATAACAACTATTTTGACGCCCGTTACTAAACCGGCCGGGGTCCTGGATGAGCCTCCCCGCCCTGAAACTCGCACGCGAAAGTGTGCAGAGGGTATTAAGACCCCGCTGCGAATGAGCCTCCGCGGGGCAAGCGCGGACCTCTGGTCCGATGCGGTATCTGAAACTTAGAGCTGTTTTTGGATCGGAGGCTCGTTCGAGAGGAAATTTATTATACCCTCCCCCGCGAACTGGTGAGCGGGTTCTTGGGTTTAATACCAAATTATTGTAAGTGTTGCGTTGTGTGAGCCGGAGCAAGCGCGAACCGAAGGTTCGACGGGGTACAAGTCCACGCCGCTGCATAGCGGCGCATGAATCATTCTTCTAATTGCCAGCCCGAAGGGCTGATTAAACAGACCTTCGAATAAAAAAATTCTACGGATGACGACGGAATCAATCGTTCTCGGGTCAAACAAAACCATCGCCGGTACTTTGCCGCCGCCCGGCAAAACCTTAAAGCGCTGCGGCAGACAGGATATTGACCGGGGGAAACGCAAAGAACCCGCCTTTCGGCGGGTTCCAGGAGGTGAGGTTCATCGGACTTGTCCGGCAAACCGGAGGGCTGCCTTACAGATAAGATTTCCGAAGGGCTCTGTTATGTTTATTAAGGTAGTCGCGGACTTGCGGTCCGAGTCCACATTATGAACAGGCTCTATTTAATAAAGAGCCTCACGATAAAGACAATAAAGAGAATCCAGGTAATTGCCGGAATATCCCTGATCCTGGCGCTGGCCGCCTTCAGAATCACATAGGAGATGATCCCGTACACAATGCCTTCGGCGATGCTGTAGGCAAAGGGCATCATCACGATGGCAAAAAATGCCGGAATGCCCTCGGCGGGATCCTTAAAGTCAATCTCCGTTACGGAGCGTATCATCAAAAAGCCGACGATGACCAGGGCGGGAGCGGTCGCCGCACTGGGGATGATCCTGAATACGGGCCACAGGAAAATGGCAAGGACAAAGAGAATCCCCGTCGTAAGGGCGGTAAGGCCAGTACGTCCCCCGACGGCAACTCCGGCGGTACTTTCCACATAGCTGGTAACCGTTGAGGTTCCCAGGGCGGCGCCGGCGGCGGTCCCGATTGCATCCGCCAGCAGGGCCTGCTTGACCCTGGGGATCTCGCCGTTTCCCTTAATCAACCCCGCCTGGGTGGTTACTCCTACCAGGGTTCCCACGGTGTCAAAAATATCCACAAAGAGGAAGGTAAAGAAAACGGTAAAAAATTTAAAGGACAGCACCTGTGAAAAATCAAACTTAAACAGAAGGGGGCTCTCAATATTTAAGGCAAAGGAAAAAGCTTCAAGGTTGGTGATTTTTAAGGGAATGCCCACAACGGTGGTGGCCAGAATGCCGAGTAAAATAGAGCCGGGCACACGGTTGACATAGAGCGCCGCGGTGATAACCAGGCCTATGGCCGCAAGAAAGGCGGGACCGGAGGTAAGAACCCCCAGTTGAAGCAGGGTCGAAGGATTACCCACAATGATTCCCGCCTGCTCAAAGCCGATAAGGGCGATAAAGAGGCCTATACCTACCGCCACCGCTTTTTTAAGATTCGACGGAATAGCCTTGATGATCGCTTCCCGGACATTGAACAGGGAAAGAACGATAAAAAGGATGCCTTCCAGGAACACCGCCGTCAGAGCAAGCTTCCAGGAATAACCCATCTCCGCTACTACCGTATAGGTAAAAAAGGCGTTCAGCCCCATGCCCGGGGCCAGGGCTACCGGCAGGTTTGCGGCAAAGGCCATAACCAGGGTGGCAACAGCGGAGGCAATCGCCGTAGCGGTAAAGACCGCCCCCGGAGTCATGCCGTCGCCGATACTACCGAGCATTTTCGAGTTAACCGCCAGGATATAGGCCATGGTCAGGAAGGTGGTTATACCCGCGATAATTTCCCGCTGTACCGTCGTGCCATGCTCTTGCAGTTTGAAGAGCTTTTCCATGATTTCCTCCTCGGAAGTGAATGGGATACATCATGGTACTATAGTTTTTTCCCTTTTTACAAGACTGAAGCAAAAAAGGAGCGGGGGTTAAGCCCCGCTCCCTAAACAGGCGAAAATTCTATTGAAAAGCTCTGGAAATCCAGCCGGGGTTTTCCGGGGCTTCCCTATTTCACATAGAGGGGCAGTTCCACATACTTGGTGTGGAGCAGTTCGTGGGCCTTATGGCCGTTGGGATCGCCGAGGAATTCCTTATAGACCTGGCTGATGAAGGGGTTCTGATGGGAACAGCGGTAGGAAGACTTTTCATCGTCTGCATAGATTCCCGTGGAACGCTGAGCCCGGATCTCGTCGGTACAGCCGTAGGGCTGTCCGCCGCCGCCAATGCATCCGCCCCGGCAGGCCATAACTTCCACAAAGTGGTAGGGCACTTCCCGGCCTGCATCCCGGGCGGCCCGGATCTTGTCCAGCACCGTGGCGATGTTTCCCATCTGGTGGGCTACGGCAATCCGTATTTTGGTGCCGGCCCCAAGTACGGGCACGCCAAAGTCCACCTCCGCCTCCTTAACGCCTTCAAGACCCCGGACGGGCTTAAAGTTTACGTCCGCCAATTCTTTTTTGGTTACCAGGAAGTAGGCGCTTCTTACCGCAGCTTCCATAACGCCGCCGGTAACACCGAAAATGGTTCCCGCCCCGGTATAGGGACCCATCGGGTTGTCCGCTTCCTCATCCTCCAGCTTGAGAATTTCGATCCCCGCCTGCTTGATCATCCGGGCAAGTTCCCGGGTGGTAATGGCGATATCCACGTCGTAGCCGGTGTCCGCGCCAAGGAACTTGGCGGCGCTCTTCATGTCGTCGTTGCGGTGGGTCTCCCATTTCTTTGCGGTACAGGGCATCACCGATACGGAATAGACCTTGCCGGGATTAATCCCGGCCTTGCCGGCCCAATAGGACTTGATCATGGCCCCCATCATCTGCTGGGGAGATTTGGCGGTGGAGAAATTCGGAATCATATCGGAGTAATACTTCTCCATGTAATCGACCCAGGCGGGACAGCAGCTGGTAATCAGGGGAATATCGCCGCCCCCGGTAAGCCTCTTAACCAGTTCGGTCCCTTCCTCCATGATGGTAAGGTCCGCGGAAAAGTTGGTGTCAAACACGGTCTTAAATCCCAGCCGGCGCAGGGCGGCGTAGATCTTCCTGGTAAAAACCGTTCCCGGAGGCAGGCCGAATTCCTCCGCCAGGGCAACCCTGACCGCAGGGGCGATCTGGACCACCGGATGAACATCAGGGTTCTGCAGGGCGGACCAGACCTTGACGGTATCGTCCCGTTCATAGATAGCGCCCACGGGACAGTGGGCGGCGCACTGGCCGCACTTGATACAGGGGCTTTCGCCCAGGGGAGTGTCGGCGGCGCTGGCGATGCGGCCCTTGATACCCCGGCCCAGAAATTCCAGGGCCCAGACATTCTGCATCTCCTGACAGACCTTGACGCAGCGGCCGCAACGGATACATTTTTCCGGGTTCAGCACAATGGCGGGGTTGGAGTCATCCACGGGGAGGCCGTTAAGTACCTTCTTGTAGGGCACCTCCCGGATGCCAAATTCCGCAGCCAGGGTCTGGAGCTCACAGTTCCCGTTCCGGGGACACTGGAGGCAGTCGTTGGGGTGATTGGAGAGGATCAGCTCCACCACAGTACGGCGGGTGGCGATTATCTCCGGATCATGGGTGATAATGTCCATGTTTTCCGCCACCGGCGTAGTACAGGCCCGGACCATCTTTGGAGATCCCGCCATACGGACTATGCAGATCCCGCAGGAAGCCCAGGGGGGAAGATCCGGGTTATAGCACAGCGTAGGGATCTTGATGTTTACTTTCTTTGCCGCATTCAGAATGGTGGTGCCCTCCTCCACCTGAAGGGGTATACCGTTTATTTTAAGGTTAACCATATTCTCTCTCCCTTAACTCTTGGTTATGGCGCCGAATTTACAGGTCTTGAAACACTCGCCGCACTTGAGGCAGGCAGCCTGATCGATCTGGTAGGGAGGCCGTTTCTTGTCGCTCCCCTGAACCTGGGTGATGCAGTTTGCCGGACATTTTCTGGCACAGGCGCCGCAGCCAATGCACTTTTCAGGATTGATCTCGAAGCGGACCAGGTGCTTGCATTTCCCTGAACGGCACTTCTTGTCGCGGATATGTTCCAGATATTCATCCCGGAAATTCTTGACGGTAGACAGGGTGGGATTCGCTGCAGATCCTCCAAGCATACAGAGGGAAGCCTTGGTCATGGCCTTGCCGATAGCTTCCAGTTTGTCCAGGTCGCTCTCTTCGCCGTTGCCCTTGGCAATCTTTTCCAGAAGGTTGAGGATCTGGGTAGTGCCGATCCGGCAGGGGGAACATTTACCGCAGGATTCATCTACGCAGTAATCCATGTAGAACCGGGCCACGTCCACCACACAGTCATCCTCGTCCATGACGATCATGCCGCCGGAACCCATCATACTTCCCATGGCGGTGAGGCTCTCGTAATCGATAGGGGTATCCAGATTCGCCTCGGTGATAATGCCCCCGGAGGGGCCGCCGGTCTGGACGCCCTTGAACTTTTTCTTATCCTTGATGCCGCCGCCGATCTCGAAGATGATCTCCCGGAGGGTGGTGCCCATGGGCACTTCCACCAGCCCCGAATTTTTTACCTTTCCCGTAAGGGCAAAGACCTTGGTTCCCTTGGATTTTTCGGTGCCGATTTTTGCAAGCCAGGCGCCGCCCTTGGCGGTGATCACCGGAATATTGGCCAGGGTTTCCACATTATTGATGATGGTGGGCCGCTGCCACAGTCCCTTGTTCGCCGGAAAGGGGGGCTTGGGCACCGGCATGCCCCGGTTGCCTTCGACGGATTTGATAAGCGCCGTTTCCTCGCCGCAGACAAAGGCCCCCGCGCCGAGCCGGATCTCAATATCAAAATCAAAGCCCGATCCCAGGATGTTTTTGCCGAGCAGGCCGTATTCCTGAGCCTGGGTTAGCGCCCTGCGGAGCCGCTCAATGGCCAAGGGGTATTCGGCGCGGATATACACAAAGCCCTGGTGGGCGCCGATGGCCCTGCCGGCGGTGATCATCCCTTCAATAACCGAGTGGGGATCTCCCTCGATGGTGGACCGGTCCATATAGGCCCCGGGGTCCCCTTCGTCGGCGTTGCAGATGACATACTTAATGTCCCCCTGGGCCTTGCGGGCCAGATCCCATTTAAGCCAGGTAGGAAAGCCCGCGCCGCCCCGGCCCCGGAGGCCGGAGATTTTCATTTCTTCGATAATTTGTTCGGGGGTCCATTCAAAAAGACTTTTCTCAAGCCCTGAATAGCCTTCCCTGGCTATATATTCGTCAATGTTTTCAGGATTGATGACGCCGCAGTTTCTCAGCACCACCCGGAACTGCTTTTGGTAAAATTCAATATCCTCAACGGCGGCCGTCTTCTTGTTGGCCTCGTCCTGTTTGTAAAGAAGCCTGGGCACTTCCCGGCCCTTGACAATTTGTTCGGCGATAATTTCCGCGGCGTCAGTGGTTTTTACCTCAACATAAAACGACTCCTCAGGCAGCACCTTGACTATGGGTCCCTTTTCGCAGAAGCCGAAACAGCCGGTCTTGACAATCTGGACCTCGTTTTTGACGCCCTGCTTTTCCGCTTCGGCAACAAGCTGTTGGTAAATTTCAACGCCCTGATTGGATTCGCAGGCGGTTCCGCCGCAGGTAAGTATATAGTGGTTATAGGCCATGCTGTCCCCCTAATCAATAATGTCGGCAGAGGGCCGGTCAAGAATATGGTTATCCAATAGTTCATGCCGGATAAGATGCTTTTTGACAATCTCCTTGGCGGCATCCCTGTCTACTTTGCCGTATATGACTCTGGGCATGCCGGGAACAATGACCTCTACCGTAGGCTCCGAATGACAAAGCCCCATACAGCCGGTCTGACGCACCATAACCGAATCAACCAGCTTGTCTTCATCCAGGGCTTTTATAAAAGCATCCAGGGTCAATTTGGCCCCCGCCGCTATGCCGCAGGTCCCCATGCCGACTATAACCTGTATTTCCTTTCCCTCTGCATCCCGTTTACGCAGATCGTTTTTTTTAGTCTCCCTGAGTTTGCGCAGGTCTTCAAGACTCATTTTTCCCATGTTAAAACTCTCCTTGTGTACAATTTAGTATCAAAAAAACCAGGGACCGCGGCCCTGTCCTACTGTTCATCCTCCGTTTCCATGGACCTGAGATAACGGTCCAGCAGCACCAGCGAAGATCCATCCTCAAGGTCGCCCAATACATCTTGCAGCTCTGATTTTTTTACCTCGTATTCACCGGACTTGCCGTTCCGGGCAAGAAAACGGCGTATGCTTACCTCTTTGGGGCCGGGAAACAAAAAAATGGTTCTAAACATACCCGGAAGATCTCCCACCGGAGGGGTATCCACATTGGTTATATCAAACCAGGCGCATATCGTGGTCCCCTGGTTCTTCTCGGACTTTAAATCCCAGCCGCCCCCTGACTGGGAAGCGGTCTGCATCAGAAAGGGAATACCCAGCCCCACCTTGCGGTTGGGATGCTTTTCGCCGTCGGTCCCGAAAGGATCCATGGCCCGGTCAAGCTCGTCCCGGCTCATGCCCTTGCCGTTATCCCTGACCTCAAAACGGAATTCCGTTTCTGTTTCCCTGATTTCCAGTTCCACAAAGGATGCCCCTGATTCAGCCGCATTCTGGGTAATATCGGTAACCAGGTCGCTCAGGGTAAAATGCATGAAACCTCCTGGCGGAAAACCAGCTTTAGAGCCGGGAACATTTTCCGTTCCTGAATTTTACACATTCCGGTATTTGGCAATGATTTCCGGAATCTGCTCTTTGGTAAGTTTTCCGTAGGTCTCCGTGCCTACAGTCATAACCGGGGCCAGACCGCAGCAGCCCACGCAGCGCACCGGGTCAATGGAAAAAAGACCGTCGTCAGTTACGCCGCCTTCCTCAAGACTCAGTATAGTCCGGGCCTCCTCGATAAGATCCTGACCGCCCTTGAGATAACAGGCCGTTCCCAAGCAGACGGAAATTTTATGCTTTCCCGGTTTGGTGGTCTTGAAAAAATGGTAGAACGTAATAACCCCGTAGATCCTTGCCAGGGGTATACCGCTCAAGAGGGCAAGTTTTTCCGCCGACGCCCTGGATATATACCCAAAGGTTTCCTGGATTTTATGCAGAATCATGATAAGACTGCCCGGTTTTACCTTCCATTCATCAATAAAAGAAGCAAGTTCGTTTGGAAATTCAATGGTTTCGGAAACAGACGGTTCTGCCGTCCTGCCTTTGGCCGCCATATACCTACCCTCCTGGTTCCCAAAATTTGACATTTTGGAATGGTCACATATATCCATTTTATCCTTTCTCAGAAAAATAGGCAAGGAAAAATATAAAATTTTTTTATCATCAATAAATATAAATTGATAAAACAGGGCTGATTTCAAAACCGGTTATTCTGAAATTGGTTCCTGAAAAAGCGGCAAATGTCAGGCGCCGCGTCCCGGCCTTGACATTTTTGTCCGTTTACGCTAAAAAGGACATTCATCCTTACGGGCCTTTAGCTCAGTTGGTTAGAGCTGCGGACTCATAAT
>JAISPH010000156.1 GCA_031275035.1 Treponema sp.
ATATATACCGGGAAAGGGCCGATTAGACGAACTGCGTCTATATGCCGGACTGGTGGATGTAACACGTATTCGCTTTACTTCTGGAAAAGAGCGAGGAGTGGAGGGTCCGGGGCGATATAGACGCAATACACATATATGCGGGGTTTAGGGGTGTGATATATACGAACTACGTCTATATGCCGGGCAGAGCCGATTAGACGAACTGCGTTTATAAACGGCTGGGCGGCGATATATACGAATTGCGTCTATTTACGGGATGGAGGTGATTAAACGAACTGCGTATATATACCGGGCTGGTGGATGTAACGCGCATTCGCTTTACTTCCGGGGAGACAGCGATTAGACGAATTACGCCTGTATCGCCGGGCGGGGAGCCGCCTGCTTTCCCAGCTCAAGGTTATTAGGTCTGTATAACCTGTACTGCGTGTAGTATGCGGCTAATACGGATATAGAACTCCTTAGTGCAAAATACCGGCCCCCTGCGGAAGAACTCCTGTGCAGGCGGGTTCTTGGGTATAGATCCTCCAATGCGGATAAAGTCCGTCAAGGTCCGTCATTATTGATCCGATTAAATTTAAGGAAGTATACTAGAGAAACCCCGGAACCGCCGGGTGGATTCCGGATGTTTCCATGGGGAGCTGTTCGCGGAGCCTGCTGTTCGCGGGCCAATGGTATTTTCCCGCCCGGGGGCCGTGAAAACACCATTGGGAGAAGCCGCCGGCCGGACCGGGAATTACCGGTTGTCATTGGACTTGTTCGATAACCTGGTTGGTTCTTGCGGACTTTCGTCCGGCACAAGTCCTTTTTAGGCGGAATTTGGCGAAGCTTTGGTTCGACGGAAACTGAAGTTTCCGAACAACTCTATTGACAGACGCCGATTGGAAAATCTTGGGAGGGATTCAAATGGCCGGAGGGGGAAGAATTTTAGGACGGGTTATCGTGCTGCTGCTACTCATCGCCATTCTGGCCGGGGGCGGTCTGGTCTGGTTTGACTACCTCAATATAATCGACGCCAAAACTGTTTTAGCCCCCCTCTACCGCTTTGCCGGCCTTGCCCCCCGGACCCAGGGGGAGCTTGATCCCGGGGAGGACCTGAATCTGGACGCTGAACGTTTAGCGGTCCGCCTGGAGGCTCTGGATTTGCGCAGCCTGGAAATGGATAAACGGGACCAGGAAATTGCCGCCCGCCAGGGTGAAATTGAACAAATGGCGGAAGAGCTGGAAGAGAAGCAAAAATCGCTTGATGAACGGGAAAATTCCTTCAATGCCCTGGTAGAAGCTACCGAAAATAAAGACAGAAACGTCGAAACAAATGCGCGTTACCTGTCCGGTATGCCGCCGGAGCGGGCGGTAGGCATTATCGCCGCAATGGACGATCAGGACGCAATCGACGTATTTCGAAAGACCGAGGAAATTGCCCAGGCGGAAGGGACCACCTCCATCGTGTCCTACTGGCTGTCTCTTCTGCCCCCCGAGCGGGCGGCGGAACTCCAGCGCAAGATGGCGGCAAGGCCGTTTTAACCTTTACCGGATAGAGGTTAAAACAGGCGCAGGATGCCCGCCGGTAGGGCCGGGCCTCGGAAAAACACATCCCCGCCGGGGATGCAGGAGGCCGGGCGTGATGTTAGTATCCCCCACAGTGAATACAGGCGAAGGCTCCGGGCAGGGACGGAAAGGGCTCCGGGCCGGGAAAAAAGAGGCTCCCTTCGCCAAACTCTTTGCCGGACTATTACGAAACCTTAAGCAGGTTCCCCATAAAAATAAAACCGCGGAAAAGGGAGTTTCCTTCGCTGAACTTACCGGTATAGCCGCCGGCGCTGCCGGCGCCGGTCAGATGGCCGCCGCCGGAAAACAGGCCCCGGCAAAGGCCGCTTTCCAGAAGGGCCTCAAGGTTTCCGCCGCGGAGAACCGGGACTCCGGGGCGGATCCTGCCGTTCCCGGGGAAGAAAAAACAGCGGGCATCCCGGAAAAGTCCCGGAACTTCCCGGCGCCGGATGCCGGAACGGAAGTCTCCGTTCAAGCCGCTGCGGCCGATGAAGGCCGGAGTTCCGCGCCGGCATTTGCCGGGCCGGAGCCTGCCGTAAAAGAGGCCGAAACCGGGGATGAACCGGACCGGGAAGGCAGGAAGCTTTTCTCCGCCCGCGGCGCTGCGGCTCCGGCCGGACAGAAGGACGCCTCCGGGGAGAAGGCTGCAATTGCCGAACCGAAGTCCAAAAAAAACCGGGATAAGCTGAACCTGGAGTTAAGGGATTTCCGCAGCGCCGCCGCGGACAATGTCCAAAATCAGGAATTGAAAGTAACCGAGGAAACCGACGCCGGGGGGGAGACCCATCTGGTGGTGGAACTCCGTTCCGGCGGCGATAACCGGGAAACTGCGGATATGTTCCGGGAAATACGGCCGGCCCGTTCCTTTGAAAACATTCTGGCCCGGGAACTTCACCAGAACCTGAACGGCGACATAGTCCGCCATGCTTCCATCGTGCTCCGGGACGGAAACGAGGGAACTATCAGGCTTTCCCTCAAACCCGAGTCTCTGGGAAATGTTAAGATACATCTTGAAATGACCGAAAATAAAATCGCCGGACGTATCGTTGTAGAAAGCGGCGAAGCCCTCCGGGCCTTTGAACGGGAGATCCGTTCCCTGGAGCAGGCTTTCCGGGATTCGGGCTTTGCCGGCGCCGCCCTTGAAATGGCGGTGGCCTCCGGCGGCGGACGGAACGGCGCAGACCGGCAGTGGAGGGGGGAAGAGACGAGCCCCTTCTACTCCGCCCGGCTGGCGGCGTCCGCCTATGACGCGCCGGCGGGAGATGCGGAACCTGTGGAATTTTCTTCCGGCGCAATTCAAAGCCGGATCGATATGCTGGCATAAGCGCTGAGGAGCCGAAAAAGCATGAGCGACATACGGTATGAGATGACCCCCCAGGAGAAGGCCGCCCTTTCCTGGGAAGTGAACAACTTCAATAAAAAGACCTTTGCGGAAAAGCCGCCGGTAAAGGATCTGGGGAAGGATGAATTTCTCACCCTCCTTTTGACCCAGCTTACCCATCAGGATCCTACCGCTCCCATGGAGGACCGGGAATTTATCTCCCAGATGGCTCAGCTCAATACCCTGCAGCAGATGACCAGTATGGCCAATGATTTTTCCCGGCTGAACGCCATGCTGGAGGGCGGCGAAGCCAGGGCTTCCCTGGGGAGAGCGGTGGAGCTGATAGACGGGGACAGGGTGGTCCAGGGGACCGTTAAGGCGGTTACCAGGGATGCGGCCCCTCAGGTTTTGGTAAACGGCGTTTATTACCAGTGGAGCCAGGTTGTTAAGGTATTTGAAGAATAGTTGAGGGTCTGCGCCGCCCTTCCTTTGGGCCGGATGCAGCCCGTATAGCAGCAAGGAGAGTCTATCATGATGCGATCATTGTATTCAGGGGTTTCGGGACTTCAGAACCATCAGACCAGGATGGATGTGGTCGGTAATAATATTGCCAACGTCAATACCACCGGTTTTAAACGAAACCGGGTTAATTTTCAGGATATGATATACCAGCAGCTCCAGGGCGCCGCCAGACCCACGGAGGATCTGGGCGGGGTAAACCCCAAAGAAATCGGCCTGGGAATGACCATTGCGTCAATCGACACGATTCACACCCAGGGGTCCCTTCAGACTACGGGGATACAGACGGATCTGGCAATCCAGGGAAACGGTTTTTTTGTCCTCAAGGAGGGAGAAAAATTCTTCTATACCAGGGCCGGCGCTTTCGGCCTGGACGAAGAGGGGCTTATGGTGAATCCCGCCAACGGCCAGAGGGTCCAGGGCTGGATGGCCGTGGAAGCGGCGGGGACCCAGTTCGTCGATACCTCCCGGGATGTGGAGGATCTGATTATCCCCATCGGAAGCAAGGATCCCGCCAGAGCTACCACCAACGTCGATTTTGCCTGTAACCTGGACAAGCGGACCCCGGAGGTCCCCGAAGGCGCCAATGAACTGCAGATCCGGCAGGGAACCTGGGGCGAACAGATAAAGATCTACGACAGTTTCGGCGAGGAACATATTCTACAGCTGGAATTTACCCGGGTTCCCGGCGTGAACAACAGCTGGACCGCCACGGTAACGGTGGACCCGGCAAGCCCGGCCCCCACCAACGCCGCCATAGGCCTGGGTGAAGAACCCCCCGCCACGGGGGGTCCCAATATCTTTAACGTTACCTTTTCCAACCTTGGAACCCTCCTCAGCGCGGAAGACGGGGCGGGGAACGTCTCCGGCGGCGAAGGTCCGGTGGTTATGAATGTGGCCTACGATGTTCAGGGCTCTACCCCCGGCGAGGACGGCGCCTTTGTCCGGCAGGAATTCACCCTTAATTTGGGGACCGTGGGGGGCTTTATCAATTCCATCACCCAGTACGCCGAGCAAAGTTCCTCCAAGATGATCGGCCAGGACGGCCGCTCCATGGGATACCTGGAAAACTTCAAGATCGACCAGAGCGGGGTCATCACCGGGGTCTATGACAACGGCACCACCCGGACCATAGGCCAGGTAGCTTTGGCCAGCTTTGCCAATCAGGGGGGGCTTGAGAAGGCGGGGAGCAATAACTTTGTGGTCTCCAACAACTCGGGGATCGCCAATATCGGCCCCTCGGGGATAGCCGGCAAGGGCAAGATAAGCTCCGGGACCCTGGAAATGTCCAACGTGGATCTTTCGGAACAGTTTGTGGACATGATCGTAACCCAGCGGGGATTCCAGGCTAACTCCAGGACCATTCAAACGGCGGATCAGCTGCTGCAGGAAATATTAACCCTGAAGAGATAGGAGTAAGGGGAGAGCGGTAAGAGGTGAGGCATGAAGGCTGTGAAGGACGAAAGTTTTCACCGCTTTTTATGTACTCCCTGCTTCTCTCTCTCAAAAACATGATACAGGTAACCCGGCTTGACGGGAAGGAATACTACATAAATCCCCACCAGATTGAGTCCATCGAAACCCGTCCGGATACCACCCTGCTCATGCTGTCGGGAAAATACGTGGTGGTCCGGGAGCCGGTGTCCGACGTGATTGACCGGATTGTTGCCTACCGCCGGCGTATCGGCGGCTTTAAGAACGAGGAGTAACGGGGCATGGATCTAGCAACCATAATTGGTTTAATCGGCTGCTTAGGCATGGTGGGGTTAGGTATAATTACCGGAGGATCGGGGCTCTTAACCTTTGTCGATATTCCTTCGGTATTGATAGTTGTCCTGGGTTCCTACTTTGCCCTCTTTACCTTCAGCAACATATCCAACTCCCTGGGCGTATTTACTGTTTTGGGATTATGCTTTAAGGTTCCCAACTATAATGAAAAGGGGATCATCTCCAAGCTGATGTCCATGTCCGAAAAGGCCCGCCGTGAGGGGCTCCTGGCTCTGGAAGAAGAGCTTGAGGATCTGGACGATGAGTTTATGAAGAAGGGGCTCAGACTGGTGGTGGACGGCACCGATGCGGAGATAATCCGGGCCCTCATGGAAACCGAGTTAAGCCAGATGCAGGAACGGCACCTGGGCAAGATTGCGATAGTTAACATGTGGGGTACCCTGGCCCCCGGTCTTGGCATGTTGGGGACCGTTATCGGCCTTATCGGTATGTTGAAAAACCTGGAGGATAAAAGCGCCCTGGGTCCCAACATGGCCGTCGCCCTTATCACCACCCTTTACGGGTCGATGATAGCCAACCTGGTGATGATCCCCCTGTCGGGGAAGCTTAAAACCCTGGACGCCGCCGAGACAAAAGTCAGGGAAATGGTTATTGAAGGGGTTCTCTCCATCCAGGCGGGGGATAATCCCCGTATCCTGGCGATGAAGCTGCTCTCCTATCTGAATCCCGTAGATCGCAGATCCGCCGAGGCGGAATTCGTGAAAGACTAGCCGGCGGAGGAAGGTTGAGGTGGCAAAAAGAAAACGGGAAGACGAAGGAGTAAAGGGGGAGTGGATTGTAACCTATTCGGATATGGTTACCCTGATGCTCTGCTTCTTTGTGGCCCTCTTTAATCCCGACGATGTAGACCCCGCCCAGATGGCCCAGATGATCTCTTCCTTCAACAATATCGGCCTGGGGGCCTCCACCGGGGGAAATACCCTTTCCGCAGGACAGAGCGCCGATCTGGGCAACACCATCATGTCCCTGCCCGCAATGGATAAGGGGCGTTCCCTGGGGACCTCCCTCAGGCGGGCGGTAAGCCTCTTTAACCCCGAGATCCGTTCCAACAAGATCAAAGTAACCTATGATGAACGGGGGCTGGTGATCAGCTTTGCTTCGGATGTTTTTTTCGGCCCCGCCAGCGCAACCCTCAATATCGAGACTGCCCGGGACATACTGCTCCGGCTCAGCACGCTGCTGGTTTCGGACGAGCTCCGGGGCCGGCAGTTCAGAATCGAAGGCCACACCGATTCGGAGGCCACCGATCCCGGCGGCCCCTGGCCTTCAAACTGGGAACTTTCCGCCGCCCGGTCCATTAATGTACTTCACTATCTGTCCGCCCTGGGGGTTGATGAACGGCGCTTCCAGGTGGCGGGTTTCGCCGATACCCAGCCCATCAGCCGGGACGATACCCCCGAGGGCCGGGCCAATAACCGCCGGGTGGATGTTATCATCCTGGACGAGGGGCATCTGTAAGATCCCGGTTGGCTTTCGACGGACTCCTCTCTCATAAAAAGACTAACTCTTCCTCTAAATACTCCGATAATTATGGTATATTATATAGGGTAAGAAAGCCTCTAAAAGCTGAAGTTTTTAGAGACTCCCTAATGTAGGATACTTGCATACCGGGGGTAAAAAGCATGTCAGACGGTGATGAGCTGGATCTTGAAGGCGGCGACTCCGTAGAAATAGAGGGTTCCTCCAAAAAAGCGTCCGGTTTGGGAGCGTTGCTGCCGAATTTGCTGAAATTTGTCGCCATTGGACTTGGGGCGCTGATCTTTATCGTAACCGTGGCGGTAATTACCTATAATATTATGAACAAGGGCGGCAAATCCCAGACGGTTATTTCCGAGACCTCCCCCTATGTGGGGAAGCGGCCGGAGTACTCCATGTTTACCTCTATCGGAGTGATCAGAACCAGCACCAGGGACGCTACCCCCCATTCGGTGGTAGTGGACATGATCATCGGCTACGATCAAAATGACCGGAATGCCCAGACCGAACTGACCAGCCGGCTCTACGAACTGCGGGACTTTGTACGCAGTTTCTTCAGAAGCAAGTACGCCGACGAGCTTGATGCGGCAAACGAAGAGCGGCTTAAACAGGACATCATAGAAGCCCTGAATACCAGGCTTCTGGTTAATTCCAAGGCCAGGATTATTACATTTAACCAGCTTGAAGTCAGTGAAATGTACTAAAACTCCGGGGAAGCCCGGAGCTTTCCCCCTGCTGAAAGGGGTCTCCCATTGCAAATTCTACGGAAAGTGGTTTAGGATGCGGATATGACCGAAGTTCTCTCCCAGGAAGAAATAGACCAGCTGCTTACGGCGATAAATGCGGGGGATACGGAGCCCGAGGATTTCAGGCCCGCCGCGGATACCCGCAAAATAAAGATCTACGATTTTAAGCGGCCCGATAAATTTTCCAAGGAGCAGATCCGCACAGTCTCGATCATGCACGAGACCTTTGCCCGGTTAACCACCACCAGCCTTTCAGCCCAGCTCCGGTCCATGGTCCATGTCCACGTGGCGTCGGTGGATCAGCTTACCTACGAAGAATTTATCCGTTCCATTCCGACCCCCACCACGCTGGCCATTATCAACATGGACCCCCTCAAGGGGAACGCCATCCTGGAAATTGATCCCGCCATTACCTTTTCCATCATTGACCGCCTCTTCGGCGGCACCGGGGAGGGAACCAAGGCTCAGCATGAACTGACCGACATCGAAACTTCGGTCATGGAAGGAATCATTGTCCGTATCCTGGGGAATATGCGGGAAGCCTGGGTACAGGTAATCGACCTCCGTCCCCGGCTGGGGCAGATCGATACCAATCCCCAGTTTGCCCAGATCGTACCCCCCACGGAAATGGTGGTTCTGGTAACCCTGGAGACCAAGGTCGGTGATGTGGAGGGGATGATGAATTTCTGCATACCCTACCTGACCATAGAGCCCATCATCGGCAAGTTGTCCGCCCAGTTCTGGTATTCTTCGGTACGCCGGGGGGCCACCACGGAAAACCTCAATATCCTCAAGGATAAATTGGCAACTGTCGATGTTAATGTAGTAGCTGAAATTGGGAAAATACAGGTTCCGGTCCGGGATGTGCTGTCCCTCAGAACCGGAGACGTGATTCAGCTCTACAATGTCCGGGTGGGGGATCCCTTTTCCCTCAACATTGGCAGCAAAAAGAAATTCCTGTGCCGTCCCGGCGTTATTGGGAAAAAAATGGCGGTACAGGTTGTTAAGAAAATCGCGGATCTTGAACAGGAAGAGTTTGAAGAGCTCGCGTCTGAAGGGGAGGAAGTATTATGAGCGATGGCGCTCTTTCGCAGGATGAAATTGATGCACTGTTGGCAGGCGTAGATTCCTCCAGTCTTGGCAGTCCCGCACCGGCTCCGGCGTCCTCCGGGGGTTCCGAAAATGAACGCCGGGACCTGCAGAATTTTCTTGCCTCCACTGTTGAAGCCCAGTCTTCCAACCTTTCCATGCTTACCGGCGCCCAGGTTACCCTCCGGGGACCCCAGGTTACAAGCAGCAGCCGGGACGCCCTTTTGCAGCAGCTTCCCGATATGGTTACCGCGATCAAGTCCGATTTTACCGGCGGGTTTCCCGGAGAACATGTGTTTCTTATCTCCGAAGATACCGCCAAAACCCTGGCCAGCCTGATGAACAAAGAGGAAAACATCGAGCTGGACGAGATGGCCCTGTCGGTTATCAGCGAGGTGATGAATCAGGTCCTGGGCACTCAGATTACCGCCCTGACCGATAAGACCGGCAATAAGCAGGTAGCTTCGGTTTCTCCAGAGGCAGCCAATGTGCCCAAGGCCGTGGCGGCCCTGCCCGCCGGGGATTTTGTCAGCGCCATTTACGACCTCAACCTGGGGGACGGCAAGAGCCACCAGATCTGGGAAGTTTTCAGCCAGTCCGTGGTCCAGGATATAGTCCGGGCCTTAAACGGCGGTTCCGCGGCGGCTCCCGATCTTGGGGCCATGTCCGGGTTCGGCGGCATGGACATGGGCGCCCTGGGGGGAGCCCCTGCCATGGGCGGAGCCTCCTCCATGGGCGGCATGAATATGGGGGGAATGGCTATGCCCGGCGTGGGAAGTCTGGGCGGTATGGGTATGCCCTCCAAGGTCCAGCCCGTACAGTTTCCCAGCCTGATGTCCCAGGGCGCCTCCCACGAACAGGGCAATATCGGCCTTATCATGGATGTCTTTATGGAGATGACCGTTGAGCTGGGCCGTACCAGGAAGCTGATCAAGGAAATCCTGGGCATGGGCGAAGGGACTATTATCGAATTGGACAAACTGGCCGGCGAGCCCGTGGATATACTGGTCAACCATAAGCTTATTGCCAAGGGCGAAGTGGTGGTCATTGATGAAAACTTCGGCGTCCGGGTTACCGAAATCGTTTCTACCATCGAAAGAATGAACGAAATGGGGTAGATTTTCTCTGTAAAGCATAGTATAAATATAAGCAATATAAGGAATTAAGGTCAGTTTGTACTTGGGAGGGGAAAAACTGAATCGGTTTCGTTTAGGGGCCTTTTTTTTTAGCGCCTGTTTACTCTTAAATGCCATAGTTGTATCCGCTCAAAGTCCGGACACGCCGGAGCCGTCCGTTTTCGCGGAAGGGGCCGTTTCCCCGCAAACCGATGAGAGCCGTATAGTTCTGGAAGACGTTCCTCCGCGAACCGACGAAAGCCTTATCGTCCTGGGAGACGTTCCCGCGCCGGCCGCCGCCGGCGGAACATCCTTCCCGGCGGCGTTTCGTATGGTGGCGGTGCTGGCTCTTACCGCCGCGGCCATTTACGGCATTGTATTCTGGCTTAAACGGGTTACCCGTCCGCCGGTTCCGCGGAATCCCCATATCAGGGTGCTGTCCAGCGTTCCTCTGGGCTCAAGCCGTTATCTCTATGCGGTTTCGGTGGGGGCCAAAACATGGTTGCTTGGGGCCGGCGACGGCGGCGTTTCCCTCATTGCGGAAATTACCGATCAGGAAGCGGAGGTAACGGCCATGCTCCAGGATACCCTTGACGGCGCGGAACCGGCCGCGCTCAAACTGCCCGGCTTTAAGGCCCTGTTACGCCGTTTGGGCGGCCTTCAGGCGGACCGGCGGCCCGGGGCGGATAATGTGCGCAAACGCCGGGAAAGGCTGAAGGGGCTGTAATGATCCGGGCGCTGGTTCTTTTCCTGCTGCTACTGCTTCCCCTTTCCCTGACGGCCCAGACCCCGCCGCCTTTTCCGGGTATGTCCACCGAGGGGACCGTGGCTATTCCCGAGCCGCCGGCGGATCCGGTAATCCCCTTCATCGATCTTACCATCAGGAATCCCGAGTCGGGCAGGGAAGTAGCCTTTTCCCTCCAGGTACTCCTCCTCATTACGGTTCTCTCCCTGGCGCCGGGCATCATCATTTTAATGACCAGTTTTCTGCGCATCTCGATAGTACTAAACTTTATCAAACAGGCCCTCTCCTTGCAGCAGGTTCCTCCCACTCAGGTAATTCTGGGAATATCCGTCTTTTTGACTATTTTTATCATGTGGCCTACCTTTGACGACATTTACCGGAATGCGGTGCAGCCCATGGCGGAGGGGAATATGACGGTGCAGGAGGCCTACCAGGAGGCGGAAGGGCCGCTCCGTCTTTTTATGTACCGTCAGATGCAGGCCAGGCCCGACAATATACGGCTCTTTATGGCGATGCGGGGTCTGGAGCGGCCCAATACGCTGGCGGATGTGCCCACTTATGTGCTGATCCCCGCCTTCATCCTCAACGAATTAACGGTGGCCTTTAAGATAGGCATTCTGCTTTTTATTCCGTTCATCGTAATCGATATGGTGGTAGCCAGCGCTCTTATGTCCATGGGCATGATCATGCTGCCGCCGGTGATGATCTCCATGCCCTTTAAATTAATTCTTTTTATTATGGTGGACGGCTGGGGGCTTTTGACGGATCAGCTGGTTCGTTCCTTTATATAGGGGTAAGCGATGAGCGTAGGCGAGATTACGAGCCTCCTCCAGGGGGGTATTCGGGAGGTGCTGCTGCTGGCGGGGCCGCTTTTGTTTACCGCCCTTATCGTGGGGCTGGTAGTGGCGATTCTTCAGGCGACAACCTCGATTCAGGAACAGACCCTTACCTTTGTACCCAAGGTTATCGCCATCCTTTTGGTACTGGCGTTTTTTGGGGGCTGGATGTTCTCTTCCCTGGGGGATTATACGGTGCGGCTCTTTACGACAATTTCGGATATGGCGCGGTAGTGTGTTCTATTACGGCGGGGGATCTTATTTAGGATGATTGAAGAAGGAATTCTTAACGAATTATTAGCCGCCGCTCCGGTTTTCCTTTTAATCGCCGTCCGGGCGCTGGCCATGGTAGAAACGGCGCCGCTTTTGTCTTCGAACGATCATCCTCAGGTAGTGAAGATAGCGCTGGCGGGTTTTGCCGCCTATGCGGTTTTTCCCAGCGCCCGGGCCGCCGGCTGGGGAACCGGCTTCTATGAGCTGACGGCGCAGGGACCCTTTAATCTTAGCTTTTTGCTGCTGCTTATAGGGGAGGGGCTTATCGGGATCATCATCGGATTTTTCATAACCATCGTCTTTTCGGCCTTTTCCACGGCGGGGCAGTTTTTTTCCCTTCAAATGGGTTTCGGCGCTTCCGTAACCTTTGACCCCCTGGCCCAGGTGGAAAATCCCCTGATGGGCCAGTACCTGAACCTGGTGGCCATGCTGGTCTTCCTCTCCGCCGGCGGTTTCAGCGAGCTCTTTCTGGGGGGGTTCTGGCGTTCCATCCAGTCGGTAAATGTTTTCTCCCTAATCTCCGGGAGGGAGAAGGCGATTGGGATGCTTCTCTCCTCCCTGTCCCGGCTTTTCCTGGACGCCATCATCATCTCCCTGCCTATCCTGGGGACCCTCTTTCTTACTTCCCTGGCCACGGGGCTTATCTCCAAAGCCGCCCCCCAGATCAATATCCTGACCGAAGGTTTTCCCATCTCTATCACCGTAGCCTTTGTGCTCATCCTTGGAACCCTGCCCTTTATGGTGGAAGCCTTCAGCAGGGTGGTGGAGGCCGGGTTCGGCGTCATGGAGAGTCTCTACATCCAAATTGGGCGGCAGATCGAGGACAGCCTATGACGGGGATGAAGTACGAATGGATCCCGGAGAGCGGATCCTGGAGGGCGGAACATGAAACGCCGCCGTCCGCCGGGTCCGCCCTTGCCCTGTTTATCGATCTTCAGTGGTTTGCCGCCGAAGACGAGGGCCGTACCGAGGAGCCTTCGGAATACAAGATCCGTAAGGCACGGGAGGAAGAAGGCCGGGTGGCCAAAAGCCAGGAGCTTATCGGCGCCCTGGTGCTGCTTCTTCCCGCCCTGGTTGTCTTTGCCCTGGCTCCCTATATGCTGCGGACCTGCGTGGAAATGCTCCGCTTCTTCTTCCAGCGGGCGGCGGAGCTGGACCCCGTCAACGACAGGGTCATTCTGGGGATCTTCTTCCGTTACCTTATACGGCTGGTGCTGCCCATAACCCTGACGGCCATGGCGGCGGCTGTTTTTGCCAATGTGGTGCAGGTCGGTTTTCTCTTTACCGCCAAGCCCCTGGTTCCGAACTTTTCCAAGGTACTGCCCCATTTTGGCCGTTATTTTCAGCGTATCTTTTCCATGGAGGGGCTCTTCAACTTTGCCAAATCCATCGTCAAGATGGCGATTATCGGGACGGTGGCCTATTTGCTTATCCGGTCCAGAATAGACGAGCTGAGGAACCTTCAGACCGCCAGCCTCTGGCAGGGAATATCTTTGGTGGCGGGGATCGCCGTCAGGATGCTGATTATCTCGGCCCTGCTCCTTCTGGTTCTCTCAATACCCGATTATATGTTTCAGCGCTGGCAGTACCGGGAATCCCTTAAAATGTCCAGGGAAGAGGTAAAGGAAGAGCGGAAGATGTACGAGGGGGATCCCCTGGTCCGCTCCCGGCTGCGCCAGCGTATGCGGGAGCTTATGAGCCGGAATATGGCGGTTAATGTGGCAAAGGCCGATGTGGTGATCACCAATCCGACCCACTTTGCCCTGGCCCTGGAGTACGACAATGCTTCCATGCCCGCCCCCATGGTAACCGCCAAGGGAGCGGACGAGGTGGCCTTCAGGATCAGGCAGATTGCCGAAGAAAATGAAGTGCCCCTGATAGAGAACAAGCCCCTGGCCCGGGCGCTTTTTGCGGAGACCGAGGTGGGGGACATTATACCATACAGGTACTGGGAGGCCATTGCCGCAGTACTGGCCCATGTAACCCGCATTAATGAAGAGCGCCGCAGAACCGCGGGACTGGGCGCATAAGGGAGGATGCAGGCTGTGTCTGACGTCAGAAGAATATTGGCTGGCGGATTTTTCAAAAATCAGGCGGATTTTGCCATTGCCGTTGCGGTGGTAGCGACGGTGATGATGCTCATCATTCCCCTCCCCACGGTGCTGCTGGACGCCCTCATGGCGATGAGCCTGATCCTCTCCCTGTTGATTCTCCTTATTGTGCTTTACACCAGGAAGGCCACCGATTTCAGCGTTTTCCCCACCATGCTCCTGGTGGTAACCGTCTTCGGCCTGGCCCTGAACGTTTCCTCCACCCGGCTTATCCTGACCAAGGGCGCCGGCTTTGACGGCCGTATGGTCCGGGCCTTTTCCACCTTTGTGGTAGGTTCCAGCGGGACCGAAGGCCTGGTGGTGGGCTTTATCATTTTTATCGTCATTATCGCCGTTCAGGCCCTGGTGATAACCAAGGGGTCCACCCGGATCGCCGAGGTGGCCGCCCGGTTCACCCTGGATGCGATGCCGACCAAGATGATGGCGGTGGAGGCGGAGTCTAATTCCGGGGCTATCACCGAAGAGGAGGCCCAGATACGGAAAAAGGATATCCAGCTGGAATCGGATTTTTACGGGGCCATGGACGGCGCCAGTAAATTTATCTCCGGCAGCGTTAAGGTAGGAATCCTCATCACCGTGGTGAATATCCTGGGAGGCATCATCATCGGGGTAACTCTGCATGATGAACCCATCTCCAGCGCCCTGGGAACCTATATTGCATTCTCCATTGGGGACGGCCTCCTCTCCCAGTTTCCGGCGCTGCTGGTCTCCACCGCCACGGGCATCATCGTAACCAGGGCGGTTTCCACCGGCACCCTGGGGGAGGATGTTTCCAGGCAGTTGTCCCAGGAGACGCTGGTTTACTGGATCTGCGCCTTTGTCCTGGTGGTCTTGTCCCTCATTCCCGGTTTTCCCTGGTATGTGCTGCTCCCCATGGCCTTTCTCCTGGGTCTTCTTGCCTTTCGGCTGAGCCGGAAACAGAAACGGCAGAGTTTTGAGGCTGCCGCAAGGGCGGCGGAGGCCAAGAAACCCCAGGAAGGGATGGGGGAACTGTCCCCGGTGGTGCCCCTGGACCCCCTGTCCCTGGAGCTGGGCTATGGCCTTATCCCCCTGGTGGACCGGGACAAGGGAGCGGAACTCTTGGAACGGGTTCAGCGCACGCGCCGGGAATCAGCCCTGGACCTGGGGCTGGTGATCCCCTCTATACATATCGTTGATAATATGCAGCTTGAGCCGTCGGAATACTGCTTTAAGATAAAGGGGGTTGAAGTAGGCCGGGGCAAGATCCGCATGGGCTTCTACCTCTGCATCAACCCCGGCGGGGTACGGGAAGAGCTTCCCGGCGAGAGGACCAGGGACCCGGCCTTCGGCCTTCCCGCCCTTTGGCTGGGAGAGGACAAACGGGACGAGGCGGAACGGGCGGGGTATACCGTGGTCGATCCCCCTTCGATTATCGCTACCCATTTGACCGAAATTATCAAGCGCCATGCCTGGGAGATTTTGGGCCGCCAGGAAACGCAGAAGATCCTGGATACCATCAAAAAAGAATATCCCGCAGTGGTGGAGGAAGCCCAGAAGGCCCTTTCCCTGGGGGAGATCCAGAAGGTGCTCCAGTCCCTCCTCAAGGAACGGGTTTCCATCCGCAATATGGTGGCGATCCTGGAAGCCCTGGCGGATTACGGGCCGGTTACCAAGGATGTGGGTTTCCTTACCGAAAAGGCCCGGCAGGCCCTTTCCCGGCAGCTCTGCCTTCAGTATGCCGACGACGACAAGCGGCTGCGGGTACTTACCATCGAAAGAAACCTGGAACAGCAGATCGTCGACAGCCGGGTGGAAACTTCTTCGGGGGTCCTTTCCGCCCTGGACCCGCCCCTGCACAACTCCTGGATAAAGGCCCTCTCCCGTTCCGTGGCGTCCGTTCAGGAACAGGGCTGGTTCCCGGTGGTGCTCTGTTCCGAAGCGGCCCGTTCCCTGGTTAAATCCTCCACCGAGCGGGAGCTTCCGGATCTGGTGGTATTTTCGGTGCCCGAGATTGTTCCCGATGTTACTATAGAAATGGTAGGCGAAATCAAGCTGGCAAGTTAAAGAAGGGAAGAGGAAATGGAACAGTTTATCGAACAGGCGCCTACCTATGAAGAGTGTATCCGCAAGGTCCGCTCCAAGTACGGAGAATGGGCTAAGATAAATGTGATGCTCCAGAAAACGGTGCGGATTGGGGGCGGGCCCTTCAATTGGTTTTCCCGGGAAGGGGTGGAGCTGACCGGAACCGTTTCCCAGGGTTTCAGAAATACCGCGGGCTATTCCGGCCAGGCTCCCCAGCGGCCCCTGGATTTTGAGGAGGAAAAGCGGCGGCAGGAGGCGGAGAAGGCAAAGCTTCTGGCCATAGCGGGAAAGCCCGACGCCGCCTTCCAGGCGCTGGCCAAAGACGTTAAATTTATCAAGGAACAGCTTGAAACCGCCGCCGCCGCAGCCCCCGGAGAACATCCTGCCCTGAGCCGGCTTGAGGATATCCTGACCCTGAATGATTTTTCCCCGGCTTTTATCAGAAAGATCCTGGACCGGGCAAGGAAAGAACTGTCCCTGGAGGACCTGGAGGATGATAACCTGGTCCAGGACCGGGCGGTAGAATGGATAGGGGAAACCATAACCCTGGACGACGGGGCCCAGGCAAAGCCCTGGGATTCCCGGCGGGGACCCCGGATCATGATCCTGGTGGGGCCCACCGGCGTAGGGAAAACTACCACCGTTGCCAAGCTGGCGGCCCTTTTCAGCCTGGGAGCCGCTCCCGGGCTGAAGCCCCTCCCGGTACGGATTATCACGATTGACGTTTTTCGCATGGGGGCTGCGCAGCAAATAGAAAAATACGCCGAAATTCTGGATATCCCCGTTTCGGTGGTGAAAAGCCAGGGGGAATTCAGGCAGGTTCTGGCCCTTTACAAAGAGGATGTTGATCTGATCCTGGTCGATACCATCGGAAGGAGCCCCCAGGATGCGGTAGAATTGGGAGAGATGAAGCTGCTCCTGGATGTCTGCGGCTCCCAGGCGGATGTATACCTTGTCCTGGCGGCGGCTACCAAGGTCAGCGATATCCGGGATATACTGCGGCAGTTTGAACCCTTCAAGTACCGGTCGGTCATTGTTACCAAGCTGGATGAGACCAGGCGGGTAGGAAATGTGATAAGCGCCCTCTCCGAGGGGGGCAAATCCGCCGCCTATATAACCAGCCACCAGGATGTACCCCACGGCCTGCAGACCGCCACGGCGGTGAGTTTTCTGATTAACCTTGAAGAATTCCGTATAGACCGGGAGAAAATTGAAAAACGGTTTCCCCATGACGACTCAAAGATTATTCGATGGAGAGAATGATGGAAGATCAAGCTGAAAAACTGCGGGAAATAATGCGGCAAAAGAACGGCCCCCGGGATAAATCTGCGGCGGTCAAACCCAGGGAGGCCAAGAAAACCCGGATCATCACTGTAACCAGCGGCAAGGGCGGGGTTGGAAAGACCAATATGTCGGTAAACATGGCCCTGGCCTATGCCCGGATGGGAAAAAAGGTGGTGGTCATGGACGCCGATCTGGGTCTTGCCAATGTGAACGTCATGCTGAACATGATCCCCAAATTCAATCTCTATCATGTGATCCGCAAGCAGAAAACCATGAAAGAAATCATGGTGGAAACCGATTACGGCATTTCCATCGTGGCCGGAGCCTCGGGATTTTCCAAAATCGCCAATCTTACCGAGGACGAGCGGCAGAATTTTATCAGCGAACTGGATACCCTTTCCAATGCGGACATCATCATCATCGACACCAGCGCCGGCGTTTCCAGCAATGTAATGGACTTTATCGCCGCCGCGGATGACGCGGTGATCATCACCACACCGGAACCTACGGCCATCACCGATGCCTACGGCATTATCAAGATCATCGCCACCGAGATAGACAGCCTCAACATGGGGCTCAAACTGGTGATAAACCGGGTCAAGTCCGTGGGAGAGGCCAGGAAGGTGGCGGACCGGATGACCAATATTGCGGGCCAGTTTTTGAACCTCAAGGTGGAGTATCTGGGCTTTGTCTATGACGACGCCGTGGTTTCCCAGGCGGTGCTGCGGCAGCGGCCCTTTATGGTAATCGACCCCAAGTGCAAGGCCTCCCAGTGCGTTCAGCATATTGTGGGCCGTATGGAAAAGAGCGAAGTCCGGGAAAGCGGGGGCCTGGGCAATATGATGCGGCGTCTTTTTGGCCGGGGGGACCAGGTGAGGGACGGCGGTGTTTAATCCCAGGCTGTACGTCATTGCCGGTGGCGCGGGTTTCATTCTCTCCCTGCTGATAGGTTTTATCAGCGGCGCCGGGTTCCTCGCTGCCCTGCTCCGGGCTTTGGCCTTTGCCGTGATCTTTGCCCTTTTTGCGGGGGGCGCCTACTGGGTGATAGGCCAGTTTCTGCCGGAGCTGCTTTCCTCCGGTTCGGAAGAGGAAATTCCCGGCTCCCGGATCAATATATCCGTCAACGGGGACGATGCGGAAGAGCAGGGGGGTGTCCTGGACCCCAATTCCGACTCTTTTGGGGAAAATGTTTTGGGTCTGGATCAGAAGGGTGAAGAAGGCTATACTTCAAAGGGAGAGGCGGGAGAAGGACCCCTGCCGGGGGCTTCGTTCTCCATAGCGGTTCCCACGGCGGCCGATGCGGACGGAGCCGGCGAAGTGGATACCCTGCCGGATTTAGACGCCATGGCGGAAGTCTTTATCCCGGTCATGGACGAGGGTCAACCCCAGGAGGTTTCCAGGCCGGCCAGCGGTAATAAACCCGAAAAATTAGACGGAGACTTTAACGCCAAAGAAATGGCTTCGGCCATACAAACCATATTAAAACGAGATGAAAAAGGATAGGGTTATGGGGAATGTCCTCGGGAACAAGGCGCCGCCTTGTTCCTCCGAACAGAAAGCTGAAGATGCGCTCTGGCTTGAGTACCGCCGGGGCAGGGACCCGAAGATCCGAGAAACCTTTATAAAACAGTACGCCCCGTTGGTAAAGTATGTCGCCGGAAAAGTGGCGGTGGGCATGCCCCACAATGTAGAATTCGACGACCTGGTAGGATTTGGGGTCTTCGGCCTTCTGGACGCCATCGACAAATTCGATCCCGATAAAAACGTAAAATTCAAAACCTATGCGGTAACCCGGATCCGGGGCGCCATCTTTGACGAACTGCGCTCTATTGACTGGGTTCCCCGCTCGGTACGGCAGAAGACCAGGGAGGTGGAGGACGCCATTGGTTCCCTGGAAGCCCAGCTGGGAAGGACTGCCACGGATCAGGAAATTGCCAACTCCCTGGGCATAAACGAGGAAGAGTATCAAAAGACGATAATGAAAATTTCCGGCACCGCCATTCTTTCCCTGAATGACGTGTGGTTTTCCGGGGACGAGAACGACAAGGTTTCCATAGAAAACAGTATAGAGGCGCCTTCGAGCCTCAATCCCGATGTTATTGTAGAAAAAGATGAAATCCGCCGGGTAATAGTGGACGCCATTAACGAACTGCCCGATAAAGAAAAGAAGATACTGGTCCTGTATTACTATGAGGATTTGACCCTTAAAGAAATTGGTCAGGTGCTGGAGGTAACCGAGTCCCGGGTGTCCCAGCTGCATACCAAGGCCATACTGCGGCTGCGGGCCAAATTGACCAATATCCGCAAGGGTATAGTCTAGCAGTCTGTTGCGCTTGTGGGTTTTCGCGCCGTCAGGGACGCAAAAACCCCGATTATCGGGCTGCGTCGGACTAAAAATCCGTGGGAGTTTGCAGGGTAAATTGGGGGTTTACGCGCGAAGCGCGGCAGACTTCCAGGTTGAAGCAGGTATCCCCTCAGGGAGCGGCCATGGTTGATTTTGTTCAGCTTCAGCACCTCATCAAGGAACAGTTAACCCAGGACAGGGCCATTCAGAGCATCGACGCCGAAGGTCCCACCCTGGAAGCGGCGGTGGCGGAGGCCGCTACCCTTCTCAATCTTCCCGTGAGGCATTTGGAATACGAGGTGCTTATCCGGGGAAGTCCGGGTTTTCTGGGGACCGGCCAGAAAAACTGGAAGATCCGCGCCTATGAGCGGAAGGTGGTCAAGGTTGAAGAGGTTCTGGCCGCCCTCGCCGGGGAGAGGGAAGAAGCGGCCGCGGCGGTGGTGGAGGACCGGGACGGCGACGCCTTTGTCCACCTGAGCCGGGACGGCGCCTTCCTCAAGGTGGTGCCGCCTATAGGCCGGGGCAAGAAGATCCACGAGGCCAAGGCCCTGGAGGCCCTTAACGCCCGCCTGGTTAAGGATATCGATACGGAGAAGGTCAGCGCCGTGGTTAGGGAAGCGGCCGGAATATATGTCCGGGTCGGCTCCTTTGAGCAGAATCCCGTCAACGACGCCATGCTTTCGCTGGACATTTCCGAACAGGAGATGAAAGCCTATATCCAGGTAAGCCCGCCGGGGGCGGGGGGCTGCGATATTCCGGTGGAAACCTACCTGAGCTTTCTGAGGAATAACCGGGTTACCTACGGGGTAAAGGAAGATTTCCTGCGGGATTTTGCCGACCGGCCGGTTTTCAAGGAGCCGGTCTGCGTTGCCGAAGGGACCAGGCCCGTAAACGGACGGGACGCCTATATTCAGTATAACTTTGAAACCGATCAGACCACCCTGCGCCTGCGGGAAAGCTCCAACGGGAGGGTGGACTTCAAGGAACTTAACATTATTCAGAATGTGGTGGAGGGCCAGCCCCTGGCCAAGAAGATCCCCGCCGAAAGCGGGACCGTGGGCAGAACCGTTACGGGCAAGGTTATTCCCGCCAAAAGCGGCCGGGATATTGCCATCCCCCTGGGTAAAAATGTCCATGTGGGAGACGACGGCGCTACCGTCATCGCCGATATGAACGGTCAGGTGGTGGTGGTCTCGGGAAAGATCAATGTGGAGCCGGTGTACACCGTTCAGGGGAATGTGGATCTTAAAACCGGGAATATCATCTTCCTGGGAACGGTTATTATCAACGGCAATGTGGAAGACGGCTTTTCCGTTAAGGCCGCTGGCAATATCGAAGTGAACGGCACCGTGGAAAAGGCGGAACTGGACGCCGAGGGGGACGTTATCGTTCACCAGGGCATTACCGGCAAGAGCGCCGGCATGGTCCGGGCGGGACGTTCCATCTGGGCCCGGTTTATCGAGAACGCCACGGTGGAGGCGGGCAATATGGTGGTAGCCTCCGACGGCATCATCAATTCCCAGGTGGACGCCTTTAAGCGGATCATCTGCCAGGGCAAACGGGCCCACATTGTGGGCGGCCGGCACCGGGCTTCGGAGGAGATCACCGCCAAGATCCTGGGGAGCCCCACCAGCGGCACCGAGACCGTCTTTGAGGTGGGCTTCGATCCCAAGAGCAAGGAAGAACTCAACCGGCTGGAAACCCGGAAGGCCGAATCGGAACGGCAGCTTGAGGAAATTCAGCTTAATCTCCAGACCCTTATCAATATAAAGAAACAGCGCAAGTCCCTGCCGGAAGATAAAGAGGCCTATATGCAGGAACTGATGGACAAGCGTCAGATCCTGGTATCGGACATGCAGAAGATCAACGAGGATATCGGCAAGGTTCAAAATTTCCTTAACGGCCTTAAAACCAGGGGCCGGGTGTCGGCCTCAAGCAAGGTATATCCGGGGGTTAAGATCCTTATCCGGGACGCCAAGGAAGATGTCCGCAACGAATACCGGGCGGTTACCTTTGTTCTGGAAAACGGGCTTATACGGGTAACCAAGTACGAAGAAACCAGCGAGGATATAAAGCGAGGACCCGATGGCTATACAGCCAATTGATTTGCAGACCCTCTTTACCCAGGTGGAAAAGGTGGGCAAGAGCCAGGCCGCCCAGCGGGAGGGGTTCCAGATCCAGCAGACTCTCCAGGGTATTCAAGCCCAGCAGAAGACGGAAGAGCGGATTCAGTCGGTTAACGAGTCCCAGGATGTAGGGGAGGGGGCCGAGGCTGTTAAGGACCGTTCTTTCCGGAAGAACGGGGATCAGAAACAGGGCAAAGAAGGGGCCGGGGACAAAAACGCCGAAGAGCAGCCGGAGAGCCTGGTTATCCGGGATCCCGCCCTGGGAAAGATCATTGATGTAAGCGGATAGAACGGCTTTGCAGGACAGTTTATGACCTTAGCAGTGCTTTTTTCCGCCGCCAGCCTTCTCCTCTGTGGTTTTTTCTTTATCTACATCAGGCGCAGAACCGGAGCGGAACGGCTTTTGGCGGAATTCAGGGAAGAGGTGGACAAGCTTATCGCCGAAATTGACGCCGTTACGGACCGGGACGCCCGGCTGGTGGAGGACCGGGTCAAAACCCTCCGGGCCCTGCTGGAAGATGCGGACCGCCGCATTACCCTCTATGCCCGGGAGCTGAACCGCCGCCGCAGCGAAGAATCCGCCTATGCCGCGCTTGGCCGTAAAGCCGGACATGCCAAAAGTTCCGCCGGAAATTCCGCCGCCGCAGGACCCGAAGGGACCGGCGGCAAGACGGCCGGAGACGCCGAGGCGCCGGTTGATCTGACCAGCGCCCTTGCCGCCTACAGCGCCGCAGAGGCCGGTCCGGTCCAGCCGAAGCCTCCGGGCGGGCCGGAAACCCCGGACAAAGCCGCCCAGGAACTGCCCCTCTTTGTCCGGACGGAACGGGAAATAGAACCGGCGCCCCTTCCCTTTGCGGAACAGGCGGCGGAGCTTTCCAAGTCGGGGCTTTCGCCGGATCTTATCGCCGCCCGGCTTGGTTCGACAGTGGCGGAGGTCAAAATGGCCATCGCCCTTTCCCGTCGGCGCTAACTGGAAGGCGGGCCGTGTCCGGAAACCGCTTCCGCAGGGGAACTTTAGAGGGGGGGAATCGGCCCTAAATCTGGACCCTGAGGCCCACGCTGGCCCCGTAGTTCTGGTCCAGAAAGTTATACATGCCGGTAACATCCAGAATGATTTTCCATATATTGATGGCAAGCCCGCCGTAGGCCCTGAACCCGGCGGTAAAGACCTTTTCCTCGCCGGAAAGGCTGGTGGCGTCTACGTCAAAAGGAATTCCCAATTTAGCCAGATCGTCTCTTAGATTACCCATAGTGCCCGGTCCTCCTCCTCCTGAAAGGGTATACCCAATATTGCTATTCAGTCCGTAGCCGAAGGTGGACCAGCCGAAACTGCCCCCCAGCCCCAGATAGGGGGTAAAGATATAGATAAGCCGCTTGGAAACCTGGGCTTTAAGGTCCAGGGTCATATTGCTCCAGTCCAGATCAAGACTTGGGGCGGATAAACTAACAATTCCTCCCGTAGTTCCATTTATTCCTGAAGGAACCGTCCATGTCATAGGCCCGCTTCCGACGGAGATCCCGCCGAATTTTTCACGGATATAGTTAAAGCCAGCCCCCACGGAGATATTGGGCTTCCAGCCCCTGGACTCCTCCTTGAGCAGCGCATAGCGCACATCAAACCCCACAAAGGTATAGCTGAGGTTCATGTCCCCGATGTCCAGGGAGGGAAGGACCCCCGCCTTAACCCCCAGGTCGAAGGGGAGGAAGAAGCCCCCCAGCCGCAGTTCCCCCGCCGCCGCGGGAAGCGCAAATGCAAAAATATCGTCAAAATCACTGGAATCAATGCCGGCCTTTTTCAGCGCATCCAGGACCTTGTCCTTGCTGATCGAGGTAACCCCCGCCATAACCCCGATGCCGAAGTGGGGAGGCTTATTGACCAGCTTTTCCGGAGCCTTGTTGAGGATCTGGCCTATATACGCATCGGACCAGTTAAGCCCCAGGGTCGAATTGAAGGTAAGCCCCCTGGCCACATCCATGCCCAAATCGGTAAACGCATCGTAGGCGTTTCGTATATCAACGGAAGTCTGGGTAAAGGCCGGAGAAACGGCCAGCGCCAGAATAACCAGGACCAGGTATACTTTTTTCTTATTGTTCATATAATTCCCTTTTTAGCAGTTTAGAGGACCCCTTCACTGGAAAACGCCGGTAAACTGATCTGTATGGACATTCCTATGAATACTATACGGGTATTTTTCCCAAAAAACAACAACTTTCTTGATATTGACTTTTTTTTTACTCCGGTATATAAAGACGGCATTAGAGAAGCCGCTGTAGCTCAGTTGGTAGAGCAAAGGACTGAAAATCCTTGTGTCGAGGGTTCGATTCCCTCTGGCGGCATATCGGGCCGTTTTTTGCTTTGCAAAAAACGGCTTTTGTATTCCAGGGGGGAATCGAAGGGTTCATCCCGCCGACGGCAAACGCCTTGACTTTTTATATGACTATCCAGTAGCTTAAAAGAAGATATTGGATTTAAGCTGTTTGTTATTCGGAAACTGAGGTTTTCGAATAGCTCTATTGCTAAAAAAGTTGGCTTATTGCATGGATAAAAATGGCTATTTGTTATCCTGGACTCCCAATCTGTATAACTTAAAAGAACAATCCGGGGCCTTTGATTTATTTGCTACCGGTTTTGCCTCTTCGGCGCTTTTTTTCTTTGCCCTTGTTATTATTTTCCGGCTTCTGCCTAAAAAACGGCACAATTTCCTCGAAAGGGCCTGGACGGTCCTGGCTTTCGCCGTTTTTTTCTCCGCCCTGGGGCTTTGCTTTTTCCTGTTTTCCGGACCGGCCTTTATGGCGGCGGGGGTAAAGCTGCAGATCCTGGGGCTTGGGGGCTTCCAGACCGCCGCCTTCTGTATGGTCTGCATGGATCTTTGCGGGAAACTGAAACGGGAAAAGCTCTTCCTTATCCTTGCCGCGGGGGCGTTTTGCGTCCTTCTTCCCCTTTGGGGCGCGGCCGTAACCCTCAGCTTTGGGGCTTATTCGGCGTTCCTGGTGGTCCTCTGCGGCCTCTGCGCCGGGAGGGCTTTGAAGGCAGGACAGCGCTGGGGCGGTTTTATGCGGCTGGGCCTGGTCATTTCCGTGTCGGCGGGAGCCCTTTTCATCCCCCTGTATATTCCCCAGCTTTTCCTCCGGGCCGGCGTCCTCCTCGTCTTTATTGTGGCGGAAAACTACCTTGCCGCCGGTCCGGTTTTTTTTCTCAAGGATGAGGACGCCATACTGCCCGAGAAGGAAGCCAACGTATCCCTCAAGGCGATCAACCCCTTCATCCCCAAGGAATTTCTCTCGATTTTGAAAAAAAACACCATAATGGATCTGCAGCTGGGGGATCATATTAAGCAGGAGATGACCATCTTCTTCTCCGACATCCGGCAGTTTTCGGAACTGTCGGAACATCTGACCCCGGAGGAGGGCTTTAAATTTATCAACTCCTACCTGTCCCGGATTGTGCCGGTGATCATCGAAAACAACGGCTTTGTAGACAAGTATGTGGGGGACGCCATTATGGCCCTCTTTCCCCAAGAGAAAGGGGCCGATATGGCGGTGCGTACCGCCATCGCCATTCAGAAAAAACTGCTGGAATACAACAAGCACCGGGCGAGCCGCGGCTACCGCCCCCTCTCCATGGGCATAGGCCTGCATACGGGAACCCTGATGCTGGGGGTCGTGGGGGTCGAGGACCGGATGCAGAATACGGTTATCTCCGATGCGGTCAACCTGGCAAGCCGCCTGGAAAACATAACCAAATTTTTCAAAATTTCCATGGCGATCAGCGAGGAAACCTTCAAAAAGCTGGAAGACCCCGGTTCCTATATGTACCGGTTTATCGGGAAGGTCAGAGTCAAGGGAAAGGCGGCGCCGGTTTCGGTGTTCGAGATCTTCGACGGCATAGATCCCGAAATAATGGAACTAAAGATGCGGGCCAATATGTTTTTTGAACAGGGAATGCTCAACTACTATCAGAAAAATTATACCGATGCCATGCTCAACTTTCAAAAAGTAGTGGAAATCGTTCCCAATGACGGCGCCTCGGTTTTCTATCTGCATAATTGCCTTTCCAAGATAAATTAGGCGAAGGGGAGTTTATGAACAGTACGGATACCCTCTTTGAGATGATCTCTTCGGCCCGTCATTGTACGGCCCTTACCGGCGCAGGGGTAAGCACCCTCTCGGGGATTCGGGACTTCCGGGGCAAAAACGGTCTCTACAAGGAAATGGACGCCGAGAAGATCTTCGATATCGGTTATTTTATGAAGGACCCCTCCTTTTATTACCGGTCCGCCGGAGACTTTATCTACAATGTCAACGAAAAAGAGCCTTCGGTGGTGCACAGGGTCCTGGGGAAGCTTGAAGCGAAGGGCCTCCTTAAGGCCCTCATTACCCAGAACATAGATCTCCTTCACCAGAAAGGGGGAAGCCGCCGGGTTATCGAAATTCACGGTTCTCCTTCGGTGCACTACTGCCTCCATTGCTCGGACCCTGCCCGGGTGGAAGAGCTTGCCGCCCGGGGGGGCCTTGATGCGGAACAGCTTTCCGCGGTTTCGGAGGAGCTGATGGGCTTTGACGAAACCGCCGCCCTGGTTAAAGCGGGGAAGCTTCCCCGGTGTTCCCGCTGCGGGGCGGCGCTTAAACCGGCGATTACCTTCTTTGGGGAAAGCCTTCCCCGGCTGGCCTTGAAAGCGGCGGAGGAGGAGGCCCGGAATTCGGACCTGATGTTGATCCTGGGGACCAGCCTGACGGTATACCCCGCGGCGGGCCTTCCCGGCTATACCCTGCGGTCCGGGGGCAGGCTGGCGATCATCAACAATATGGAGACGCCCCTGGACCGGCAGGCGGCGCTTCATTTTGATGAACTGGGGCCTGTTTTTGAGGCCCTGGAGGAAAAGTTGTAATTGCAATTTTTGTTTATCCTATTTATGCTTTTTCGAGGAGGATCTGTTATGAAAAAAGAGCGCGGAAATTATGTCTTTGGGCATAAATTATTTGTGATTATAATGATCTTTGCCCTGGCGCTGATTTCTCACGCTACGGCCCAGCCGGAAGTTTCCGATTCGGTTACCACCATGGGCCTGAGCGGAGCCACCAGCATTTACGGGCTGCCCACCGCCCGGGTAAGCTGGCCGGGACAGAACTTTGGCTTTAACGTTGGTTACCATTTTACCGCCGCCGATCCCGACTGGGACAACGATGATGATGTTAAAATGGCCCACAATATCGGGGCCAATTTCGGTTTTCTCAAGTGGGTCGAGGCAAGCGTCGTCTTTGATTTCCAGCCCGAATACTGGACTGCGGGCGGCGGGGACAATAACGATCTTCTTATCGGGGCCAAGGTACAGCTTCCGTTTAAGAATGCGTCCTATCCCGCGGTAGCCGTAGGGGGAAATATCCAGTTCCTCAATATGGGCGGGGACAACGGGGGCGCGAATAAACAAAACGAATACGCCGGCACCACCCAGTTCTATGCGGCCATTACCTATGCCGCCTCATTCTTCGGCGCTCCCCTGGAAACTACCGCGGTGCTGGGAAAGACCTTTGTGATAGACAGCAATGACCGGCAGGCCGACAGGGACAAAATCGGCAAGACCAATATCGATTTTGGCATGGGCCTTGATATGACTATTTTCCCCAATACCTTCCAGCATTTTGTTCACTGGCTGGCGGAGTATTCGAACTTCTCCTACAGCAACGATTCCCTGGGCGCCGATTACAGCGTAAGGGGGGTTATGAATACGGGGGTGCGGGTGGATCTAAGCCGTATCCCGGCGCTGGATAAATTCAACGCCGCCATTGACGTTATGGGAACGGATCTGCTGGATCATAAACAGCGGGGCTTTTCCCTGGGCTTTGTCTTCGGTATGCCGGTTTTGTAACCGCCGCCTGTCCGCGGAGCCGGCTGCCTGCGGACAGGGCTCCGCATAAAGAACGCCCCATACCCCGAAAAAAGCATGGTACTGTCTTGAGAAAACGGCCTGTTCCGGCAAGAAAACGGTTTACATTTGCAAGAATATATCACTAAATGTATGCCGGTATCAAGAAACCGCACCAAATGCGGAGACAGGGTAATTCGTTTTCCACTAAGGCGCTATGCGCCGTTTGGGTTACAACGCCAAAAAGCGTTTCCGCCGGGGCTCCTTGACTAAAAGGTACATGGCAATAAGATTACTCTATGGGAAAATGGTTGAAGGGTCTCCTTATCTCCGCTGCTTTTCTGTTTTTTTCATGTAACGACGGGGAAACCTCTGTCAAAGCAGGGGTAGAACAGCCAAAAAAGGCGGCGGCAGAGAGCCGCCGGGACGCGGAAAACGGGGAACAAGAAGCCGAAGCAGCTAAGGATACGGCGGATCAGGGCGGTTATGATTCAGCGGCGGCCGGGGACGATCATAGCCGTCTTTGGGAAACCACTATAAAAACAAACGCACTTGTATATTTACGTAGACATAAACATATATACAAAAAAACTTAATTACCTCAATTTCCTTCATATATATCCTACTAATTCTATAATATTTATATATATTCTCCATACTTTTCTTATAAAAGGTCTGTCCCCTTCCTTATGTTGTTAAAAATCATATATTCAACCTCAAATTTCCAAGAAAAACCTGCTAATTTCTTACAATGAAAAGGGTTTTAAAACACCTGCACGAAACACGGACAGGCGATATGCGTATCGGTTTAACCGTTGTTTTTGCTAAAAACGACGAGGCATGGAGAGGCAAAATTT
>JAISPH010000201.1 GCA_031275035.1 Treponema sp.
GGCAATCACCCCCGGCAGGTGGGCCGCCAGCCCCGCCCCGGCGATGATCACCTCCACGCCCTCCCCTTCCAGGGCCCTGACGGTTTCCCCCAGCAGTTCCGGCGTCCGGTGGGCGGATAACACATGGGCGGTATAGGAAACGCCAAAGTCCGTAAAAACCTCGGCGGCTTTTTTCATGATCTGCGTATCCGACTTTGAACCATAAATAATGGCGGCTTTCAAACCCCAACCCTCCCGTTTTTGCGGCCCCGCGGCTCCGGTAAAAATTTACCACGTTCAGGAGGGCGAGGACAAGGGGATTACGCTGTGAAAAAAACCCACAGCCAGTTGAACCCGGCTTCTATGACCGGAGAAATGTCTATTTTGACTTCCGGAAGGACGCTGCCTATTCCGGCAGGCAGAGCCGGCGTCAATCCTTCTTTGGCCGTTTCCGCGGCGCTTGCCGTCCGTCCCGTTACAATATCCGTTACCGCCCACCCGCCGGCGCTTACATAGATACCGCTCCGGTCGCCTCCTCTCAGATGTGCCCGTCCCTTGTTAAGCCCCAGCCGGATCCCGTCAAACTCAAAGACCGTTCTCCGGACCGATGCCGTCGCCGCCGGACTGCGGACCGTAAACTGCGCCGTGCCCCCGGAGGGCGGTTTTACATCCACCCGGATACGCCCCGCGTGCAGATACACATCCACCCTCCCGGCGTCCCCCGCCCGGACAACAAGTTCTTCTATGCTCAAACGAATCAAGGGTTGTACCAGTAGTGTCGAATTTCCCAGAACGATAACCGCGGTGCTTTTAAAACCTGTGGAAACAAGCGCGGTCTTCTCCAGTTCCTGGCCCCGGCGCGCGGGAGTCCAGGCCGACGCTCCGGGGGTCTTTACTTCCACCGTTCCGCTTATGTCGTGAATAAGTGCTTTTTCCTGGCCGCAGGCAATTTCCGCCGCCAAAAGAAAAACCAGACCCATAAACGCCATGTTCTTGCCGCCTGTTTTTTTCATATCAACCCCCATAACAATATTCCGGTCCGGAACAGCAGGATATCCCCGCCGTTCCGTCCGGCGGCTACTCCTTTTCGTAAGCCCCCATGTCTACCCGCCATCCCTGAATACGGGAGTCACCGTCCAAATCGGCGGTAACGGCGGACAAATTCGGATGTTCTTCCGGGGCATAGCAGACATTATCCCCCGCATTGATCGCCGGGCTGCCGGTTCCAAGGCGATAATCCCCGGTACCCGCAAAAACCGGGTCCGCATCCAGGTTGCCCCCGCCGTCGTTTCCGGCTGCGGGGTCCCAGCTGTCGCTCCCGCCTGATCCCTCTGCGATGCTGCAGCTAATATCCGGTTTTCGGGAACCAGCGTTGTAAATATTCGAACCGTTGATGGTCGCTGTATTTCCCCAGATGATACTGTTTCTGATTTTGATACCCGGGGAGGAGGTGTTGTTGTACATGCCGCCGCCGTACCACTGGGGAATACTTTTTGAACCTACCGTGATGTGAGCAGTTCCACTGGCAGCCCCGCTAATTGTGAAACCGTCCAACACGGTCCCGCTGCCGGCGGCTATGTTTACCCCCAGCACTACGTGGTACGCGTTTTCGCTATTGTTCGAAAAAGACAACGTGGAGCCGTTTCCGGTAACTTCGTCGTTGTGCCGGAAAAGTCGCCGCTCAAAACGGCTTTATGCTGATCATTTTTAACTGTTCCGTCCGCATTAAACCGGTCCTGCCTGGTTGGTTCATCTATATTTTCCCCGGCGGCAAGATAACCGCCCCGTACCCCTGCCGCAGGATAAACGCAGAATCCTTGTCGTTGGAAAGGGGTGAGCTGGTTGTACCATCACTATTGGGTTTATATTTGGGCTTGTAGGTCCCCGCCGCCACCTCTACCACTAGGGGATCGTCGCCGGTATAGCTCGCGTTCAGTTCCGCAAGCGCGTCCATCATTTTCTGTAAATCACCGGACGCGGTTTCCCGGGACAGGCCGTCTCCACTTCCTCCCGCTTTAACATTCCGGACAGGGCTGGCATTGATAAACTCCGCTACTACCGTTACATCCGCTGTTATGGTAAAGGTATAAGACAAAGTGCTAATGGGATTCCCGTTGTATTGAAACGTTCCGAATTTAAGGGCATAGCCTGGATTCGGCGCCGCCGTCAGCGTAATCCCGGTTCCCCCAAAGGTCGCGCTAAAATTGGCCGTTGCCGTGCCGCCGGTACTGGCGGGGAGGTGTATTTCATAACAGGGTCCGCTCATGTTCATCGGTACCCGTACGGAATTAAGGCCCGATCCCACCGTAAAGGAAAAGTTTCCCATTCCGGCTTCGATGGTCCCTTGGCAGGCTGTGACGTCGATGCGCCAGGCTCCCAAAGCGGCGTTTATCCTGAAGCCTTCATTCCCCATAGCCGTCCGGGCGGCAACCGTTCCGTCCGGGCCGGTCAGGGTAAGCTCGTAGCGTGGCGCAGCAAGCAGGTCGCCGGGTAAATCACTACCGGAACTAATGAAATACCTCGGGGCAAGCCCCGAGGTATCTTCGTTGGATAGGAAATTGCGGACCTTTGGTCCGATTGTACTGGCGGGGGTCCATACCCCGATCCGAAGATCGGTTTACAACTTTTTCAGTTGTAGTTTTTTTAACCGAGGCAAGCCTCGGGGTATGGACCCCCGCCTTCCAATCAAGTTCCCGGAATGCGTAACGGGGGCCGGGAAACAGGGCGTAGAGGAAAGAACCTTTGCGGCCAAATGCGTTCATGATAAGAAAACACAGCTCGCCGAGTTTTACGGGTTTGTCCGCCCGGGCATTTGCCGGCAGCCAGTCTTTTTCCAGCGCCAGCGCATAGGCTTCGGCGGCCGTGGAAACTTCGTCGAGCAGGTCTGCCGAAACCAGCGTAAAACGGGCGGCCTGGGCAAAGCTGACTTCGTTTGATTCCAGCAACACGTCCATTTCGGCGGCGGTCTGCGCGGATCCCCCGTCTGGTGTGCCTAACGCCAAGACGAGAAAAAAAACAGGACAGATAAGTAGCCGAAAATTACTTAACAGTTGCAGGGGGGGGGCACATGGTTACGGCGGCCTTTACCTCCCGTGACGCGGCGAATTGTACCGCCCCATACGCGCAAAATAACAAAAAACAATTGACCCATATACCCTCTGCTTTACCATATAACCAGCCATTTAATGCCCTGATATATCCCGTAAAATATCCACCCAAGGGGACCGGGTTTTGCCTTTTCCCTAAAACCAACCGTTACACTTGAGTATGCCACACTTAATTCCGCATATTTTATCTTTCCTTCCAGTATTTCTATTTCCACATTTACCCGCTCAAGTTCTTTCTCAATGCTTAAAATATCAGTTACCGTATTTGCCTTTGCAAGCAGCCCCAAATATCTATCGCGTACAGTCTTTAAGCTTTCCAGCCGTATGACATTATCCCGGTATTGATCGGTAATATCAGTTCCGTTTTTCCGCTCCTCCTCTGTTTTCCCCAGGGCCTTTATCTCACCGATAAAAGCATCCATATTCGCGGCGGGTATTCTTGCCGTTATATAATTCGTCGATTCTCCTACGATAAATCCTTTATAAATTTTTGTTTGTTCAGCAATAGTCTTCCGTGTCCCTTCAATGTCTTTAACGGACAATCCCAATGACACCGAATACGTTATCATGCGTTCTTCCGCCGGTGTTTCAGACGCCCCTTCGTACCTTGAAATATAGCCTTGCGGGTGAGTGCCGGAATCTGACGGCGGACTAGACGCGCATGAAAACAATACTACCGCAAAAAAAACCAGTTGCGGCAATAAAATTAACCGGAACAAGCTCAAACCAGAGATTTCCTGGAGAATGGATTCCCGTCTTTCAATCATTTTGCCGCCTCCTTGCGTTTGGGGTTTAATGCTCCGCAGATCTGCCAACCGCCAGCCGATTCATGGTATACTATACAATAAGCTTGTTCAATAATCCGGTTGGTTATTGAACAAGCCTTGCCCTTATGCCCATAAATTTATATGATGTACAGGCTTGTCAAAAACACGGGTGGTTTTTTTGAGAGCCATGCGGTTTTGCGTTCAAAAACTCAAGGCGCGCTGTTTTTCAGTGGGCCGTGGATCCGTAGATAGCCAGGAAACTGACTGCTTACCGGATACTCCCGGTTCCCTTATCCCAAACACAGAGGTTTTCCCATGATTGTGGTTTTATCCAGGGACATTTCAACCCATGACAAAGAAATGGTTCGTATCTATCTGCGGGACCGGGGCTTCAAGGTCCGGGAACAGTCCTTTGGGGACGAC